>NZ_AP019007.1:3197560-3517316 GCF_009176645.1 Enterobacter oligotrophicus
GGCGCGGGTTGTGTTATGCTGTACTCGCTAATGAGTACAAGAGGCAGCATGACATGACCCAGCATTCCCCGTATTCCTCGGCAATGGCCGAACAACGCAATCAGGAGTGGCTTCGTTTTGTGGAGCTGCTCCGCCAGTCCTATGAACAGGATCTGCATTTACCGCTTTTGCAACTGATGCTGACGCCCGATGAGCGTGAAGCGCTGGGCACGCGCGTGCGGATCATTGAAGAGCTTCTGCGCGGTGAGATGAGCCAGCGTGAGCTGAAAAACGAGCTGGGCGCGGGGATCGCAACCATTACCCGCGGCTCGAACAGCCTGAAGTCTGCGCCGGTTGAGCTGCGCCAGTGGCTGGAAGCGGTATTGCTGAAAAATGCCTGATGGCGCTACGCTTATCAGGCCTACAAATTACAATGACTCACCGTAAATCGCGTTATGGAACGGGCTTAACGCCAGGATAACCGCCTGGTGGTAGACGCCAGAGCGCGTCAGCTTGCCTGCGGTAAAGACACCAATCGCCCCTTCTTTACGGCCAATCGCATCAATGCCGGTGTACTGCGACATCACCGGCCCGAGTGCTTTACCCGCACGGACTTTGTTCAGGATGATCTCCGGCAGCGGCAGCGTGGCCGAGCGAGCTTCACCGCGCTGCTCGCGACTCTCGATAACGACCCAGCTAAAGGTCGCGCCTTCGTCGATTCCCGCTTCAATGGCTACCCAAAAGTCAGCATCTGGCGCAGCCGCTCTGGCATTCACCACGCGATTTCGTGCGCCAGTGCGCGTTTCCTCACTGCCAAACGGTTGTTCAGGAACGCCACTCTCGACGCCGATGGCGTCAATATGGCACGATCCTTCGCCGAAGATCTCTTCAAATGCCCTTAGAATTGCCTGAATTTTGGCAGGATTAGTGGTAGCAGAGACAACATGGTGCATAATTAAGCTCGATTCAAAAAAACTCATCGCAGTATAACGGAAAAAAAGCATGTTACAGGTATACCTTGTTCGCCACGGTGAAACGCAGTGGAACGCCGAGCGACGTATTCAAGGCCAGTCAGACAGTCCTCTTACCGAAAAGGGCGTGCAGCAAGCGTGGCAGGTGGCGGAACGCGCCAGAACGCTGGGCATCACGCACGTCATCTCCAGTGATTTAGGTCGTACACAGCAGACGGCGCGCATCATCGCCGACGCCTGTGGCTGCGACGTGATCCTCGAACCGCGCCTGCGCGAACTGGATATGGGTGTGCTGGAAAAACGCCACATCGACACGCTGACGGAAACGGAAGAAGGCTGGCGTCGCACGCTGGTGAACGGTACAGAAGATGGCCGCATTCCTGAAGGTGAATCCATGCAGGAGTTAAGCGTGCGTATGCATGCTGCGCTGGCCGAGTGTCTGAAGCTCCCGGCCGGTAGCCGTCCGCTGCTGGTGAGCCACGGTATCGCGCTGGGTTGCCTGGTAAGCACCATTCTGGGATTACCGGCTTATGCTGAGCGTCGCTTGCGTCTGCGCAACTGCTCAATTTCCCGTATCGATTATCAGGAAAGCGCGTGGCTGGCGTCTGGGTGGGTGGTGGAGATGGCAGGGGACATTTCGCATCTTGATGCCCCTGCGCTGGATGAACTGCAGCGTTAACGACGTACCGGAATTAACAATTCCATCCGCAGATTGATTGGGCCTTCTTCCGGTTTTGCATCGCTTGCCGGGTAGTAGCGCTCAATATCCTGACCTTTACGGCGATTCAGATTCAGCATTGGCATGCAGGTTCCGTAAACGGTCAGGATAAATTCCTGAACGCCCGTCCCCAGCCCTTCATACGAAAACATCACGTATTCGCCGCCTTCCAGCACGACCGGTTTCGAGCCCTGAATATAGCCATTCGCCATGTCTGGCGTGAGCGCGGTGGTGTAGAACACCTCCTGCTCATCGTCTTTTTCGTGGCTCGGATGCGTTTCGTTCAGGCCATACAGCAAAGGTGGGATCGCTGGTGCATGGCTGAGAAAATCACGCCAGAACTGAACGCGCATTTGATGACGAAACTCGGAAATTTGCTCCAGCGAGCAGGAATAACTCTGCGTCGTCCCGATAAGATGCGTTTCCGGCAGGGTGACCATTTCATATTTCGGCATCGCGAACTCGCCCAAACGCAGCGGCGGACGGATACCATATGAGCTCCAGTCGGGCGAGCGGCGATACAGCGCTGGCGTTAACGAGAACTGTTTCTTAAAGGCACGGGTGAAGGTTTGCTGCGAATCGAAACGGTACTGCAGGGCAATATCCAGAATGGGACGCGCGGTCAGACGCAACGCCACAGCAGATTTTGACAGACGACGCGCGCGAATGTAGGCACCGATAGCATGACCGGTGACATCTTTGAACATCCTTTGCAGATGCCACTTGGAATAGCCTGCTTTTGCCGCCACATTATCCAGTGACAAAGGCTGATCGAGATGACCTTCCAGCCAGGTTAGCAGGTCGCGAATAATTCCAGCCTGATCCATATACTATCCTCATCCTTAAAACAGCAGGTGCCTGATAACAGGTTAGCGGATAATAGCATTTTTTGATGTTTTAGCATTCAGTGTTTTTTTTGCTCATTAATGCTTTTTGCAGTGCATTATGGGCGAATATATTCTAATCCTGTGATCTTGCTACATTTTTGTCTAAAGTGTTGAATAATCGCCCAGTGCAATTTTAAAGAATGGTAACAATATGAAATACAAGACATTGCTCTTTACAGCCTTGCTGCTGTTGGTTGGCCGCGCGGCACAGGCGGAACAGATTGGTTCCGTCGATACCGTGTTTAAAATGTTCGGCCCGGACCACAAAATCGTGGTGGAAGCATTCGACGATCCGGATGTGAAAAACGTCACCTGCTATGTTAGCCGGGCGAAAACAGGTGGCATTAAAGGCGGACTCGGGTTGGCTGAAGACACCTCCGATGCGGCGATTTCATGCCAGCAGGTCGGTCCGGTTGAGCTGAGCGACAAAATCAAAAACGGTAAAGCACAGGGGGACGTGGTGTTCCAGAAACGGACTTCTCTGGTCTTTAAGAAGCTGCAGGTGGTACGCTTCTACGATGCCAAACGCAACACGCTGGCCTATCTGGCCTATTCCGACAAAGTGGTGGAAGGTTCGCCGAAAAACGCGATTAGCGCCGTGCCGATTATGCCGTGGCGAGAATAAAAAAAACGGCGCAAAAGCGCCGTTTTTAATGTGTGGTGTGCGGGATTACTCCTGCAGGTCACCGCAGAAACGATAGCCTTCGCCGTGGATAGTGGCGATGATTTCTGGTGTATCCGGCGTAGATTCAAAATGCTTACGAATACGACGGATAGTCACGTCTACGGTGCGGTCATGAGGCTTCAGCTCGCGACCGGTCATTTTCTTCAGCAGCTCTGCACGGGACTGAATTTTGCCCGGATTTTCGCAGAAGTGCAGCATCGCGCGGAATTCACTGCGCGGCAGTTTGTACTGCTCACCGTTCGGGCTAATCAGCGAACGGCTATTGATATCAAGTTCCCAGCCGTTGAATTTGTAGCTGTCTACGCTACGACGCTCTTCGCTGACCGTACCCAGATTCATGGTGCGGGACAGCAGGTTGCGGGCACGAATGGTTAACTCGCGTGGATTGAACGGCTTGGTGATGTAGTCATCCGCGCCGATTTCCAGGCCAAGAATTTTATCAACTTCGTTGTCACGGCCCGTCAGGAACATTAATGCGACGTTCGCCTGTTCACGCAGTTCGCGCGCCAGCAGAAGGCCGTTTTTGCCCGGCAGGTTGATGTCCATAATGACCAGGTTGATATCATTTTCAGAAAGGATCTGATGCATCTCTGCGCCATCGGTCGCTTCAAAGACATCGTAGCCTTCTGCTTCGAAAATGCTCTTTAACGTGTTGCGTGTTACCAACTCGTCTTCAACGATAAGAATGTGCGGGGTCTGCATGTTTGCTACCTAAATTGCCAACTAAATCGAAACAGGAAGTACAAAAGTCCCTGACCTGCCTGATACATGTCGCAAATTAACATGATCGGCCTAACGTGACTAAAGTACGTAATTGCGTTCTTGATGCACTTTCCATCAACGTCAACAACATCATTAGCTTGGTCGTGGGTACTTTCCCTTTGGACCCGACAGTGTCAAAAACGGCTGTCATCCTAACCATTTTAACAGCAACATAACAGGCTAAGTGACACCAGACACCCAATAAAACTACGCTTCGTTGACATATATCAAGTTCAATTGTAGCACGTTAACAGTTTGATGAAATCATCGTAGCTGAATGCTAGCCTTTGTCACAAATTTTCAATAAACCAACTAGTTGCGGGCCTTGATTGATAAACGATGCGAATCCAATCAGAAATGACTATTCATACAGTCATTATCATTACAAAACATAAGGATAATGAACCTTTGTTAACATTCTAACTGATTGTTCAGCCACACAATAGTTTAGCGTTTTTAAATTGTTATGAAACGCTATTTCGGTGATTTGTGTTGCAATTTTGTAAATTCGTGCTGCGTAATATGTTGAAGCGCATCACATTTTTACCCGCTAACTGTTTAAAAAGAGAGCATAAATGCATCTGTCGATTGTGCTGGTGGCCCCAGCAAGAGCCGAAAATATAGGCGCTGCGGCGCGTGCCATGAAGACCATGGGTTTTACCGATTTACGTATTGTGGACAGCACGGCGCACCTGGAACCTGCGGCACGCTGGGTGGCACACGGGTCGGGAGATATTCTCGATAATATAACCACTTACGCTACGCTTGCTGACGCGCTGCACGATATTTCGTTTACCGTGGCGACCACCGCGCGCAGCCGGGCGAAGTTTCATTACTACGCCACGCCTGCGGAACTGGTGCCCATGTTGAGCGAGAAAAGCCAGTGGCTGACGAAAGCCGCGCTGGTGTTTGGTCGCGAAGATTCGGGGCTTACCAATGAGGAGCTGGAACTTGCCGACGTGCTGACGGGCGCGCCAATGGTGGCCGATTATCCGTCGCTGAATTTAGGCCAGGCGGTCATGGTGTATTGCTATCAATTAGCATCCTTAATACAAATTCCGCAGCCGCACGCTGCCGGTACGGACGAAAATCAGCTGGCCGCGCTGCGCGCTCGCGTGGAGGATCTGTTATCGCGACTGGGCGTGGCGGACGATCAGAAAATGGCGGACTGGTTGCAACAGCGTCTCGGACGGCTTGAACAACGCGACACGGCGATGCTGCACCGTTTGCTGCATGATATCGAAAAAAAATTAGCCGAGTAAAATGCTGCCATACGTTTTTACTATGGCGTAACCGTCTAATGCTAAGGGTTGCTTTTGGGGGATTCGGATGAAAATAAATCCTGAGGCAGCGGGACGTGAGAGCGTCCCGAATTGTGATCAAATTAAAAATTCATTGACTTAAGGTGCCCGATCCTTTAACCCTAAAAGAATACAGCACAGACAGATAATAATGACAGAGTACACAACATCCATGAAACGCATCAGCATCACCACCATTACCACAACCATCATCATTACCACAGGTAACGATGCGGGCTGACGCGTACAGGAAAAACAAAAAAAGCCCGCACCTGAACAGTGCGGGCTTTTTTTTCGGCTAAAGGAAACGAGGTAGAACCATGCGAGTGTTGAAGTTCGGCGGTACATCAGTGGCAAATGCAGAACGTTTTCTGCGTGTTGCCGATATCCTGGAGAGCAATGCCAGGCAGGGGCAGGTTGCTACCGTGCTTTCTGCCCCGGCGAAAATCACGAACCATCTGGTGGCGATGATTGAAAAAACCATCGGTGGTCAGGATGCACTTCCGAACATTAGCGACGCTGAGCGCATTTTCACAGAGCTGCTTCAGGGGCTGGCAGAAGCACAGCCTGGCTTCCCGCTTGCACAGTTGAAAGCCTTCGTTGAGCAAGAATTTGCCCAGATCAAACACGTGCTGCACGGTATCAGCCTGCTTGGCCAGTGCCCGGACAGCATCAACGCGGCGCTGATCTGTCGCGGTGAGAAACTCTCGATTGCCATCATGGCTGGCCTTCTTGAAGCGCGTGGCCACAACGTGACGGTGATCGATCCGGTTGAAAAACTGCTTGCAGCAGGACACTACCTCGAATCCACCGTCGATATTGCCGAATCGACCCGCCGCATTGCCGCGAGCAAAATTCCGTCAGACCACATGATCCTGATGGCGGGCTTTACCGCCGGAAACGAGAAGGGCGAACTGGTGGTGCTGGGCCGTAACGGCTCTGACTACTCTGCTGCCGTACTGGCTGCGTGTTTACGCGCAGATTGTTGTGAGATCTGGACTGACGTCGACGGTGTATATACCTGCGACCCGCGCCAGGTACCGGACGCCAGGCTGCTGAAGTCGATGTCGTATCAGGAAGCGATGGAGCTTTCCTACTTCGGCGCTAAAGTGCTTCACCCGCGTACCATCTCCCCGATTGCCCAGTTCCAGATCCCTTGCCTGATTAAAAACACCGGTAACCCACAAGCCCCAGGTACGCTGATTGGTGCCAGCACCGATGAAGATGGTCTGCCGGTGAAAGGTATCTCCAACCTGAATAACATGGCGATGTTCAGCGTCTCCGGTCCGGGCATGAAAGGGATGGTCGGCATGGCGGCGCGCGTTTTTGCGGCCATGTCCCGCAACGGTATCTCGGTGGTGCTGATCACCCAGTCTTCTTCTGAATACAGCATCAGCTTCTGCGTGCCACAAGGCGACTGCCTGCGCGCGCGCCGTGCGCTGGAAGAAGAGTTTTACCTGGAGCTGAAAGAGGAGCTGCTGGAGCCGCTCTCTATTCAGGAGCGTCTGGCGATCATCTCTGTGGTTGGCGATGGGATGCGCACGTTGCGCGGTATCTCCGCCAAATTCTTTGCCGCACTGGCGCGGGCCAACATCAACATCGTGGCGATTGCGCAGGGCTCGTCCGAGCGTTCTATTTCTGTGGTGGTCGATAACGACGATGCGACCACTGGCGTGCGAGTGGTTCACCAGATGCTGTTCAACACCGACCAGGTGATTGAGCTGTTCCTGATTGGCGTGGGCGGTGTGGGCGGCGCACTGCTGGAGCAGGTTAAGCGTCAGCAGAAGTGGCTAAAGAAGAAACATATTGATCTGCGCGTGTGTGGTATCGCGAACTCAAAAGCGTTGCTGACCAACGTTCACGGTCTGAACCTGGAAAACTGGCAGGCCGAGATGAGCGAGGCAAAAGAGCCGTTCAACCTGGGCCGTCTGATTCGCCTGGTGAAAGAGTATCACCTGCTCAATCCGGTGATTGTCGACTGTACCTCGAACCAGGCGGTGGCCGATCAGTACGCCGACTTCCTGCGCGAAGGGTTCCACGTGGTGACGCCAAACAAAAAGGCCAACACGTCGTCGATGGATTACTATCACCAGCTGCGCCTGGCGGCGAGCAAGTCGCGCCGCAAGTTCCTGTATGACACCAACGTCGGTGCAGGTCTGCCGGTGATCGAGAACCTGCAAAACCTGCTGAACGCGGGTGATGAACTGCAGCGCTTCTCCGGCATTCTTTCTGGCTCGCTGTCGTTTATCTTTGGCAAGCTCGATGAAGGGATGAGCCTGTCTGAAGCGACCCGTGCGGCGCGTGAGCTGGGCTACACCGAGCCCGATCCGCGTGACGATCTCTCCGGGATGGACGTGGCGCGCAAGCTGCTGATCCTGGTGCGAGAAACGGGCCGTGAACTGGAGCTTTCGGATATCGTGATTGAGCCGGTACTGCCAGTTGAATTTGATGACAGCGGTGATGTCAGTACCTTTATGGCGAATTTAGCGCAGCTCGACGACGCCTTTGCTGCCCGCGTAGCGAAAGCCCGTGATGAAGGTAAGGTATTGCGCTATGTTGGCAACATTGAAGAAGATGGCGTGTGTCGTGTGAAGATTGCTGAAGTGGATGGCAACGATCCGCTCTACAAAGTCAAAAACGGCGAAAACGCCCTGGCGTTTTACAGCCACTATTATCAGCCATTGCCGCTGGTGCTTCGCGGCTATGGCGCAGGGAATGATGTGACGGCAGCGGGCGTGTTTGCCGATCTGCTGCGTACCCTGTCATGGAAGTTAGGAGTTTAACATGGTGAAAGTTTATGCCCCGGCTTCCAGCGCCAATATGAGCGTCGGATTTGATGTGCTGGGTGCGGCGGTCACGCCGGTGGATGGTTCGCTGCTGGGCGATACGGTAACGGTAGACGCGGCGGATAGCTTCAGCCTGAATAACGTTGGCCGCTTCGCCAGCAAACTGCCGTCCGACCCGCGCGAGAATATCGTTTATCAGTGCTGGGAGCGTTTCTGTCAGGAGATCGGCAAAAACGTGCCGGTCGCCATGACGCTGGAAAAAAGTATGCCGATCGGTTCCGGTCTGGGCTCCAGCGCCTGCTCCGTGGTTGCCGCGCTGGTGGCGATGAATGAGCACTGCGGTAAGCCGCTGAACAATAACCGCCTGCTGGGGCTGATGGGCGAGCTGGAAGGGCGGATTTCAGGCAGCATTCATTACGACAATGTCGCGCCGTGTTTCCTCGGTGGTATGCAGTTGATGATTGAAGAAAATGGCATCATCAGCCAGCAGGTGCCAGGGTTTGATGAGTGGCTGTGGGTGCTGGCGTATCCGGGCATTAAGGTTTCGACCGCGGAAGCGCGTGCGATCCTGCCTGCGCAGTATCGCCGCCAGGACTGTATCGCTCACGGGCGTCACCTGGCGGGCTTTATTCACGCCTGCTATACCCGTCAGCCACAGCTGGCGGCGAAACTGATGAAAGACGTCATTGCCGAGCCGTACCGCACGAAGCTGCTGCCCGGTTTTAACGAGGCGCGGCAGGCATCACTGGATATTGGTGCGCAGGCGTGCGGCATCTCCGGCTCCGGCCCGACGCTGTTCGCCCTGTGCGATAAGCCAGACACCGCCCAGCGTGTGGCGGACTGGCTCTCTAAACACTACCTGCAAAATCAGGAAGGCTTTGTTCATATTTGCCGTCTGGACACGGCTGGCGCACGAGTACTGGGATAAATAATGAAACTTTATAATCTGAAAGATCATAACGAGCAGGTCAGCTTCGCGCAGGCGGTGACTCAGGGACTGGGCAAAAATCAGGGACTATTCTTCCCGCATGACCTGCCGGAATTCCATCTGACTGACATTGATGCCCTGCTGAAACAAGACTTTGTCACCCGAAGCACCAAAATTCTCTCCGCGTTTATTGGCGACGAAATCCCGCAGGAGCTACTGGAAGAGCGCGTGCGTGCGGCGTTTGCTTTCCCGGCACCGGTTCAGCAGGTGGAGCCCGACGTAGGTTGTCTTGAGCTGTTCCACGGCCCAACGCTGGCGTTCAAAGATTTCGGTGGCCGCTTTATGGCGCAGATGCTGACCCACATCAGCGGCGACAAGCCGGTGACCATCCTGACCGCCACTTCCGGTGATACCGGTGCGGCTGTCGCCCATGCGTTCTACGGCCTGAAAAACGTCCGCGTGGTGATCCTCTACCCGAAAGGTAAAATCAGCCCGCTGCAGGAAAAACTGTTCTGCACGCTTGGTGGCAACATTGAAACCGTGGCGATCGACGGCGATTTCGATGCCTGCCAGGCGCTGGTTAAGCAGGCCTTCGATGACGAAGAGTTGAAGGTGGCGCTGGGTCTGAACTCCGCAAACTCCATTAACATCAGCCGTCTGCTGGCGCAGATCTGCTACTACTTCGAGGCGGTGGCGCAACTGCCGCAGGAAGCGCGTAATCAACTGGTGATCTCCGTACCAAGCGGAAACTTCGGTGACCTGACGGCGGGCCTGCTGGCGAAATCGCTCGGTCTGCCGGTGAAACGCTTTATCGCGGCGACCAACGCCAACGACACCGTGCCGCGCTTCCTGAAAGAGGGTAAATGGGCACCGAATGCCACCCAGGCGACGCTTTCTAATGCCATGGACGTGAGCCAGCCAAATAACTGGCCGCGTGTGGAAGAACTCTTCCGCCGTAAGGTCTGGCGTCTGGGCGATCTGGGCTACGCTGCGGTAACGGATGAAACCACCAAAGCGACCATGCGCGAGCTGAAAGCGGTAGGGTACACCTCTGAACCCCACGCGGCGATTGCTTATCGCGCGCTGCGCGATCAGCTTAATCCGGGGGAATATGGGCTGTTCCTCGGCACCGCTCATCCGGCGAAGTTCAAAGAGAGCGTAGAAGAGATTCTGGGTGAAACGCTGCCATTGCCGAAGGAGCTGGCCGAGCGTGCCGATCTGCCGCTGCTGTCCCATGAACTACCGGCAGACTTTGCCGCGCTGCGTAAGCTGATGATGACGCGCGCGTGATTTTTGTCGGGTGGCGGCTACGCCTTACCCGACCTACACAACGGCTCAGAACGTAGGCCGGGTAAGCGCAGCGTCACCCGGCAACAGCAGTACTGTACCGAGGCCGGGTAAGGCGTAGCCGCCACCCGGCTTTTTTGTGGAGAAATTAAGGAGAGAAAAAGCAGGAAAAAAGCAGAAATTCCCAATAAATGCGGTCACTTAGCGTTTAGGATTGCAGAGAATAACATCTTCGGTTCCCCTCACGTAATCTCCTTACATCGGCCCATGTTGGGTAAGAATAATAAGGAGTCACCTATGTCTACACTGAAACCTGCACTCATCGCGCTTTCACTGATGCTGGTCGCTCCCATGGCGGTACAGGCATCTGAAATCACCCTCGTGCCTGCGGTAAAACTGCAGATTGGCGATCGGGATAATAACGGACACTACTGGGATGGCGGCCGCTGGCGAGACCATGACTGGTGGAAGGCTCACTATGACTGGCGCGACAACCACTGGCGTCCGCATGATGAGCATCGTAAACACGATAATCGCCATAACGATCGCCACGACGATCATCGTCCTGGTCCGGACTGGAAACACCATTAATGCACACCCCGCCAGCCGGCGGGGTTTTGTTTTTACTGCTCGTGGCGCTTAAACACCAGCTCGCCTTTCCCCGACGCTTCTTCGTCAAAGAAATAACCTTCGCTGTTAAACGCGGTTAACTGCTCAGGCTTTGTCAGGCGGTTTTGAATGATGTAACGGCTCATCAGCCCGCGCGCTTTTTTGGCGTAGAAGCTGATCACTTTGAATTTACCGTTTTTCTCATCAAGGAAGACAGGCTTGATGATCTCCGCGTTCAGCTTTTTCGGCTTCACTGACTTGTAGTATTCGTCGGACGCCAGGTTGATCACCACATTATCGCCCTGGGCCTGCAGCGCTGCGTTCAGTTTGTCGGTGATGATATCGCCCCAGAAATGGTACAGATCTTTACCTTTGGCGTTTTCCAGGCGGATGCCCATCTCCAGACGGTACGGCTGCATCAGGTCCAGCGGACGCAGCACGCCATACAGACCTGACAACATACGCAGATGCTGCTGAGCAAAATCGAAATCCGCTTCGCTAAACGTCTCTGCCTGCAGGCCGGTATAAACGTCCCCTTTAAACGCCAGAAGCGCCTGACGGGCATTGTCTGGCGTGAAGTCCGGGTGCCACTCATGGAAGCGGGTGGCGTTCAGATCCGCGAGTTTGTCGCTGATGCTCATCAGCGAGGCAATTTGCGGCGCAGAAAGTTTACGCGCCTCGTGGATCAGCTGTTGCGAATAATCCAGCAGTTCAGGCTGGGTATAGCGTTCGGTGGCGAGCGGGCTCTGGTAGTCGAGCGTTTTTGCAGGTGAAATCAGAATCAGCATATCCAGTCCTTGCAGGAAATTTAGAGCGATTTTAACAAAAAATCGCCCGCAATTGATCGATAGCTGTTATTGCCGTGGCAAATCATCCCATGCGCCGGGCGCGATTTGTGACTCAATTTCAGGATAACGTGAAGCATCAAACACTGGCTGAACGCCAAGTTTGCGCTGGCGAAGATAATCCTGAGCAATAAGCGTGACCACCGGCGAGAGCAGCAAAATTGCCGTCAGGTTGGTGATCGCCATCAGCGCCATAATCACATCCGCCAGTTGCCAGACCAACGGCATGCTGAGCAGGGAGCCTGCCATAACCATCGCAATGACGCCCGCCCGAAGCAGGCTACGGGTATAACGTGAGTCTAACTTCAGGAAAATAAGATTATTTTCGGCGTAAATGTAGTTCACCGATATCGAACTAAAGGCAAACAACCCCACGATAAGTGAGACGAAGCCTGCGCCCCAGCTACCGGCAAGATTGACCAGCGCCTGCTGAACCAACTGGATGCCCACCGTGCCGGACGGATGCTCAACGGGACCGGCCAGCAGCACAATCATGGCGCTGGCGGAGCAGATGATAATGGTATCCGTAAAGACGCCGATCATCTGTACAATCCCCTGCGCAGCCGGGTGAGGGGGCCACGATGCGGCGGTGGCTGCGGCATTCGGTGTCGAGCCCATCCCCGCTTCATTGGAGAACATTCCCCGCTGGAAACCGGCCGTCAGCGCCTGGCTAAGGGTATAACCCAGCGCGCCTGACGCCGCTTCCCGCCAGCCAAAGGCACTCTTAAAGATGGTGGCAATCACGCCTGGCACCTGGTCAATATTGAGCACGGTCACTAACAGGCTGGCGGTAACCCAGAGCAGCGCCATGATGGGGACAAGCCACTGCATCAGGCGGGCAACGCCCCTGAGACCGGTAGAAACCGTAATGAGGGTGAAGACGGCTAACACGGCACCGGTTACCCACTCCGGGCACGCAAAGGCGTAGCGTAAGGCATGTGCGACAGAGTTGGCCTGCACGGTATTAAAAATAAGACCGTATGCGACGAGCAGAAACAGCGAGAACAGGACGCCCATCCAGCGCATCCCCAGCCCGCGAGCCATATACCAGGCCGGACCGCCGCGAAACTGGCCATTTTTGTCCTTCTCTTTATAGAGTTGCGCGAGCGAACATTCGGCAAACGAGGTCGCCATGCCGATAAGTGCCGTAACCCACATCCAGAAAACGGCTCCCGGCCCCCCGGCGCTGATGGCGAGCGCCACGCCCGCCAGATTGCCGCTCCCGACGCGCGCGGCGAGGCTGGTACACAGTGCCTGGAATGAGGTTAACCCACCCGGTTGCGGGGTGATGCTGTTTTTCAGACTTTTGCCAAACTTACGAATATAACGAAACTGGATAAAACCACTGCGCAGCGTGAACCATATACCTGCTCCCAGTAGCAGATATATCATGATCGAACCCCAGAGGATTTCATTAATAAAGGAAAGGAAATCAGGCATTAACGTCCCTCTTGTTGATGCCAAAGTGAATATGTAAGCGCTACCACTGATTGAGCATGCTGTTACTTAGTAGCCTGTTAATATTCTGAGTTTATCATACTCTGCCTAAGCGCACTGTCTGCGGTTGCGCTACCCCTGTGTCGTGTTATCATCTGGGCAGACCGGTTACATCCCCCTAACAAGTAAACCTGTCATTTTTCCGCTGCAGGCATGCTGTCGGTAGCGTGAATTATCCAGGGCACGTTAAAAGAGAAACACTATCATGACGGATAAATTGACCTCCCTTCGTCAGTTCACCACTGTCGTAGCTGACACCGGAGATATCGCGGCAATGAAGCTGTACCAGCCGCAGGATGCCACAACCAACCCTTCTCTGATCCTTAACGCCGCGCAGATCCCTGAGTATCGCAAACTGATCGACGACGCTGTGACCTGGGCGAAAGCGCAGAGCAACGATCGCGCGCAGCAGGTTGTGGATGCAACTGACAAACTGGCAGTGAACATTGGTCTGGAGATCCTGAAACTGGTTCCGGGCCGTATCTCTACCGAAGTGGATGCGCGTCTCTCCTACGACACCGAAGCCTCTATCGCGAAAGCAAAACGTCTGATCAAACTGTACAACGATGCGGGCATCAGCAACGATCGTATCCTGATCAAACTGGCCTCTACCTGGCAGGGCATTCGCGCGGCTGAGCAGCTGGAAAAAGACGGTATCAACTGTAACCTGACGCTGCTGTTCTCCTTCGCGCAGGCGCGCGCATGTGCAGAAGCTGGCGTATACCTGATTTCGCCATTCGTTGGCCGTATTCTGGACTGGTACAAAGCTAACACCGATAAGAAAGAGTACGCGGCGTCTGAAGATCCAGGCGTGGTTTCCGTGACGGAAATCTACGAATACTACAAACAGCACGGCTATGAGACTGTGGTTATGGGCGCGAGCTTCCGTAACATCGGTGAAATCATTGAGCTGGCTGGCTGTGACCGCCTGACCATCGCCCCTGCGCTGCTGAAAGAGCTGGCGGAAAGCGAAGGTGCGATCGAGCGTAAACTGTCTTACACCGGTGAAGTGAAAGCGCGCCCTGAGCGCATCACGGAATCCGAGTTCCTGTGGCAGCACAACCAGGACCCAATGGCGGTAGACAAACTGGCGGACGGTATCCGTAAGTTTGCTATCGACCAGGAAAAACTGGAAAAAATGATCGGCGACCTGCTGTAATCATTCTGCGTGACCGGGCTCCCGGTCACGCGACTTCTTTCGTACTCTGTCTGAATTTCCCCTCTGCGTGTATCATTCCCTTTAATCAGTATTTTTTGAATGGAATGACTATGAATACCTTACGTATCGGCTTAGTGTCGATTTCTGACCGCGCCTCCAGCGGTGTTTATCAGGATAAAGGCATCCCCGCTCTGGAAGCGTGGCTGGGCAGTGCGCTGACTACTCCGTTTGAGATCCAGACCCGTCTGATCCCTGACGAACAGCCGATCATCGAACAAACGCTTTGTGAACTGGTGGATGAGATGAGCTGTCACCTGGTGTTGACGACCGGTGGAACGGGGCCCGCGCGTCGTGATGTGACGCCGGATGCTACGCTGGCGATTGCCGACCGTGAAATGCCGGGCTTCGGTGAACAAATGCGCCAGATCAGTCTGCACTTTGTTCCAACCGCTATCCTCTCCCGTCAGGTCGGTGTGATCCGCAAACAGGCGTTGATCCTGAACCTGCCGGGCCAGCCGAAGTCGATCAAAGAGACGCTGGAAGGGCTGAAAGCGGAAGATGGCAGCGTGATCGTGCATGGGATCTTTGCAAGTGTACCGTATTGTATACAGCTACTGGACGGCCCGTATGTGGAAACCGACGATAAGGTCGTAGCAGCATTTCGTCCGAAAAGCGCACGCCGTGAGACAATCTCCTGAAATTAACAAATATGTGACATTAGCTGCAACCGCAGTAGCGTGTGGAGCGTTTTACGGTATAGTAATTTTTTCTTTACGATTGCTGTAAAAATAAATCCACAACACATGCAAAATGGTTCGCTATGTCACATTACACCCGACCTCTGAATCGGCAGGATTATAAAACCCTTACGCTCGCAGCACTTGGCGGGGCGCTGGAGTTTTATGATTTCATCATCTTTGTCTTCTTCGCCGCCGTAGTGGGAGAACTTTTCTTCCCGGCGGATATCCCGGAGTGGCTACGCCAGGTCCAGACCTTCGGCATTTTTGCCGCCGGGTATCTGGCGCGTCCGCTCGGCGGCATTATCATGGCGCACTTTGGCGATCTGGTCGGGCGTAAGAAGATGTTTACCCTCAGTATTCTGCTGATGGCCGTGCCGACGCTGGCTATCGGCCTGCTGCCGACCTACGCGTCGATGGGCATTATTGCGCCGTTACTGCTGTTGCTGATGCGTATCCTTCAGGGCGCGGCGATTGGCGGTGAAGTGCCGGGCGCATGGGTGTTTGTGGCCGAGCACGTTCCGGCTCGCCGCATCGGTATCGCCTGCGGAACCTTAACGGCGGGGCTGACCGTCGGGATCTTACTGGGGTCGGTGGTGGCGACGATTGTGAACACCAGCATGACGCCACAGGCCGTGCACGACTGGGGCTGGCGTATGCCGTTCCTGCTGGGTGGGGCGTTTGGCCTGGTGGCGATGTATTTGCGACGCTGGCTGCAGGAGACCCCCATTTTCCTTGAGATGCAGCAGCGTAAAGCGCTGGCGCAGGAGCTACCGGTAAAAGCGGTAGTGGTAAGCCATAAGAAAGCCGTGGTGGTATCGATGCTGCTTACCTGGCTGCTGTCGGCGGGGATCGTGGTGGTGATTTTGATGTCACCCGTCTGGCTGCAAAAGCAGTACGGTTTCGCGCCTGCAGTGACGCTGCAGGCCAACAGTATCGCCACCATCATGCTCTGCTTTGGCTGCCTCACCGCCGGACTGGCCGTTGATCGAATCGGCGCAAGCCTTACCTTTATCGTCGGCAGTCTTTTACTGGCGGCATCAAGCTGGGCGTTCTACCACCTGGCGGGCAGCCACCCTGAACAGCTGTTCCTGCTGTATGGTGTGGTGGGGCTGTGCGTCGGCGTAGTGGGTGCAGTACCTTATGTAATGGTGCGCGCATTCCCGCCGGAGGTACGCTTCACCGGCATTTCATTTTCTTACAACGTGTCGTATGCCATCTTTGGCGGACTGACGCCGATCGCGGTCACGATGCTGATGGGCATTTCACCGATGGCACCGGCCTGGTACGTGCTGGCGCTCTCGTTGATGGGGCTGGTGCTGGGCATCTGGCTGCGTCAGAAACCGGTGGAAGCCCCCGTTCTGGCCGGATAACAGGGCAGGCCGGGTCAGGCGAAGCCGCCACCCGGCTTATCGGTTAGTGCGAAGGGGTATAGCTCAGGATAATATTGTCATCCGGAATCGCGGTGAAGCGGGTGATAATGGTGTGGTAATCCGCCTGCGGATCAACATCCTTAAACTGTGTCGGATAGAAGATTTTGCTCAGCATCTCGATGGCTATGATGTTGTACGGGTTGTTGTAGAAGTGGTGGTAGAGCGCACCGGTATGACCTTCGGCCACTGCCGGAATACTGGCTACGCCCTGACGTGCCAGTAAGGCATTGAACGCCGCCGTCACATCGTCTGCCGGGACATTGTAGCCAAACGGGATCACCGCCGTGCCTTTACCCGGACGTTTAGAGCCGGTCATCAGATAGTAATCCGGGTTCATTGAGATAATTTTTTCCACCGAGATATTCCCGGTCGCCCCTGGCAGCAACTGAGAGCCGATGTTGATACCACCTGCGGCTTCGACCAGCCCGCCCCAGCCGTTACGCGCATGGGTGAAGCAGCAGCCATTATCCAGCCCGCCAACACCGGCAATCGGTTCGATAAAGACCAGCGGCTTTTTACTGACGTTTGCCAGCCGCTGGTGGATTTTATCCAGCCGTTGCTGATAGAAATCACTATACGCCTGTGCGCGGTCGCTCTGGCCTAACACCTTACCCAGCAGAGCAATACCTGGCAGGGTGTTCTCCACCGGGTGCAGTTCGTAATCAACAAATACTACCGGAATATGCAAAGCCTCAAGTTTTTCCAGCACGCCGGTTTGTACCAGCGATGGCTTAGCGCGAAGCTGGGCGATCATCAGGTCAGGTTGGCGGGAGATAACGGTTTCGAGATCCACATTGCCCTGGTCGGAAAACTGCATATCGAGGATCTTTTCCGCTTCCGGCCACTTACGCTTTAGCACATTCCAGCTTTCGGAGTCCTGTTTTTTGGGCAGGTTGTTCCATGCCACCACTTTGGCGAACGGGTTATCGCGCTCCAGCAAGGCGAGAGCGAAAATATCACGTCCGTCCTGCAGGATGATGCGCTGCGGTTCGTGCTCAATGGTGACCGTGCGGTTGTCGAGATCCTTGACCGTCACCGGCCAGTTTTGCGCCTGGGCGAGTAAAGGTGAAAGTAACAATGCCAGCCCACCCGCAGTGGCGATGATTTTCTTTAGCGTCATGTTTTCCCCGTCTTTTTTATTGTGTTAACCCGTCGACCACCACGTGCGGCAGCCCACGCGAACAGTATTCAACACGGCCATCCACGCCATACACTGTCGCCAGACTGGCGGGCGTCACAACATCTGCCGGTAACCCGCTGGCAATCAGTTCACCGCCTTTCAGCATCAGGGCAAAGTTCGCGTGACGCAGGGCGATATTAATGTCGTGGATCACCACAACGGTGACGATATTGCGCAGCCGCGTTTCGCGGGCGACGATATCCATCACATGAAACTGGTAGTTGAGATCGAGGGCGCTTAACGGTTCATCCAGCAACAGCAGATCCGGCTCGCGGATGAGCGACTGCGCCAGACCAATCAGCTGTTTTTGCCCGCCGGAAAGCTGGTCGAGAAAGCTCATTGCCAGATGGGCGACTCCCAGTTTTTCCAGAATGGCCCAGGCTTCCTGTTCAACGTTACGATCGGGCGCACTGCCGCTGGCGCGGCGGGCGACAATCACCGATTCCAGCGCATGCAGATGCACGCCCTGCGGCAGAGATTGCGGGAGATAAACCACCTTCTGCGCGCGCGTGGCCGAGGGCAGCGCCATCAGATTGTCGTCATTGAGCCATATTTCCCCCTGAGCGGGATTCAGGTCCGCGAGTGCGCGCAGCAGGGTTGACTTACCTGAGCCATTTGGCCCCAGCAGGGCGGTGATTTGCCCGCGAGGCAGCAGCGGCGTCGTTAAGCCATTTATGATCTCTTTCTTGCGATAGCCGGTGTGGAGATCGCGAACGAGCAGGCCGTCGGTCATACGTTCCCCCGGTTACGAATAATGATGCTGAGGAAGAACGGCACGCCAACCAGCGACGTCACAATGCCCACGGGAATAATGACGCCGGGAACCATGTTTTTGGAAAATACCGAGGCCAGAGAGAGCACCAGTGCGCCAATGAGCATGCTGCCCGGCAGATAAAAGCGGTGATCTTCCCCGAACATCATGCGCGAAATGTGCGGCGCAACCAGGCCGATAAAGCCGACAGGCCCGACAAAAGCGACCGTCAACGCGGAAATGATGCTGATGCGTAACAGTGTGGTCATGCGCAGCGTTTTGACGTTGATGCCAAAGCTGACGGCGCGATCTTCTCCAAGACGCAGCGCCGTGAGCTTCCAGGCATTTTTCAGCGACAGCGGCACGATAATCAGCAGCGCCACGGTCAGAATGGCCAGCTTATCCCATGACGCTCTTGCCAGGCTGCCCATCGTCCAGAAGACCAGACCCTGCAAGGTATCTTCGCTGGCGACAAACTGCAGAATCGAAATCAGTGCATTGAAGGTAAAGACCAGCGCGATACCGAACAGCACGACGCCGGAGGTGGCCACGCGTGTCCAGCGGCTGATACCATCGAGAATAAAGCAAGCCAGCAGCGCAAAGACAAATGCATTCGCGGGAATGAACCATTTGTCGGCAATGCCGGGAATACCCAGACCGAGCACAATCGCCAGCGCTGCACCAAAAGAGGCAGCAGACGATACGCCCAGTGTAAACGGGCTGGCGAGCGGGTTGTTGAGGATAGTCTGCATCTCTGCGCCAGCAAGTCCCAGCGCCATGCCAACGGCAACCGCCATTAGCGAAAACGGCAGACGCAGATCCCAGACAATCACCCGCGTGCCTGCATCGGCGGCAGAAGAATGGAGTAACGTCTGCCAGAGTGTGGAAACGGAGATGCCAGACGGACCGAGGGTTAAATCAAGCAGCAGAGAGCCGACAATCAAAAGCAGAATAACGGCACCCAGTGCGTAGCGGCGGCGCACCACCCGACGGTAATGGGAGACAACGGTAGATTCGTCAGGCTTAGGGCTGGCGGCAAGGCTGGAATTCATTGGGTAACCTTATGCAACACAACACAATCGTAGTACCGCCCGCCCTTCCTGTGGAGAGTGCTGCATGATATCCAATATCCGGCTGGTACTGGACGACGATATTTCAGGTGATAATGCTTATCAATCCAATAATAGAACTTCGATTATTCTATTGATGGATTGTTTGAATTCTGGCGGAAAAATAATCGAATCAGGCTGGAAAGACGTGCCTGCAGACGCAGGCACGACGAGGCAACAATCAGTGTTTTTCACCAATCGGCAGTACGGTACGGCCAAACTGCTCGTTCAGCACTTCACCCATTGCCAGATAGATGGCGCTTGCGCCGCACACCAGACCAATCCAGCCCGCAACGTGAACGATGCCTTCGTTATCCGCCAGGTGACCAATCGCCAGAAGGGCGAACAGCACGGTCAGGCTCAGGAAGACGAACTGCAGCGCGCGGTTACCTTTCAGGGTGCCGAAGAACATGAACAGCGTGAAGACGCCCCACAGCCCCAGATAAACGCCCAGGAAGTGTGCGTTTGCCGCATCTGTCAGGCCCATTTTAGGCATCAGCAGAATGGCAACCAGGGTCAGCCAGAACGAGCCGTAAGAGGTAAAGGCGGTTAAGCCGAAGGTGTTGCCTTTCTTATATTCCAGCAGGCCCGCGAAGATTTGCGCGATACCGCCGTAAAAAATGCCCATCGCCAGAATGATGCCATCCATCGGGAACATCCCGATGTTGTGCAGGTTCAGCAGGATAGTGGTCATGCCAAAACCCATCAGGCCCAGCGGAGCCGGATTAGCCAACTTAGTGTTGCCCATAAGTCCTCAAAAAAATCATCATTAATATGGTGAAATGGTTAAACCCGCGTCAATTCTCCCTGACGGGGCGCGGCATCATAATGGGCGCAATCAGTGCCGTCTATGATCTGAGCAGGGTGAAATTAAAAATTTTTTTATGTCTCCCCCCTTGATGGATGACGTTGCGACCCCATCTTGTAAGCAACCGCAGTGTGTGGACCTGAAAAAAATCAAATCTGGGCAGTTGAAAAAGCACGTTCTGCCCTTATTACAGGTACACAACCACATGTTGACTGAATTTTTAGTGGAGACGTTTAGATGGGTAAAATTATTGGTATCGACCTGGGTACTACCAACTCTTGTGTAGCGATTATGGATGGCACTACTGCACGTGTGCTGGAGAACGCCGAGGGCGATCGCACCACGCCTTCTATCATTGCTTATACCCAGGATGGTGAAACTCTGGTTGGTCAGCCGGCTAAACGTCAGGCAGTGACAAACCCGCAAAACACCCTGTTTGCGATCAAACGCCTGATCGGCCGCCGCTTCCAGGACGAAGAAGTTCAGCGTGACGTTTCTATCATGCCTTACAAAATCATCGCGGCAGATAACGGCGATGCATGGCTTGATGTGAAAGGCACCAAAACCGCACCACCGCAGATCTCTGCTGAAGTGCTGAAGAAAATGAAGAAAACAGCTGAAGATTACCTGGGCGAGCCGGTAACTGAAGCGGTTATTACCGTACCTGCCTACTTCAACGATGCTCAGCGTCAGGCAACGAAAGATGCTGGCCGTATCGCAGGTCTGGAAGTCAAACGTATCATCAACGAACCAACCGCAGCGGCTCTGGCTTACGGTCTGGATAAAGAAGTGGGCAACCGCACTATCGCGGTTTACGACCTCGGTGGTGGTACTTTCGATATCTCTATTATCGAAATCGACGAAGTTGACGGCGAAAAAACCTTCGAAGTTCTGGCAACTAACGGTGATACCCACCTGGGTGGTGAAGACTTCGATACCCGTCTGATCAACTACCTCGTGGACGAGTTCAAGAAAGATCAGGGCATTGACCTGCGTAACGACCCGCTGGCAATGCAGCGCCTGAAAGAAGCCGCTGAGAAAGCGAAGATCGAACTGTCTTCCGCTCAGCAGACCGACGTGAACCTGCCGTACATCACTGCAGACGCGACCGGTCCTAAACACATGAACATCAAAGTGACCCGTGCGAAACTGGAAAGCCTGGTAGAAGACCTGGTGAACCGTTCTATCGAGCCACTGAAAGTTGCACTGCAGGACGCTGGTCTGTCCGTATCTGACATCCAGGACGTTATCCTGGTCGGTGGTCAGACGCGTATGCCAATGGTTCAGAAGAAAGTGGCTGAGTTCTTTGGTAAAGAACCACGTAAAGACGTGAACCCGGACGAAGCGGTTGCTATCGGTGCTGCGGTTCAGGGTGGTGTACTGACCGGTGAAGTAAAAGACGTACTGCTGCTGGACGTTACCCCGCTGTCTCTGGGTATCGAAACCATGGGCGGTGTGATGACTGCGCTCATCAACAAAAACACCACCATCCCAACCAAGCACAGCCAGGTGTTCTCTACCGCTGAAGACAACCAGTCTGCGGTAACCATCCATGTGCTGCAGGGTGAGCGTAAGCGTGCATCTGATAACAAGTCTCTGGGTCAGTTTAACCTGGACGGTATCAACCCGGCACCGCGCGGTATGCCGCAGATCGAAGTCACCTTCGATATTGATGCTGACGGTATCCTGCATGTGTCTGCGAAAGACAAAAACAGCGGTAAAGAGCAGAAGATCACCATCAAGGCATCTTCTGGCCTGAACGAAGCAGAAATCGAAAAAATGGTTCGCGATGCCGAAGCTAACGCGGAATCCGACCGTAAGTTCGAAGAGCTGGTTCAGACCCGTAACCAGGGTGACCATCTGCTGCACAGCACCCGTAAGCAGGTTGAAGAAGCCGGCGATAAACTGCCAGCGGAAGACAAAACGGCTATCGAGGCTGCACTGAGCGCGTTGGAAACCTCTCTGAAAGGCGAAGACAAAGCAGACATTGAAGCGAAGATGCAGGAACTGGCACAGGCTTCCCAGAAGCTGATGGAAATCGCTCAGCAGCAGCACGCACAGCAGCAGGCGGGCGCTGAGGCTTCCCAGAACAACGCGAAAGACGACGACGTTGTCGACGCTGAGTTCGAAGAAGTGAAAGACAAAAAATAATCGCCCTGATGCAGGGTAATTAATCGGCACGGGCGTAGGAGATCTCTCCACGCCCGTGCTCGCATGTTAAGGGGCTTAAAAAAACCAATGGCAAAGCAAGACTATTACGAGATTTTAGGCGTTCCGAAAACTGCGGAAGAGCGTGAAATCAAAAAGGCGTATAAGCGCCTGGCCATGAAATTCCACCCGGACCGTAACCAGGGTGACAAAGAGGCTGAAGCGAAATTTAAAGAGATCAAAGAAGCCTACGAAGTCCTGACCGATGCACAAAAACGTGCAGCCTATGACCAGTACGGTCACGCAGCCTTTGAACAGGGCGGCATGGGCGGCGGTGGATTCGGTGGCGGCGGCTTTGGCGGCGGTGCTGATTTCAGCGACATCTTTGGCGATGTGTTTGGCGACATCTTCGGCGGCGGTCGTGGTCGTCAGCGCGCGGCGCGCGGCGCAGACCTGCGCTACAACATGGATCTGACGCTGGAAGAGGCCGTTCGCGGCGTGACCAAAGAGATCCGTATTCCGACGCTGGAAGAGTGTGACGTTTGCCACGGCAGCGGTGCGAAAGCGGGGACACAGCCACAGACCTGTCCAACCTGTCATGGTTCCGGCCAGGTGCAGATGCGTCAGGGCTTCTTCGCGGTACAGCAGGCGTGTCCACACTGTCACGGTCGCGGTACGCTGATTAAAGATCCATGCACCAAATGCCACGGTCACGGTCGCGTTGAGAAAACCAAGACCCTGTCCGTTAAG
The DNA here is from genome assembly GCF_009176645.1 of Enterobacter oligotrophicus. NCBI lineage: Bacteria > Pseudomonadati > Pseudomonadota > Gammaproteobacteria > Enterobacterales > Enterobacteriaceae > Enterobacter > Enterobacter oligotrophicus. The sequence goes on from NZ_AP019007.1 coordinate 3,220,891, forward strand.
ATCCCGGCAGGCGTGGATACGGGCGACCGCATTCGTCTGGCAGGTGAAGGTGAAGCGGGCGAGCACGGCGCACCGGCAGGCGATCTGTACGTTCAGGTACAGGTGAAACAGCACGCCATCTTCGAGCGTGAAGGTAACAACCTGTACTGTGAAGTGCCGATCAACTTCGCGATGGCGGCGCTGGGTGGCGAAATCGAAGTGCCGACGCTGGATGGACGTGTAAACCTGAAAGTGCCTGGCGAAACCCAGACCGGTAAGCTGTTCCGCATGCGCGGAAAAGGCGTCAAATCCGTTCGCGGTGGTGCGCAGGGTGACCTGCTGTGCCGCGTGGTGGTGGAAACGCCGGTTGGCCTGAACGACAAGCAGAAACAGCTGCTGAAAGAACTTCAGGAAAGTTTCGGCGGCCCGACGGGTGAGAAAAACAGCCCTCGCTCTAAAAGTTTCTTCGATGGCGTCAAAAAATTCTTCGATGACCTGACCCGCTAATCCGTTAGCTGGCATACATCCAAAAAGCCCGGAAGCGATTCCGGGCTTTTTCTTTTTGCGGGGAAAGCTCGGGAAAACTGAATTTATACTCAATATTAATCTGTTTTTGCCGAGCTATTTAGCTTGGTATTATGGTTTTATCGAGGTATTGTTGTAAAAGAGAGAACTTAAGTGAAATTCTTACACCGTTTCTTTAGCAGTGAAGCATCCGGCGGCATTGTTTTGATTATCGCTGCTGCCGCCGCGATGGTGTTGGCTAACCTGGGCATGACGCGCGATCTCTACCATGCGTTTCTGGAAACGCCCGTTGAGCTGAAGGTCGGTCTGCTTGAAATTAACAAAAACATGCTGCTGTGGATCAACGATGCACTGATGGCCGTGTTCTTCCTGCTGGTGGGGCTTGAAGTGAAACGTGAGCTGGTGCAGGGATCGCTTGCCAGCCGCCAGCGTGCGGCGTTTCCGGTGATTGCCGCGCTGGGCGGAATGGTGGTTCCGGCGCTGCTCTTTTTAGCATTTACCTGGCAGGACCCGGTCGCCCGCCACGGGTGGGCTATTCCGGCGGCAACCGATATCGCCTTTGCCCTGGGAGTGCTGGCGTTACTGGGCAGCCGCGTACCGGTGGCGTTAAAAATCTTCCTGATGGCGCTGGCAATTATCGATGACCTGGGCGCTATCGTGATTATCGCGCTGTTCTACACCAGCGAGCTGTCGATCCTGTCGCTGAGCGTGGCAGCGGGAGCCATTGCGGTGCTGGCGCTGCTGAACATTTTCAATGTTCGCCGTATCGGTATCTACATCCTGGTGGGAATGGTGTTGTGGACGGCGGTGCTGAAATCCGGCGTACATGCCACACTGGCGGGCGTGATTGTCGGCTTCTTCGTGCCGCTTAAAGAGCAGGACGGTAAATCTCCGGCCAAACAGCTGGAACATGTGCTGCATCCGTGGGTGGCCTTTATGATCCTGCCGCTGTTTGCGTTTGCCAATGCGGGTGTTTCATTGGGCGGGGTGACGCTGGACGGGCTGACGTCTGTGCTGCCGCTGGGGATTATTGCCGGGCTGTTTATCGGTAAGCCGCTGGGCATTAGCCTCTTCTGCTGGCTGGCGCTGAAACTGAAGCTGGCATCATTGCCGCATGGCACTACGTTTAAGCAGATTATGGCGGTGGGTGTGCTGTGCGGTATTGGATTTACCATGTCGATCTTTATCTCGACGCTGGCGTTTGGTGCCCATGCGCCTGAGCTTATCGTCTGGGCGAAACTCGGCATTCTGATTGGATCATTACTGGCCGCAGTTATTGGCTATATCTTGCTGAAGATTAAATTGTCCGGACCGGGGGTCCAGGCATAACGGGAAAACGGGAGAAGGGGGCCTTCTCCCGGCACACGATCAGGGAGCGAAGACGCGATGTCTCATTTGAATTACAACCATCTTTACTACTTCTGGCATGTTTACAAACAGGGCTCGGTCGTGGGGGCGGCAGAAGCGCTTTATCTGACGCCGCAGACCATCACCGGGCAAATCAAGGCCCTGGAAGAGCGGTTGCAGGGCAAGCTGTTCAAGCGCAAAGGTCGTGGGATTGAGCCAAGCGAGCTGGGCGAGCTGGTTTTCCGCTATGCGGACAAGATGTTCACCTTAAGCCAGGAGATGCTGGATATCGTCAACTACCGCAAAGAGTCGAATTTACTCTTTGATGTGGGCGTGGCGGATGCGCTGTCAAAACGGCTGGTGAGCGGCGTGCTGGACGCGGCGGTGGTTGAAGATGAGCAAATCCACCTCCGCTGCTTTGAATCCACGCACGAGATGCTGCTGGAGCAGCTGAGCCAGCATAAGCTGGATATGATTATCTCGGACTGCCCGATTGATTCCACCCAGCAGGAAGGGCTGTTCTCGGTGAAGATAGGGGAATGCGGTGTCAGCTTCTGGTGCATTAATCCGCCACCGAAAAAGCCGTTTCCGGCCTGTCTGGAAGAGCGTCGCCTGCTGGTGCCCGGCAGACGTTCCATGCTCGGACGCAAGCTGCTGAACTGGTTTAACTCGCAGGGGCTGAAGGTGGAAATTCTCGGTGAGTTCGATGATGCGGCGTTGATGAAAGCCTTTGGCGAAGCACATAACGCTATCTTCGTTGCGCCGACGCTGTACGCGCACGATCTCTATTCAGATGACAAAATTACGGAGATTGGCAGGGTGGATAACGTGATGGAGGAGTATCACGCCATATTTGCCGAACGAATGATCCAGCACCCGGCGGTGCAGCGAATTTGCAACCGTGACTACTCGGCGCTGTTCACGCCACCGGCGATCTGAGGATATAAAAAAACCCGCATTAAGCGGGTTCTTTTAAAACAAGCAACAACAAGTGGCGATTAAGCCAGTTTGTTGATCTGCGCGGTCAGGTTTGCTTTATGACGCGCTGCTTTGTTTTTGTGGATCAGACCTTTAGCAGCCTGACGATCCACGATTGGTTGCATTTCGTTAAATGCGTTCTGCGCAGCAGCTTTGTCGCCAGCTTCGATAGCTGCGTATACTTTCTTGATGAAAGTACGCATCATAGAGCGACGGCTTGCGTTGTGCTTACGAGCCTTTTCAGACTGGATAGCACGTTTCTTAGCTGATTTGATATTAGCCAAGGTCCAACTCCCAAATATGATCTATGTGGACAATTCAAAGGCCGAGGAATATGCCCTCTATACCTTCTTTTGTCAATGGATTTGTGCAAATAAGCGCCGTTGATATGGCGACGCTACGTTACGTAGTGATGGCGCAGGATTCTACCAGCTTGTCGCTCATGAATACAGCTTTTCGGCACAAAAATCGCAGTTCGCGGGCAGATTTTTTCGCTGTCAAAGGTCAGCGTGATGAAATCATTACGGCTTTCTGTTTTGCATGAACAATCGTCGGTTAACCTTAATCGCTGTACAAGGTATACTTTGGCGATTTTCACTGTTTTGAGCCAGTCATGAAGCTGATACGCGGCATACATAATCTCAGCAAAGCCCCACACGGGTGCGTGCTGACCATTGGTAATTTCGACGGCGTGCATCGTGGGCATCAGGCGCTGTTGCAGGGATTGCGCAAAGAAGGGGAGGCCCGCGGCCTGCCCGTTGTGGTGATGATTTTCGAGCCGCAGCCGCTGGAGCTGTTTGCGGGCGAAAAATCACCTGCCCGTCTCACTCGCCTGCGCGAGAAGTTGCGCTATCTGGCAGAGTCCGGCGTGGATTACGTATTGTGTGTACGTTTCGATCGTCGCTTTGCCGCGCTGACAGCACAAAATTTCGTCAGTGACCTGTTGGTCAGACAGCTTGGCGTGCAGTTTCTCGCTGTGGGGGATGATTTCCGCTTTGGCGCTGGTCGTCAGGGTGATTTCTTGCTATTACAGAAGGCTGGCCTGGAGTACGGTTTTGACGTCACCAGCGCAATGACCTTCTGTGAAGGCGGCGTTCGCGTCAGCAGTACGGCGGTACGTCAGGCGCTGGCCGATGATGAACTGGATATGGCAGAAACCCTGCTGGGACATCCGTTCACCATTTCAGGCCGCGTGGTTCATGGCGATGCTCTGGGCCGCACCATAGGTTTCCCGACGGCGAATATCCCACTGCGCCGTCAGGTTTCCCCGGTTAAAGGGGTCTATGCGGTGGAAGTGGCAGGACTGGGCGATAAGCCGTTTTACGGCGTCGCCAACATTGGCACCCGTCCCACCGTCGCCGGTGTGCGTCAACAGTTAGAAGTGCACCTGCTGGACGTTGTAATGGACCTCTACGGTCGCCATATAGATGTAATCCTGCGTAAAAAAATACGCAACGAGCAGCGATTTGCTTCGCTGGACGAGCTTAAGGCGCAAATCGCGCGAGATGAATTAACGGCCCGCGAGTTTTTTGGGCTTTAGAACCGGCTTAACTGCCTACGTGATAAATACGGAACCGAGAATCTGATGAGTGACTATAAATCAACCCTGAATTTGCCGGAAACAGGGTTCCCGATGCGCGGCGATCTCGCCAAGCGTGAACCGGGAATGCTGGCGCGTTGGACCGATGATGACCTGTACGGCATCATTCGTGCAGCCAAAAAAGGCAAAAAAACCTTCATTCTGCATGATGGCCCTCCATATGCGAATGGCAGCATTCATATTGGTCACTCTGTAAACAAGATTCTGAAAGACATTATCGTGAAGTCCAAAGGACTCGCGGGATTTGACTCGCCTTACGTTCCGGGCTGGGACTGCCACGGTCTGCCGATCGAGCTGAAAGTGGAGCAAGAGTTTGGCAAGCCGGGTGAGAAGTTCACCGCCGCAGAGTTCCGCGCAAAATGCCGCGAATACGCTGCTACCCAGGTTGACGGTCAGCGCGCTGACTTCATCCGTCTGGGCGTGCTGGGCGACTGGTCGCACCCGTACCTGACCATGGACTTCAAAACCGAAGCCAACATCATCCGTGCGCTGGGTAAAATCATCGGCAACGGCCACCTGCACAAAGGCGCGAAACCGGTGCACTGGTGCGTGGACTGCCGCTCTGCGCTGGCAGAAGCGGAAGTGGAGTATTACGACAAAACCTCGCCTTCTATCGACGTGGCGTTCCACGCGGTGGATCAGGATGCGGTAAAAGCCAAATTCGGCGTCTCCTCCGTCAATGGCCCGATCTCTCTCGTTATCTGGACCACCACCCCGTGGACCCTGCCTGCCAACCGTGCGATCTCGCTGTCTGGCGAGTTCGAGTACGCGCTGGTGCAGGTTGACGGTCAGGCGCTGATTCTGGCGAAAGATCTGGTTGAAAGCGTGCTGAAACGCGCGAACATCACCGATTACACCGTGCTGGGTACCGTGAAAGGTGACGCGCTGGAGCTGATGCGCTTCAAACACCCGTTCCTGGACTTCGACGTTCCGGCGATCCTGGGCGATCACGTAACGCTGGAAGCCGGTACCGGTGCGGTACACACCGCCGGTGGTCACGGTCCTGACGACTACAACATCAGCCTGAAATACGGTCTGGAAATCGCCAACCCGGTTGGTCCGGATGGCGCGTACCTGCCTGGCACTTATCCGGCGCTGGACGGTATCAACGTCTTTAAAGCCAACGACATCATCGTTGACATGCTGCGTACCAGCGGCGCGCTGCTGCACGTAGAAAAAATGCAGCACAGCTATCCGTGCTGCTGGCGTCATAAGACCCCAATCATCTTCCGCGCGACCCCGCAGTGGTTCGTCAGCATGGATCAAAAAGGCCTGCGCGAGCAGTCCCTGAAAGAGATCAAAGGCGTGCAGTGGATACCGGACTGGGGCCAGGCGCGTATCGAATCCATGGTCGCGAATCGTCCTGACTGGTGTATCTCCCGTCAGCGTACCTGGGGCGTGCCGATGTCGCTGTTCGTGCATAAAGAGACGCAGGAATTGCACCCGAACACGCTGGAACTGATGGAAGAAGTGGCGAAACGCGTTGAAGTTGACGGCATTCAGGCGTGGTGGGATCTCGATTCCCGCGACATCCTGGGTGCTGACGCAGACAACTACGAGAAAGTGCCAGATACGCTGGACGTGTGGTTCGACTCCGGGTCTACCCACGCTTCTGTTGTTGACGTGCGCCCTGAATTCGCTGGTCACGCTGCCGATATGTATCTGGAAGGCTCTGACCAACACCGTGGCTGGTTCATGTCATCGCTGATGATTTCTACCGCCATGAAAGGCAAAGCACCTTACCGCCAGGTACTGACTCACGGCTTCACCGTGGATGGTCAGGGCCGTAAGATGTCCAAATCCATCGGTAACACCGTTTCTCCGCAGGACGTGATGAACAAACTGGGCGCGGACATTCTGCGTCTGTGGGTAGCATCCACCGACTATACCGGCGAAATGGCGGTGTCTGATGAGATCCTGAAACGTGCTGCCGACAGCTATCGTCGTATCCGTAACACCGCGCGCTTCCTGCTGGCGAACCTGAACGGGTTTGATCCGGTGAAAGACATGGTGAAACCGGAAGAGATGGTGGTGCTGGATCGCTGGGCGGTAGGCTGCGCGAAAGCGGCGCAGGAAGATATCCTGAAAGCCTATGAGTCTTACGATTTCCACGAAGTGGTGCAGCGCCTGATGCGCTTCTGCTCCATCGAGATGGGCTCGTTCTACCTCGACATCATCAAAGACCGCCAGTACACCGCGAAAGCGGAAAGCCGGGCGCGTCGTAGCTGCCAGACTGCGCTGTACCATATCGCAGAAGCGCTGGTGCGCTGGATGGCACCGATCATGTCCTTCACCGCAGATGAAATCTGGGGCTACCTGCCAGGCGACCGCGAGAAGTATGTCTTCACCGGCGAGTGGTACGAAGGTCTGTTCGATCTCTCCAGTACGGAAGCGATGAACGATGCCTTCTGGGACGAACTGCTGAAAGTGCGTGGCGAAGTGAACAAGGTGATCGAGCAGGCGCGTGCTGACAAGAAAGTCGGCGGCTCTCTGGAAGCGGCAGTGACCCTGTACGCGGAACCAGAGCTGGCGGCAAAACTGACGGCGCTGGGCGATGAATTACGATTTGTCCTGTTGACCTCCGGTGCGAAAGTTGCGGATTATGCCGACGCGACTGCGGATGCTCAGCAGAGCGAACTGCTTAAAGGGCTGAAAGTCGCACTGAGCAAAGCCGAAGGTGAGAAATGCCCGCGTTGCTGGCATTACACCACCGATGTCGGCCAGGTGGCGGAACACGCAGAAATCTGCGGACGCTGTGTCAGCAACGTCGCCGGTGATGGCGAAAAACGTAAGTTTGCCTGATGAGTAAAACTTTCTGTTCAACAGGACTGCGCTGGCTGTGGCTGGTTGTGGTGGTGCTGATTATTGATCTGGGCAGCAAGTTCCTGATCCTCCAGAACTTTGCTCTGGGGGATACGGTTCCGCTGTTCCCGTCGCTTAACCTGCACTATGCACGCAACTACGGCGCGGCGTTTAGTTTCCTTGCTGACAGCGGTGGCTGGCAGCGCTGGTTCTTCGCGGGTATCGCTATCGGTATCTGCGTCGTGCTGGCGGTGCTGATGTACCGCTCGAAGGCCACGCAAAAGCTGAACAATATCGCCTACGCGCTGATCATTGGCGGCGCGCTGGGCAACCTGTTTGATCGCCTGTGGCACGGCTTTGTGGTCGATATGATCGACTTCTACGTCGGCGACTGGCACTTCGCCACCTTTAACCTCGCCGATAGCGCAATATGCATCGGCGCGGCGTTAATCGTGCTGGAAGGCTTCTTGCCTAAACCCGCAGCGAAAGAGCAGGCGTAACAAAACCAGCCGGGTGACGCGTAGCGATCCCGGCCTACAGAATTTGTGGCCTCCCGTAGGCCCGGTAAGCGCAGCGCCACCGGGCAACAGGCGACTCAAAACAAGCGAGTAATTTGCATGTCTAAATCCGTACAGAGCAACAGCGCGGTTCTCGTTCACTTCACGCTGAAACTGGATGATGGCTCCACGGCTGAATCCACCCGCAATAACGGCAAACCGGCCCTGTTTCGTCTTGGCGACACTTCGTTGTCTGAAGGCCTTGAGCAGCAGCTTCTGGGCCTGAAAGAGGGTGAAAAAAAAGTGTTTTCACTGGAGCCGGATGCGGCATTTGGCGTGCCAAGCCCGGACCTGATCCAGTACTTCTCGCGTCGTGAGTTTATGGATGCGGGCGAGCCGGAAATCGGGGCGATAATGCTCTTTACCGCTATGGACGGCAGCGAAATGCCTGGCGTGATCCGCGAAATCAACGGTGACTCCATTACTGTTGACTTCAACCATCCGTTAGCCGGGCGTACCGTTCATTTTGATGTAGAAGTGCTGGAGATCGATCCGGCACTGGAGGCCTGAAATGCAGATCCTGTTGGCTAACCCGCGCGGTTTTTGCGCCGGTGTAGACCGCGCTATCAGCATTGTTGAAAACGCGCTGGAGATTTATGGCGCGCCAATTTACGTGCGTCACGAAGTGGTGCATAACCGTTACGTGGTCGACAGCCTGCGTGAGCGCGGCGCGATCTTCATCGAGCAGATCAGCGAAGTGCCTGACGGCGCGATCCTGATCTTCTCCGCGCACGGCGTCTCTCAGGCGGTGCGTAACGAAGCGAAAAGCCGCGATTTGACGGTGTTTGACGCCACCTGTCCATTGGTCACAAAAGTGCATATGGAAGTGGCGCGCGCCAGCCGCCGTGGTGAAGAGTCGATCCTGATTGGCCATGCGGGTCACCCGGAAGTCGAAGGCACCATGGGCCAGTACAGCAACCCGGAAGGGGGCATGTATCTGGTTGAATCGCCGGAAGATGTCTTTACGCTGGATGTGAAAAACGAGGCCCGTCTGTCGTTTATGACCCAGACGACGCTCTCCGTTGACGACACCTCTGATGTGATTGACGCCCTGCGTCAGCGTTTCCCGAAAATTGTCGGGCCGCGTAAAGATGACATCTGCTACGCCACCACTAACCGTCAGGAAGCGGTGCGTGCGCTGGCGGAACAGGCGGATGTGGTGCTGGTGGTCGGCTCTAAAAACTCCTCTAACTCCAACCGTCTGGCCGAACTGGCGCAGCGAATGGGGAAAGCGGCGTTTCTGATTGACGATGCAACGGATATCCAGGAAGCGTGGGTGAAAAACGCGACCTGCGTCGGCGTGACAGCGGGGGCTTCCGCACCGGATATTCTGGTGCAGAACGTTATTTCCCGTCTGCAGGAGCTGGGCGGTGGCGAAGCGGTGCCGCTGGAAGGACGCGAAGAGAATATCGTCTTTGAAGTTCCGAAAGAGTTGCGTATCGACGCTCGTGAAGTTGAGTAACGCATCTTCAGGCTAACAAACAAAGCCAGGCTCAATGCCTGGCTTTTTTGATCCCCGCCACACTCTAGTCAGTGCAATCGAAGGTTAATCGATTAATCTGCTATGCTTATTATGTTGTTCTCCTCGGGCCGGAGACACATATGAAACCTGTTATTATCCAGCCGCCGCAGGTGGACTGGCTGACTGGCGCGTTCGCGCAAAGTAAGATCCTCAGTAAAACGACCCGCATTGCCGATCTGGCCGGTGTATTTGCCGACGTCAGCGCCTGGCAAGAATCCGATCCCCGACAAGCCGTTTATGACGTAGAGATGCTCGACAGCCAGACGAGTGAAGGTAACCTTTTTGCAGGTGTCACTCATCTTCATCCGGGCCGCGTTGGCAGTGAGTTCTTTATGACGCGCGGCCACTTTCATTCACGCCGGGAGCAGGGTGAAGTCTATTTTGGTCTGCGCGGGACGGGTTTTTTGCTGCTGCAACCGGAAAGCGGTAAAGCCTGTCTGGAATCCGTTAGTCCCGGTTCGGTACACATTATCCCCGGCTCTACCGCTCACCGGCTGATTAACACAGGCACGGCGATCCTCTCTGCGCTGGCGGTCTGGCCGACGATTGCCGGGCATGATTACGCCGCGCTGGCACAAGGTTTTTCGCTACGTGTGACCGATGTTGAGGGCAAGATCCAGGTCCGTGAGGTGCAAAATGGCTAACTACGGACTGGATATGCAGGTCCACCATCAGCCTCTCGGTTTTTCTTATGGCGACGATGTGACGGGCCCGATGCCGGAGATCCGCCGTCTGGATCAGATCCGTGGCTCATTGCGCGATCCGCAGTGCGAGGGGCCTGAGGAGGTATATGCCATCGCTATGGACGTCGCGAGAATTCAGGATCGCGACGAGCTTAAGAAACGCATGCTGTTGTTTGGCGTGGTCACTTATGCCGCCGGACAGCTTGGAGATGAGCCTGTGCGCAGCCAGGGACACGTGCACCGCATCAGCCAGCATAGCGGCTGGTCGCCGCCGGAGCTGTACGAAATCTGGCAGGGCAGCGCCATTATTTATATGCAGGAACGGGTTGAAGATGACCCAGGACGCTGTTTTGCGGTCATTGCCCATGAGGGTGATAAAGTGCTGGTGCCGCCGGGCTGGGGCCATGCCACTATTTCTGCCAACCCGGATGTGCCGCTGACGTTTGGTGCCTGGTGCGATCGGGAATACGGTTTTGAATATGAAGCCGTGCGGGCGCATAAAGGGCTGGCCTGGTATCCGTTAATGCAGGATCGGCAGGTTATCTGGCAACATAACCCACGCTATGCACCGGGGCGCTTACAGGCGATTACGCCTCGTGTGTATGAGGAGTTTGGCATCACGGAGGAGCCGGTTTATCAGCAGTTTATTGCCGATCCGGCACGTTTTCAGTTTATTTCCCGGCCTGATAAGGTGGCTGGGCTGTGGCAGAATTTTCATCCATAACAAAGGGGGCCATAGGCCCCCTTGCGAGTGGGCTAACCGGCGAAAAGACCCGTTGCCACCCCTGCGGCAGCCAGTACCAGCAGCAGGATCATTGCCTTAACGGGCGATACGCCACGTTTCGCCATTAAATACCAGGTGCTCAGTACCACCACCAGCGGCAATAGCTGCGGGAAGATCCCGTCGAGCATTTGCTGTACGTGGATGTTGACCCCGTCTTTGGTCACGAACTCAAGCCCGGTCCCCAGCTTCACATAGCTTGCCGCGACGCCACCCATCACGAATACGCCAAGCAGCGACAACGCCTCGCGCAGGCGGGCCGATTTGCTGCTCACCAGCATTTCAACAGAGCCGGAGCCCATCTGATAGCCCTTCAGGAACAGGAACCAGGAGCCAGGTATGATGATAGCCAGCCAGGCGACCGTGTAGAACAGCGGCCCCAGAATGTTGCCACCAGCCGCCAGCGCCATTCCGATGCTGAGCAGAATAGGGATCAGCATGCCAGGGATCATTGAATCTCCGATCCCGGCGATCGGCCCCATCAGGCCGACTTTCAGGGTGTTGATCGTTTCGCCGTCAATCGGGTCGCCGTTGGCCTTTTTCTCTTCCAGGCCCAGCGCCATACCGTTAACGATAGCGCCGATTTGCGGTTCGGTATTATAGAAAGAGGCGTGGCGGCGCAGCATCTCTTTGCGCTGTGCAATATCAGGGTAGAGCTTTTTTGCCACGGGCAGCATGCTCAGGCAGAAGCCGAACGATTCAAGTCGTTCAAAACTCATTGAAGAGAGGTTGTGCATCATCCACGCCCGCCAGCAGCGACGCAGATCTTTACGGGTCAGTTTACGCTCTTCCATCAGAATTCATCCTCGTCATCTGCTACCGGCGCAGAGGCAATAGCCTGTGGTGGCTCCGGCTTGTAGTTATAGTGGATCAGCGCCAGCAGCGCGCCAACAATGACCAGTGCAACCATGTTGAGCTTCAGGAACACAATGCAGACGAAGCCCACCAGAAAGTAGATCAGCATGGTGTAGTTTTTGATGATCTGTTTCAGCAGGATAGCAATACCGACGGCAGGCAAGATCCCACCCAGAACGTTCATGGTGGAAAGCACCACTTTCGGCAGGCTGTCCATCACGCCGCTGATGTACTGCGCGCCAAAGTAGACCGCGATAAAGGTCGGTACAAAGCGCAAAACAAAGTTGGTTGCCTGCGGCCAGATGGCGCTGTTCAGGTAGATACCGCGCTCGTCACCACGCTCCAGCGCGTTATCGGCGCGGTGGTTCCAGAAGGAGTTGAGCACCATCATCGTGTTAAACAGAATCGTTCCGGCAATACCGATGGTTGCCGCCAGCGCGACCGCCACTTCCGGCCCTTTTCCGGAAAGAATACCCAGCGCGATGGCCGGATAAGCCACAAAATTCAGGTCGGCGGGCATTGAGCCGCCGGGCGTGACCATCGCGATATAGACCGCCTGAACCGCCACGCCAATCATGATCCCGGTTTTCACATCCCCGAGGATCAGGCCAACCAGCATGCCCGATACCAGAGGCCGGGTAATTAGATACCAGCCGCCAGTCAGGCCCAGGAGCCAGGGGCTGCTGAGCGCCCCCAGATAACAGAGCACGCCAATTAATGCCGCTTCGATAATCATTGTCCGCTCCTTATTTCAGTTTTTGTCGGGCATCCTGCCAGCTGTAACTACTGGCATCAGGAACCAGACGAAACTCGATTAAATGGCCCTGTGCGTTCAGCCAGTCAAAAGCCTCGATCTCCTGAGCATTGACCGACTGATTGGGGCCAATCGTGGTGGTATCTGCACGTGCGCTCATCGGGCCGACGTTAATTTTGCCGTTGCTGTTTTTCAGGCTGATCCCGGCCTGCTCGATGCGCTGCAGGGTAAGAGGCGATTTGCCGATGACGAAATAACGCTTGTCGCTGGCAATGACCTTCGGCAGTTTTTCTATCGCCGTTGCGGTATCAAAAAGCCACACTTTGGTGTCGGAGACGGCCCCTTTCATGACGGAAGAGAGCAGGGGATCGGCCGCGACAGCATCATCAATGGCCACGATACCGTCGCAGGGCAGCTCTTTGGCCCAGCGTGTGACGAGCTGCCCGTGGATCACGCGGTCGTCGATGCGTACAAAAGAAATGCTCATAGCGGGTTCCTCAAAATTCGTCGGATTGTTCGGCAGAAGCGGGAGAAGCCACCACCAGCGTGGGTTGAGTGAGCGTTAACAGCAGGCTGGCTGCGGCGTTAACCTCGTTAAGGGCGTGGATCTCGTCGGCTTGTAACAGCATCGGCAGATTGACCCCGCCCAGCACGGCCACTGGCGGAGAAGTCTTCGCGGAAAAGGCCCAGGTGCAGGCTACATTCCAGGGCGTACCGCTTTGCATATCGCACAGCACCAGTACACCATCGGCATGTTCAGAGGCCTGAGCCAGTACCGTCGCGAAGTCCTGCCTGAAGCCTTCTATGCCCGCCTCACCGGTCAGCGTAACGGCGAAACAGTAAGGTAACTCGCCGACGATCATGTTGGCGGTTTCCAGCATTGCTTTTGCCATCGGCCCGTGTGACGCCACAATTACGTTAATCATCGTTACCCCCTGACCCAGGCTTTTACCGTTGCGAGTTGCTGTCCTTCACCTTTTCCCCATGGCGTAATGCGGTACTCCCCCACGGCGGCCGGGATGATGAATGTCTCGGCGTAATGCACGACGAAAGGCTCAAATGCACCGCTTGGGCTGTCAACGCGCGCTTCGTCGCCTTCAACCAGATTGAGCACGTTAACGCCACCTTCTGTGTGATGCGTGACCGGGCCGCTAAACCAGTGGCGGCGCGTTTCAATAAATTCCCGTTCGTGCAGGCCGGTACGTTCTTCGCGCCAGCTTTCACCTTCGGCAACCGGTTCAATACGGTTTACCAGATGTTCGTTCACCCACTGTGTATCGCGCTGCCAGTCGATAACCTGTTCGCCGTGGTCAAGATGCACCGGACGCGGTAACCCATCCATCCCCAGTCGACCCCAGTCCCAGAGCTTGAAGGTGAAAATGTAAGGCGTGGCGCTGATCTCAAGCACCATGGTGCCGGACCCGGAGCAGTGCACGGTGCCCGCCGGGATCAGGAAGTGGTCGTGTTTTTTGGCCGCAATCTGATTCACAAAGCGCGCGTCGTCGAACGGTTTCTCGCCGCGTGCCGCCTGGCGCAGATCGTTCAGCATGGCTTCAGGTTCGGTGCCGGTTTTGGTGCCGAGATAGACGACGGCACCCGGTTCGGCGTCGAGAATGTAATAGCTCTCATCCTGGGTGTAATGCATGCCAAACTGCTGCTGGATGTACTCCGTTAATGGATGCACCTGAAAACTCAGGTTCTGCCCCCCAACGGTGTCGAGGAAATCAAAGCGGATCGGGAATTCTGCCCCGAAGCGTGCGTGAACCTTTTCGCCCAGTAGCGCGCGAGGCTGCAGAAGCACCAGGTCCTGAGAGGGGATCTCGATCCGAACGTCGCCAAACCGCATCAGCAGGCTGTTTTCCTCGGGCACGCAGTCAAAACACCATGCGTAGTTAGGCTTCGCTGGATCGAGATCGAATCGTTGTTTCATCCACTGTCCGCCCCAGACGCCGGGATCGAAGAATGGCACCACGCGGAACGGTTGTTGCGTTGTCTGCTGCAGCCCTGCACGCAGCGCCTCGCCGCTGACTGCCGCCGGTGCGTTGGCAACGGTGGTATCCAGCAAATAATCGCAGCGTTTAAGCAGGGGCGTTTTATGTCGGTCAAAAACACGCCATTCGATGAAAAAAGCACGCTTGTAGCGGCGGAGTATGTCTTCATGCTGATTTTCCACGCCCCAGTTGCCAAGCTCGCCTGCGCGCATACGCTGCTGGATTTCCCAGCGCGGTAAATCCGCATACACCAGCACATCACCAGGGTGTACCAGTGCGGCACCTGGCCCGTAGACAATGACCAACCCGGAGGTGACATCCGCTACCTGCTGTTGCAGCGCGGCTAATGCGTGGCTGTCAAAAAATTCCGCAAGCTGGTGGCAGGAGAGTACGCCAAAGACGCGGTCATCCGTCAGGTTACGGTCCAGTAGGGCGTTGAGCGCCTGCACGTCATGGCGGGCGGTTTCAGCGTTTATCCGCACTGCGTCGCCCAACTGCACGAACAGGTTTTGCTCCAGCTCATCAAGACGAACGCCGGGATAACAATCAATAACCAGTACCGTTTTTTGGGTAAGGTGAATCCTGGTGTTAAGCGCAGCAATAATGTCGTTCCACCCGCGCCAGGCGTGGGTATCGAAGCCCCGAACGGTGACTTCCGGGTATTTGTTATAGAAGGTACTTTTCATCTGTTCACTCCGTTATCGTTATAATAAGATTAATCGATTAACCTTGTTATGGAAGAGTGGTTAACGCGATTAACCCGGCACTCTGCGCAGGAAAGCGGATTTTCTGGCGGGGAGTGTGAACCGCTTCACAGGGAATGAGGCAAAATTCAGGTTATTCGATTAATCTGTGAAAGGAAAAAGGAGGAACAATGACGACTATTACGCTGGCGCAGGTCGCAGAACGAGCAGGCGTATCGACCGCCACGGTGTCGATGGTGCTGCGAAACCGTGGGCGGATCTCTCAGGCCACCAGGGAAAGGGTGCTGAAAGCAATTGATGATTCCGGCTATGTTTACAATCAGACGGCGGCAAACCTGCGTAACCGCAGCAGTAACCAGGTTGGGCTGCTTTTGCACGATATAACAAACCCTTTTTACGGGGAAATGACCGCCGGGCTAAGCCATGAGATGGAGCGCCACGACATGCTGCTGTTTCTGGCAAACAGCGAAGAATCCGGCGAGCGGCAGCAAAAATTCGTCGATTCGTTGATGCGAAATAACGCCTGCGGCATGGTGCTCTGTGCCGCCCGTGAAACGCCGCGCTCCTTTTTTGACAGTCTGAAGCGACGCAACATTCCTGCCATTATGGTTGTACGTCCGGTCAACGATCCGGATTTTGATTTCGTCGGGACCGACAACTTTCTTGGCACCCAGATGGCGACCGCGCATCTGCTTAAACTTGGACACCGCCATATCGCCTTTATTGGCGGGAGTCAGCATTCGGGTACACGCGCACAGCGTATCGGCGGTTTTACCAGTAAGCTGCTTGAAAATGGCCTGTCGGCAGATCCTCGCTGGGTTATCACCAGCCAGGCGAGCCAAAGCGACGGCGCACGCGTGGCCGAAAATTTATTCCGCCAGTATCCGGAGATCACCGCCGCAGTCTGCTATCAGGATATTGTCGCGCTGGGGGTAATGCAGGCGCTACGCAAACTGAGACGTGAACCCGGACGCGATTTTGCCCTGGTCGGTTTCGACGATATCACCGAGGCGGCGCTGGTCCAGCCAGGGCTTACGACCGTTTCGGTGGCGGCGAAAGAGATAGGTCGTAAAGCCGGAGAGCTTCTCTTCAGCCGAATTCAGGGGAATAACGAGCCGCCGAAACGCATCATTCTGCCTCCGGCACTGGTAGTCAGAGAATCATGCGGTTTCGTTTAGTATGTCTTTTACTGATAACGGCTTCGGTTTCACAGTAAATTCTAATTATGGGTGTTTTTAGTGGCAGCCCGTGACAGGGCTGGTTACTCTGAAAACGATTTACATAAAGTTAACTTAAGAGAATAGATATGCATGATGCACAAATCCGCGTTGCCATTGCCGGCGCGGGCGGCCGTATGGGGCGTCAGTTAATTCAGGCTGCAGCACAGCTCGACGGTGTTCAACTGGGCGCTGCGCTGGAGCGCGAAGGGTCATCTTTAACAGGAAGCGATGCGGGTGAACTGGCGGGTATCGGTAAAACTGGCGTTGTAGTGCAGAGCAGCCTGGACGCGGTAAAAGATGACTTTGACGTATTGATCGATTTTACGCGCCCGGAAGGGACGCTGAATCATCTGGCTTTTTGTCGTCAGCACGGTAAAGGCATGGTGATTGGCACCACCGGTTTCGATGACGCGGGCAAGCAGGCAATTAAAGACGCCTCAAAAGACATTGCAATCGTCTTTGCCGCGAACTTCAGCGTGGGCGTCAACGTCATGCTGAAGCTGCTGGAGAAAGCAGCGAAGGTGATGGGTGACTATACCGATATTGAGATCATCGAAGCACACCATCGATACAAAGTTGATGCACCATCAGGCACGGCGCTGGCGATGGGCGAAGTGATTGCTCATGCACTTGATAAAGAATTGAAAGACTGCGCGGTCTATACCCGCGAAGGGCACACCGGTGAACGCGTTCCGGGGACGATTGGCTTTGCCACCGTCCGTGCAGGTGACATCGTCGGCGAACATACCGCGATGTTCGCCGATATCGGTGAACGTGTGGAAATCACGCATAAAGCGTCAAGCCGTATGACGTTCGCCAATGGTGCCGTACGTTCCGCACTGTGGTTAAAAAATAAAGAAAGTGGCCTTTTTGATATGCGTGATGTGCTCGATCTCAACAATCTGTAAGATTTATTACCCATCGTGATGTGGTTATTGCAGTCGTAATCTATTGATTGCATAGGGCAATATTTTATTGCCCTTTTATTTTTCCTGTTTTAAGTTATTTTTTGTTTATATTGCTCATAAAGAATAGTTTTCTCTCTTTTTTGTGTTGCGGTAATGTAAATTTTGACCATCTGGTCCACTTTTTACTGCGCTCTGTCTTTCTTTTCCATTAAACTCACTGCGCAAGCGTTTCCTGCGGTGATTTACCTGATCTTTTTACCGCTTAATTCGCATTACTGATTCCAGGCTCGCAAAAGAATAAGCAAAATCACTGTTTTTGAGTTGACTTTTACCCTCCTAATCCCCAGAATGCCGCCGTTTGCCAAAAATCCGCTGGCAACACATTTGCATTGATTCATGGCATAGTTATGAATTAATATGCAAATAAAGTGAGTGAATATTCTCTGGAGGGTGTTTTGATTAAGTCAGCGCTATTGGTTCTGGAAGACGGAACCCAGTTTATCGGTCGGGCCATAGGGGCAACAGGTTCGGCGGTTGGGGAAGTCGTTTTCAATACTTCAATGACCGGTTATCAAGAAATCCTCACTGATCCTTCCTATTCCCGCCAAATCGTTACTCTTACTTATCCCCATATCGGCAATGTCGGCACCAATGCGGCTGACGAAGAATCCTCTCAGGTACATGCGCAAGGTCTGGTCATTCGTGACCTGCCGCTGATTGCCAGTAATTTCCGCAATACCGAAGATCTCTCTTCTTACCTGAAGCGCCATAACATCGTGGCGATTGCCGATATCGATACCCGTAAGCTGACGCGTCTGCTGCGCGAGAAGGGTGCCCAGAACGGCTGCATCATCGCGGGTGATAACCTGGATGCAGCGCTGGCGCTTGAAAAAGCGAAAGCCTTCCCCGGCCTGAACGGCATGGATCTGGCGAAAGAAGTGACCACAACAGAAGCCTACAGCTGGACCCAGGGGAGCTGGACGCTGGAGGGCGACCTCCCGGAAGCGAAACCGGAGAGCGAGCTGCCGTTCCATGTTGTCGCTTACGATTTCGGTGCCAAGCGCAATATCCTGCGCATGCTGGTGGATCGCGGTTGCCGCCTGACGGTGGTTCCGGCGAAAACCTCTGCTGAAGAGGTACTGAAGATGAATCCGGATGGCATCTTCCTCTCCAACGGCCCTGGCGACCCGGCACCGTGCGACTACGCTATCGACGCCATCACATCCTTCCTGGAAACCGATATCCCGGTATTCGGTATCTGCCTCGGCCATCAGCTGCTGGCGCTGGCGAGCGGTGCGAACACCATTAAGATGAAGTTTGGTCACCACGGTGGCAACCACCCGGTGAAAGACATCGATAACAATACGGTGATGATTACCGCGCAGAACCACGGGTTTGCCGTGGATGAGGCCTCCATGCCGGCTAACCTGCGCGTCACGCACAAGTCACTGTTCGATGGCACCCTGCAGGGTATCCATCGTACCGATAAGCCCGCGTTCAGCTTCCAGGGCCACCCTGAAGCCAGCCCAGGCCCGCACGATGCCGCGCCGCTGTTCGATCACTTCATCGAACTTATCGAGCAATACCGTAAGACCGCTAAATAATCAGGAGCCGAAAAGACAATGCCAAAACGTACAGACATAAAAAGCATCCTGATCCTTGGCGCTGGCCCGATTGTGATCGGCCAGGCCTGTGAATTCGACTACTCCGGTGCGCAGGCGTGTAAAGCCCTGCGTGAAGAGGGTTACCGCGTTATCCTGGTGAACTCTAACCCGGCAACCATCATGACCGACCCGGAAATGGCCGATGCCACCTACATCGAGCCGATTCACTGGGAAGTGGTACGCAAAATCATTGAAAAAGAGCGTCCGGACGCGGTGCTGCCGACCATGGGCGGCCAGACGGCGCTGAACTGCGCGCTGGAGCTGGAGCGCCAGGGCGTGCTGGCTGAGTTCGGCGTGACCATGATTGGTGCAACGGCAGACGCGATTGATAAAGCAGAAGATCGCCGTCGCTTCGACGTGGCGATGAAGAAAATCGGCCTCGACACTGCGCGTTCCGGCATTGCACATAATATGGAAGAAGCGCTGGCCGTCGCGGCGGATGTCGGTTATCCGTGCATCATTCGCCCGTCCTTCACCATGGGTGGCACGGGTGGCGGTATCGCCTATAACCGCGAAGAGTTTGAAGAGATTTGCGAGCGCGGTCTGGATCTCTCCCCAACCAAAGAGCTGCTGATTGATGAATCGCTGATTGGCTGGAAAGAGTACGAGATGGAAGTGGTGCGTGATAAAAACGACAACTGCATCATCGTCTGCTCCATCGAAAACTTCGATGCGATGGGTATCCACACCGGCGACTCCATCACCGTTGCGCCAGCCCAGACGCTGACCGACAAAGAGTACCAAATCATGCGTAACGCCTCGATGGCGGTACTGCGTGAAATTGGCGTTGAAACCGGCGGTTCGAACGTTCAGTTCTCGGTGAACCCGAAAACCGGTCGTCTGATTGTTATCGAAATGAACCCGCGCGTGTCCCGCTCTTCCGCGCTGGCCTCGAAAGCGACCGGCTTCCCGATTGCCAAAGTGGCGGCGAAACTGGCGGTGGGTTACACCCTCGACGAACTGATGAACGACATCACCGGCGGCCGCACGCCTGCCTCCTTCGAGCCGTCCATCGACTACGTTGTAACCAAAATTCCTCGCTTTAACTTCGAGAAATTCGCCGGCGCGAACGACCGTCTGACCACTCAGATGAAATCTGTCGGTGAAGTGATGGCGATTGGCCGCACGCAGCAGGAATCCCTGCAGAAAGCGCTGCGCGGCCTGGAAGTGGGCGCGACCGGCTTTGACCCGAAAGTGAGCCTGGACGACCCGGAAGCGCTGACCAAAATCCGCCGCGAGCTGAAAGACGCTGGCGCAGAGCGTATCTGGTACATTGCCGATGCGTTCCGCGCTGGCTTGTCCGTCGATGGTGTGTTCAACCTGACCAACATCGACCGCTGGTTCCTGGTGCAGATTGAAGAGCTGGTGCGTCTGGAAGAGAAAGTGGCAGAACTGGGCATTACCGGCCTGGACGCTGACTTCCTGCGCGTGCTGAAGCGTAAAGGCTTCGCCGACGCGCGTCTGGCAAAACTGGCGGGCGTGCGCGAAGCGGAAATTCGCAAGCTGCGCGACCAGTATGACCTGCACCCGGTCTACAAACGCGTGGATACCTGTGCGGCAGAGTTCGCGACCGATACCGCATACATGTACTCCACCTATGAAGACGAGTGCGAAGCGAACCCGTCCGTCGACCGCGACAAAATTATGGTGCTGGGCGGCGGTCCAAACCGTATCGGCCAGGGCATCGAGTTCGACTACTGCTGCGTACACGCCTCCCTGGCGCTGCGCGAAGACGGTTACGAGACCATCATGGTCAACTGTAACCCGGAAACCGTTTCAACCGACTACGACACCTCTGACCGCCTCTACTTCGAGCCGGTGACGCTGGAAGACGTGCTGGAAATCGTGCGCATCGAGAAGCCGAAAGGCGTTATCGTGCAGTACGGCGGCCAGACGCCGCTGAAACTGGCGCGCGCGCTGGAAGCAGCAGGTGTGCCGGTTATCGGCACCAGCCCGGATGCGATTGACCGTGCGGAAGACCGCGAGCGTTTCCAGCAGGCGGTTGACCGTCTGAAGTTGAAACAGCCAGCGAACGCCACCGTCACCGCGATTGAAATGGCCGTTGAGAAGGCGAAAGAGATTGGCTACCCGCTGGTGGTGCGCCCTTCCTACGTACTCGGCGGCCGCGCGATGGAAATCGTTTATGACGAAGCCGACCTGCGCCGCTACTTCCAGACCGCGGTAAGCGTGTCGAACGATGCGCCAGTGCTGCTGGACCGCTTCCTCGACGATGCGGTAGAAGTGGATGTCGACGCCATCTGCGACGGCGAAATGGTGCTGATTGGTGGCATCATGGAGCATATTGAGCAGGCGGGCGTACACTCCGGTGACTCAGCCTGTTCTCTGCCAGCGTACACCCTGAGCCAGGAAATCCAGGATGTAATGCGCCAGCAGGTGCAGAAGCTGGCCTTTGAGCTGCAGGTTCGCGGTCTGATGAATGTCCAGTTCGCGGTGAAAGATAATGAAGTCTACCTGATTGAAGTGAACCCGCGTGCGGCACGTACCGTCCCGTTTGTCTCCAAAGCGACCGGTATTCCGCTGGCGAAAGTGGCGGCGCGCGTGATGGCGGGCCAGACGCTGGCGCAGCAGGGCGTCACGAAAGAAATCATCCCACCGTACTACTCGGTGAAAGAGGTGGTGCTGCCGTTCAACAAATTCCCAGGCGTTGACCCGCTGTTAGGGCCAGAGATGCGCTCTACCGGGGAAGTGATGGGCGTGGGCCGTACCTTTGCAGAAGCGTTCGCGAAGGCGCAACTGGGCAGTAGCTCCACCATGAGAAAATCGGGCCGTGCGCTGCTCTCTGTCCGTGAAGGCGACAAAGAGCGTGTGGTTGACCTGGCTGCCAAGCTGCTGAAACAGGGCTTTGAGCTGGATGCGACCCACGGCACGGCGATTGTACTGGGTGAAGCCGGTATCAACCCGCGTCTGGTGAACAAGGTGCATGAAGGGCGTCCGCACATTCAGGACCGTATCAAGAATGGCGAATACACCTACATCATCAACACCACGGCGGGCCGCCAGGCGATTGAAGACTCTAAGCTGATTCGCCGCAGCGCGCTGCAGTATAAAGTGCACTACGACACCACCCTGAACGGCGGTTTCGCCACGGCCATGGCGCTGAACGCGGATGCCACCGAGAAGGTGATTTCGGTGCAGGAAATGCACGCGCAGATTAACAAGTAAGTTCAAATACCCGGTGGCGCACCGTCACCGGGTATTCTTCCCCTCTTAAGAACCTTCTGGTTTTCCATCCGCTTTCAGTCAGTTAGCCTAAAATTGTTAGGTCGATAACGAAATTCAACTGAAAAGCAGGGGAAACACCATGCGAAATAAACTTTTTATCACCTCAATTCTGGCTGCCACTGCACTGTTTACCGTTGCGGGCTGTTCTTCTAATCAGGCTGTGAAAACCACCGATGGCCGCACCATTGTCACCGACGGTAAACCGCAGGTAGATGACGATACTGGCCTGGTATCGTACAAAAATGCGGAAACTGGCCAAACTGAACAGATTAACCGCGATCAGGTGAAATCGATGGGTGAGCTGGACAACTAGTTCAGATTTCTGACCGTAGCCCGTCAATAATATTCACTATTAGCCTGCTGAATTACTGACTACACTCTTTTGGTAAAAGAGCGCAGTAAAACAACAGGCTAATCAATGATTCTGATAATTTATGCGCATCCATACCCGCAGCACTCGCATGCGAACAAGCGGATGCTCGAACAGGTAAGGACGCTTGAAAACGTAGAGATACGTTCCCTCTATCAACTCTATCCCGATTTTAATATCGATATCGCCGCCGAACAGGAGGCGCTCTCCCGTGCCGATCTGATTATCTGGCAGCATCCGATGCAGTGGTACAGCACGCCGCCGTTACTGAAGCTGTGGATCGACAAAGTCTTTTCTCACGGCTGGGCATACGGACACCACGGTAACGCGCTGAAGGGCAAAAGCCTGATGTGGGCCGTGACCACCGGGGGCGGTGAAAGTCATTTCGATATTGGCTCCTTCCCCGGATTTGACGTGCTGGCGCAGCCGCTACAGGCGACGGCGCTCTACTGCGGCCTGAACTGGCTGCCGCCTTTTGCGATGCACTGTACGTTTGTTTGCGATGATGAAACCTTGCAGGCGCAGGCGCGTCACTACAAACAACGCTTACTTGAGTGGCAGGAGACGCACAATGGATAGCCATACGCTGATACAGGCGCTGATTTACCTCGGTGCGGCGGCACTGATCGTGCCCGTGGCGGTACGCCTGGGTCTGGGCTCCGTGCTGGGCTATCTGATTGCGGGTTGTGTTATCGGGCCGTGGGGATTCCGCCTGGTGACGGATGCCGAGTCGATTCTGCATTTCGCCGAAATTGGCGTGGTGTTGATGCTGTTTGTGATTGGTCTGGAGCTTGATCCACAGCGCCTCTGGAAACTGCGTGCCTCGGTGTTTGGCGGTGGTGCGCTCCAGATGCTGGCCTGTGGTCTGCTGTTGGGCGGTTTCTGTATCCTGCTCGGTATGGAGTGGAAAGTTGCAGAACTGATTGGGATGACGCTGGCGCTCTCCTCCACGGCAATCGCCATGCAGGCGATGAACGAACGTAACCTGACGGTTTCGCAGATGGGGCGCAGTGCGTTCTCGGTTCTGCTGTTCCAGGATATCGCTGCCATTCCGCTGGTGGCGATGATCCCGCTGCTGGCAGCAAGCGGCGCGTCAACGACGCTGGGCGCTTTTGCGCTGTCGGCGTTAAAAGTTGCCGGTGCGCTGGCACTGGTTATCCTGCTGGGCCGCTACGTGACCCGTCCACTGCTGCGGTTCGTTGCGCGTTCTGGCCTGCGCGAAGTGTTCAGTGCCGTTGCCTTGTTCCTGGTGTTCGGTTTTGGTCTGCTGCTGGAAGAGGCCGGGCTGTCGATGGCGATGGGGGCGTTCCTGGCGGGTGTGCTGCTGGCAAGCTCTGAATATCGTCATGCGCTGGAAAGCGATATCGAGCCGTTTAAGGGGCTGCTGCTGGGGCTGTTTTTCATCGGCGTCGGGATGTCTATCGACTTCGGCACGCTGGTGACGCATCCGCTGCGGATCATCATCCTGCTGGTGGGCTTCCTGGTCATTAAAATGGTGATGCTGTGGCTGATTGCGCGGCCATTGAAAGTGCCGAATAAACAGCGTCGGTGGTTCGCCGTGCTGCTGGGGCAGGGAAGTGAGTTCGCATTTGTGGTCTTTGGTGCGGCGCAGATGGCCGATGTACTCGATCCTGAGTGGGCGAAAGCATTAACGCTGGCTGTGGCGCTGTCGATGGCGGCAACGCCTGTCCTGCTGGTGCTGCTGACGCGCCTGGAGAAAACAGGCAGTGAACAGGAGCGCGAAGCCGATGAGATCGACGAAGAACAGCCGCGCGTGATCATCGCCGGGTTTGGTCGCTTCGGGCAGATCACCGGACGTTTACTGCTCTCAAGTGGCGTCAAAATGGTCATCCTCGACCACGATCCCGACCACGTGGATACCCTGCGTAAATTCGACATGAAAGTGTTCTACGGCGATGCGACTCGCGTCGATCTGCTGGAGTCAGCAGGTGCGGCGAAGGCTGAGGTGCTGATCAACGCCATTGATGATCCACAAACCAGCATGCAGATGGTCGAACTGGTGAAGGCGCATTTCCCGAACCTGACGATTATTTCGCGTGCGCGCGATGTGGATCACTATATCCAGCTGCGTCAGGCGGGCGTTACGGCACCAGAGCGTGAAACCTTCGAAGGTGCACTGAAATCGGGCCGAATGGCGCTGGAAAGCCTGGGGCTGGGGGCGTATGAAGCGCGTGAACGTGCCGATTTGTTCCGCCGTTTCAACACGGAAATGGTGGAAGAGATGGTCGCGATGGCGGCAAGTACCGCGTCCGAACGTGCCGCGGTCTTTAAACGCACCAGCGCGATGCTGACGGAAATCATCAACGAAGACCGCAACCATCTGTCGCTGGTTCAGCGTCACGGCTGGCAGGGAACGGAAGAGGGCAAACACACCGGCAATCCGGAGGATGAACCGGAGAGTAAACCCTCTGCGTGAAGTGGTGTTGCCAGCAATATTAAAAAATTTCTGTTTCTTTACTCTGCCGCCAGTCGACGAAAGATTATGCTTTCCGTATAGTGGCGGCAATTTTTTGCATCCGGGAAATTTTCAATGATCAGTCTGATTGCAGCGCTGGCGGTAGACCGCGTTATCGGTATGGAAAACGCCATGCCGTGGAACCTGCCTGCCGATCTCGCATGGTTTAAACGTACTACGTTAAACAAGCCGGTAGTGATGGGTCGTCTGACCTGGGAGTCGATTGGTCGTCCATTACCTGGCCGTAAGAATATCGTTATCAGTAGCCAGCCGGGTACTGACGATCGCGTTCAGTGGGTAAAATCCGTTGATGAAGCGATTGCGGCCTGCGGTGACGCCGAAGAGATCATGGTGATCGGCGGCGGTCGTGTGTACGAGCAGTTCCTGCCAAAAGCGCAGAAGCTGTATCTGACCCACATTGATGCGGAAGTGGAAGGGGATACTCATTTCCCGGACTACGATCCGGACGAGTGGGAATCGGTGTTCAGCGAGTTCCACGACGCGGATGAGCAGAACTCACACAGCTATTGCTTCGAAATTCTGGAACGCCGTTAAGCGATTTTCCCTCTCCCACGGGGAGAGGGAATAAATCATCAGGAGGCTACGGCCTCACTTTCCCCTAAATCCAGCTGTCGGTTGGACGGCTGCACGAAGTACGTTTTATCTTCCCAGCGTAAGCAGGTCAAATCTCCGCCCCAGCAGCATCCGGTATCAAGACCATAAATGCCTTCCGGCGTGCCTTTTCCTTCAAGCGAAGCCCAGTGACCGAACACCACGCTGTACGCGTTGGTCACCGGCCCTGGAATAGCAAACCAGGGTTTGAGTGGCGCTGGTGCGTTCTCCGGCGTGTCTTTGCAGTACATATCCAGTTGCCCGTTCGGGAAACAGTAACGCATGCGGGTAAAAGCGTTCGTGATAAAACGCAGACGCGCCAGACCGCTGAGATCTTCGCTCCAGTTGTTCGGCATATCGCCGTACATGGCATCGAGGAAGAACGGGTAGGAGTCGCTCGCCAGCACCGCTTCAGCGTCGCGCGCGCAGGTCTTTGCCGTGTCGAGATCCCATTGCGGGGTAATCCCGGCGTGGGCCATCACCAGCTTTTTCTCTTCGTCAATTTGCAGCAGCGGCTGGCGACGCAGCCAGTTAAGCAGCTCATCGGCGTCCGGCGCTTCCAGCAATGGCGTAAGGCGATCTTTCGGCTTATTACGGCTGATCCCGGCATACACGGCCAGCAGATGCAGATCGTGATTGCCCAACACCATGCGCACGCTGTCGCCCAGTGATTTGACGTAGCGCAGCACGTCCAGGGAGCCTGGACCACGCGCCACTAAATCACCCGTCAGCCAGAGAGTGTCCTTACCGGGGGTAAAGTCGACCTGTTTTAATAATGCGATCAGTTCATCGTAGCAACCGTGAACGTCGCCAATCAGATATGTAGACATTAGATTAATGAATGAGTGTAGGAACGGCGAGACGGAACACAGGAATAGCAATGCGGAAGGCATTACCATCGACGTCGACCATTTCATAATGGCCTTGCATGGTGCCCAGCGGCGTCTCAATTACCGCGCCGCTGGTGTACTGGTACTCTTCGCCAGGCGCGATATGGGGTTGTTCACCGACCACACCTTCCCCCTGGACTTCAATTTCACGGCCATTGCCGTTAGTGATAAGCCAGTAGCGCCCGAGCAGTTGCACAGGCATCCGCCCCAGATTGCGAATGGTCACGGTGTAGGCAAAAACAAAACGCTCTTCGTCCGGTGAGGACTGGGATTCAACATAGACGCTTTGTACGTGAACACAGACGCGGGGCGAATCAATCATGGCTTAACTCTCCTTCGGCGGTGCATTTTCGCTGATGTAATTAGCCAGCTTGCAGTATTGCTCTACGGAAATGTTTTCTGCACGCATTGCCGGATCAATACCCAGCTCCGCTAACACCTCAACGGTAAACGAATTGCTCAGGCTGTTACGGATCGTTTTACGGCGCTGGTTAAAGGCTTCTGTCGTAATGCGGCTCAATACGCGCAGCTCTTTGACCGGGTACGGTTTCGTTTTATGCGGCACAAGACGCACAACCGCAGAATCCACTTTTGGCGGCGGCGTGAACGCAGATGGCGGTACTTCGAGTACCGGGATCACGTTGCAGAAATATTGTGCCATCACGCTTAAACGACCATACGCTTTACTGTTCGGTCCTGCAACCAGGCGGTTAACAACCTCTTTTTGCAACATGAAGTGCATGTCGGCAATGGCATCAGTATAGCTAAACAGGTGGAACATCAGCGGGGTGGAGATATTGTACGGCAGGTTGCCGAATACGCGCAGCGGCTGGCCCATTTTTTCTGACAGTTCGCCAAAGTTCATGGTCATGGCATCCTGCTGATAAATCGTCAGCTTTGGACCGAGGAACGGATGCGTTTGCAGGCGCGCGGCCAGATCGCGGTCCAGCTCGATAACGGTCAGTTCGTCAAGGCGTTCGCCTACTGGCTCGGTCAGTGCGGCAAGACCCGGCCCGATTTCGACCATCGCCTGGCCTTTCTGCGGATTAATCGCAGACACGATACTGTCGATCACGAACTGATCGTTGAGAAAGTTTTGCCCGAAGCGTTTACGGGCTAAGTGGCCCTGATGGACTCGATTAGTCATTGAGTGTTAACAATCATTTTGATGGCGAGATTAAGCGCCGTAATAAAACTGCCGACATCCGCTTTCCCCTGGCCTGCCAGATCCAGCGCAGTACCGTGGTCAACGGACGTTCGAATAAAGGGTAAACCGAGGGTGATATTCACGCCGCGGCCAAAGCCCTGGTATTTTAGCACGGGCAGGCCCTGATCGTGGTACATCGCGAGCACGGCATCGGCATTATCCAGGTATTTGGGCTGGAAAAGGGTATCTGCAGGCAGTGGCCCGCTGAGGTTCATCCCCTTCGCCCGCATTTCATTGAGCACCGGAATGATGGTGTCGATCTCTTCTGTTCCCATATGCCCGCCTTCACCGGCATGCGGGTTCAGGCCACAGACCAGCACGTGCGGCTGTTTAATGCCAAATTTGGTCTGCAGGTCATGATGCAAAATCCCGATGATTTCACGCAGGAGTTCAGGGGTGATGGCATCCGGAATTGCCTTAATGGGCAGATGCGTGGTTACCAGCGCAACGCGCATCGCTTCTGTCGCCAGCATCATTACCACTTTCGGGCTGTGCGAGCGTTCTTCGAAGAACTCGGTATGCCCGGTAAAGGGAATACCGGCATCGTTGATAACGCCCTTATGCACGGGGCCGGTGATCAACGCCGCAAACTCACCGTTCAGACACCCATCACAGGCACGTGCCAGCGTCTCGACAACGTAGTGACCGTTTTGCGTGCTGAGCTGGCCCGGTACGACAGGCGTGCGAAGCGGGACGGACAGAAGAGTGAGCGTCCCCGCCTGCTGCGGCACAGGCAGCTGGCCTGCAACGTAGGGGAGCAGCGTTAAAGGCAGACCGAGCATATTTGCCCGGTCCTGTAACAGTGTTGCATCTGCGCAGACGACCAGTTCTACCGGCCAGTTCTGTTGGGCGAGCTGGACGACAAGGTCGGGACCAATCCCGGCGGGTTCGCCGGGAGTGATAACAACACGATGCTGTTTCATTAGTTGCTCAGCACTTTCACGTAAGCGCTGGCACGCTGTTCCTGCATCCAGGTTGCCGCTTCTTCAGAGAATTTACGGTTAAACAGCATGCGGTACGCTCTGTCTTTCTGCGCCGCGTCGGTTTTATCCACGTTGCGGGTATCCAGCAGTTCAATCAGATGCCAGCCGAAGGAAGAGTGCACAGGTGCGCTCAACTGGCCTTTGTTCATCTTCATCAGTGCGTCGCGGAAAGCCGGATCGTAGATATCAGCCGCTGCCCAGCCCAGATCACCGCCCTGGTTAGCAGAGCCTGGGTCCTGAGAGAACTCTTTTGCGGCGTTAGCAAACGAGGTTTTCCCGCTCTTAATATCTGCAGCGATCTGTTCCAGCTTCGCACGCGCCTGGTCGTCAGTCATGATCGGTGACGGTTTCAGCAGGATATGACGAGCATGAACTTCCGTAACGGAGATGCTCTGGCTCTGGCCGCGCAGATCGTTCACTTTCAGAATGTGGAAGCCCACACCTGAACGAATTGGGCCGACAATATCGCCTTTCTTCGCCGTACTCAGCGCCTGAGCAAAGATGGACGGTAACTCCTGAATACGACCCCAGCCCATCTGGCCGCCTTTCAGCGCCTGCTGGTCAGCAGAGTAGGTGATCGCCAGTTTACCGAAGTCACCCCCGTTACGCGCCTGATCGACAATCGAGCGCGCCTGGTTTTCCGCGTCAGCAACCTGGTCGGAACTTGGATTTTCCGGCAGTGGGATCAGGATATGGCTCAGGTTCAGCTCCGTGCTGGCATCGTTCTGATTACCCACCTGTTTTGCCAGCGCATCCACTTCCTGAGGCAGGATCGTGACGCGGCGACGCACTTCATTGTTACGCACTTCAGAGATCAGCATCTCTTTGCGGATCTGATTACGGTAAGTCGCGTAGTTGATGCCATCATAGGCCAGGCGGCTGCGCATCTGGTCCATGGACATGTTGTTTTGCTTTGCGATGTTAGCGATCGCCTGATCGAGCTGCTCGTCAGAGATCTTCACACCCATTTTCTGACCCATCTGCAGGACAATCTGATCCATGATCAGACGTTCCAGGATCTGGTGGCGCAGGGTTGCATCATCAGGAAGCTGCTGACCTGCTTCGCCCGAGTTGAGCTTCACAGATTTCATCAAACCGTCAACGTCACTTTCAAGCACGACGCCGTTGTTAACCACAGCTGCGACTTTATCGACAACCTGGGGTGCCGCGAAGCTGGTATTCGCAACCATAGCGACACCGAGCAGCAGCGTTTTCCAGTTCTTCATACTTTTTCCATTTCAATTAACCGCAAAGCGGATTACGTTGTAAATCAAGCACATTACAAGGAACTGCGGTACGGCAGAATGTTCGAGCGCAGCATCTGCTGCGTGCCCAGACCATAGTTGGAACTCAGGCCGCGCAACTCGACATTAAAGCCAATCACGTTATCGTATTTGCTCTGATTGTTGTCAGTATCCCAGCCGTTCAGCTTACGTTCATAGCCGACACGAATCGCATAACAGCAGGAGTTATATTGCAGACCTAACATCTGGTCGGCAGGTTTACTGGTGTTGGTGTCAAAGTAGTAAGCACCTACGATTGACCAGCGATCGGCGATTGGCCAGCTTGCTGCTCCACCCACCTGCGAAATCCCGTCTTTGTACTGTTCTCTGGTCGCATAGTTTGGCAGTGTTGCCTGAATATATTCCGGGCTGGCATAACGGTACGTCAACTGCACCAGGCGATCTTCATCGCGGCGATATTCAATGGCAGTACTGCTCGTGGCGACATTATTGAGTCGCGTATCGTACTGCACACCGCCACGTAAGCCCCACCGGTCGGCCATACGCCAGTAGGTGTCACCTGCCCATACCAGTGATCCCGTTTTGTTGTCTTTCTCCCAGTTAATGTTGTCATCACCGGTACGAGACTCGGTGAAATAGTAGATTTGACCAACAGAAACGTTAAAACGTTCAACGGCAGCGTCATCATAGACACGTGTTGTGACGCCAGTCGTTAACTGGTTAGCAGAGGCAATACGGTCAAGACCACCATAGGTGCGGTCGCGGAACAGGCCGCTATAGTCAGACTGCAGGAAAGAGGAGTCGTAGTTCTGAATTTTGCTTTGATCGCGATAAGGCACATACAGATACTGCATACGTGGTTCGAGCGTCTGGGTATATCCATCAGCAAGGAGACCCATATCGCGCTCGAAGATCAGCTTTCCGTCCATCTTGAACTGAGGAAGAGTACGGTTTACTGATTCCTCAAGATCATTCGCATTGTTCGGATTCGAGTTGTAATTATCAATATTTTTCTGCTGATAGTGAGTCGCCATCAGCTTGGCTTCAGTGTTCAGACTTGCCCAGTCGTTCGACCACGGTAAGTTGATGGTTGGTTCAAGGTGAACACGGGTAGCTTCCGGCATGTCCGAGTTAGTGTTGACGAAGTGGACCGCCTGGGCGTAAACACGGGTATCAAACGGACCTACGTCATTCTGATACCAGTTAACATCCAGCTGCGGCTCTGCGCCGTAAGTGCTTCTCGTCTGGTTGCTAAAGACCTGGAACTGCTTGGTCGATACCGTGGCGTTAAAGTTCTGAATAGCGTAGCCGACGCTGAATTTTTGCGTGGCATAACCGTCCGTACTGGAACCATATTTTGTGTCAAAGTCGTTGAAGTAGTACGAATCGCTGACTTTGGTGTAGTCGACGTTAAAACGCCAGACCTGATCCATTACGCCAGCGTGACGCCAGTAGTAAAGCCAACGGTGTTTATCACCTTCGGTCGGATGCTCATCCTGGAAGACTTTATCTGACGGCAGGTAATCCAGCTCCATCAGACCTGTACCCGCCTGGGTCAGGTAACGGAACTCGTTCTCCCACATGACGTTGCCACGCTTGTGGATATAGTGTGGCGTGATGGTCGCGTCCATGTTGGGCGCGATGTTCCAGTAGTACGGCAGGTAGAACTCAAAGTAGTTTGAGGTGCTGTACTTGGCATTCGGGATCAGGAAGCCTGAGCGACGTTTATCGCCCACCGGAAGCTGCAGGTAAGGGCTGTAGAAAACAGGCACCGGGCCGAGTTTGAACCGGGCGTTCCAGATCTCCGCAACCTGCTCTTCACGGTCGTGGATAACTTCACTTCCCACCACGCTCCAGGTATTTGACCCCGGCAGGCACGATGTGAAGGAGCCATTTTCCAGAATCGTATAGCGGTTTTCGCCGCGCTGTTTCATCAGATCTGCGTTACCACGCCCCTGACGGCCTACCATCTGGTAGTCACCTTCCCAGACGTTAGTATCTTTAGTGTTCAGGTTTGACCAGGCTTTCGGACCTTTCAGGATGACCTGATTGTCGTCATAGTGCACATTACCCAGCGCATCGACCGTACGCACAGGCTCGGCCGCACCTTCCGGTTGCTTCTGGTGCAATTGCACTTCATCTGCCTGCAGGCGGCTGTTGCCCTGGTTAATATCAACACTGCCCGTAAAAGTGGCATTGTCAGGATAATTACCTTTTGCGCTGTCGGCGTTGATGGTGACCGGCAAGTCATTGGTATCGCCTTTCACCAGTGGGCGATTGTAGCTTGGGACGCCAAGCATACACTGCGAGGCGAGATCGGCTGCCAGCCCCTGGTGGCTATACAGGGCGGAGCCAATCATTGTGGCCAGGAGGGTGGGGATACGTTTTTTCATACGTTGTATTTTAGTGTTCCGTCATCAGTGGCTACGGCTTACAAACGCTCAGAGACTATCTTACTCATCATCGCAGTGCCAGCGTTAATCCTGCCCGTTTGCGTGCCAGAGTGTTAGGCTCGCTATCGAATGACGAGTATGATAATGCAAATTATAGGCGATGTCCCTCAATTGACCGTGGCTCGACCACTGTAATGATGGCGTTACGTCGAACCAGGAACATGATTATTCGGGGAGTATATGCAGTATTGGGGTAAAATAATTGGCGTTGCGTTCGCAATAATGATGGGAGCCGGGTTCTGGGGGATCGTACTCGGCCTCATTATCGGCCATATGTTTGATAAAGCACGTAGCCGCAAAATGGCGTGGTTCGCCAACCAGCGCGAGCGTCAGTCCCTCTTTTTCTCCACTACCTTCGAGGTGATGGGGCATTTAACTAAATCAAAAGGGCGCGTCACCGAAGCCGATATTCAGATCGCCAGCGTGTTTATGGATCGTATGAACCTGCACGGCGAGTCTCGCGTGGCAGCGCAAAACGCGTTTCGTATCGGTAAAGCTGATAACTATCCGCTGCGTGAAAAAATGCGCCAGTTCCGCAGCATCTGCTTCGGACGTTTTGATTTAATTCGGATGTTTCTGGAGATCCAGATTCAGGCGGCCTTCGCTGACGGTTCACTTCATCCTAATGAACGGGATGTTTTATACGTCATTGCTGAAGAGCTGGGGATCTCCCGCATGCAGTTCGACCAGTTCCTGCGCATGATGCAGGGCGGCGCACAGTTTGGCGGTGGCTACCAGCAACAGCAATCCTCCGGTGGCGGCTGGCAGCAGACGCAGCGTGGCCCGACGCTGGAAGACGCCTGCAATGTGCTTGGCGTGAAGCCCTCCGATGATGCCACAACCATTAAACGTGCCTATCGTAAGCTAATGAGCGAACATCACCCGGATAAACTGGTAGCAAAAGGCTTACCGCCAGAGATGATGGAGATGGCGAAGCAAAAAGCGCAGGAAATTCAGAAAGCCTACGAGCTTATAAAAGAGCAGAAAGGTTTTAAATAGAAAAATGGCCCGATGATTCGGGCCATTTTTTTAGAAGTCCGCCGGCGCGTTAAACGTCATCGCGTTGCCGAAAACTGGATGGGTAATGGTCAGCGTCTGAGCATGAAGCTGCAGGCGCGGCGCTAACGCCAGCGCTTCCGGGGGGGCATAAAAGCGATCGCCCAGAATGGGATGACCCATTGCGAGCATATGCACACGCAACTGATGCGAGCGCCCGGTAATGGGCTTAAGCAGGACGCGGGCGGTGTTATCCGGCGCATACTCCAGCACCTGATACTCGGTTTGCGCCGCCTTACCGGTTTCATAGCAGACTTTTTGCTTTGGCCGGTTCGGCCAGTCGCAAATCAGCGGTAAATCCACCAGACCTTCTTCGTTTTCCGGGTGTCCCCATACGCGCGCGACGTACTGCTTTTTCGGCTCACGCTCACGGAACTGACGCTTCAGTTCGCGTTCTGCCGCTTTATTCAGAGCCACCACAATCACGCCGCTGGTTGCCATGTCGAGGCGATGGACAGATTCAGCTTGCGGATAATCGCGCTGAATACGCGTCATCACGCTGTCTTTATGTTCCTCAAGACGCCCAGGCACGGACAACAGGCCGCTCGGCTTATTGACCACCATAATATGTTCATCCTGATACAGGATGACCAGCCAGGGTTCCTGAGGGGGATTGTAGGGCTCCATTACCATCTTGCGCTCCGCTTACTGATGCGTCACAACGATAAGACGCAGGGCATCCAGACGCCAGCCAGCCTGGTCCAGACTTTCCAGCACCTGCTGACGGTTGCTTTCAATCGCGGCCAGCTCATCGTCACGGATGTTCGGGTTCACCGCTTTTAACGCTTCCAGACGAGAAAGCTCTGCTGAAAGTTTTTCGTCGGCTTCGTTGCGCGCAGCATCAATCAGCGTGCGGGCGGCTTTTTCAATCTGGTTTTCACCCAGTTGCAGAATGGCATGCACGTCCTGCTGTACTGCGTTGACCAGTTTACTGCCGGTATGACGGTTCACTGCGCTCAGTTGGCGGTTGAAGCTCTCGAACTCGACTTGTCCGGCGAGGTTGGTGCCGTTTTTGTCCAGCAGCAGACGCACCGGCGTTGGCGGCAGGAAGCGGGTGAGCTGCAGCTGTTTAGGTGCCTGGGCCTCCACAACGTAGATCAG
Source organism: Enterobacter oligotrophicus (assembly GCF_009176645.1). NCBI lineage: Bacteria > Pseudomonadati > Pseudomonadota > Gammaproteobacteria > Enterobacterales > Enterobacteriaceae > Enterobacter > Enterobacter oligotrophicus. The sequence goes on from NZ_AP019007.1 coordinate 3,255,396, forward strand.
CTCAACCAGCAGCGTCCCTACTGGCAGCGCCTTGTTTTTCAGCAGCGAGATGGTGCTGCTGCCGGTGTCGCCAGAGAGGATCAGATCCAGACCGTTACGGATCAGCGGATGTTCCCAGGTAATAAACTGCGCGTCTTCGCGGGACAGCGCCACATCACGTTCAAAGGTAATGGTGCAGCCATCTTCCGGCAGGCCTGGGAAATCTGGCACCAGCATATGATCGGACGGCGTCAACACGATCATGTTCTCGCCACGGTCATCCTGGTTGATCCCGACGATGTCGAAGAGGTTCATCGAGAAGCTGATCAGGCTGGTGTCATCATCTTGTTCTTCAATGCTTTCAGCCAGTGCCTGCGCTTTCTCCCCACCGTTGGAGTGGATCTCCAGCAGGCGGTCACGGCCCTGTTCCAGCTGGGCTTTCAGTGCATCATGTTTCTCGCGGCAGGATTTGATCAGCTCGTCAAAGCCGTCGGTATTTTCTGGCGCGGCCAGGTAACCGATCAGATCGCCATGGACCTGATCGTAAATGGTGCGGCCGGTCGGGCAGGTGTGTTCAAACGCGTCCAGACCTTCATGGAACCAGCGCACCAGAACGGACTGGGCGGTCTTTTCCAGGTAAGGGACGTGGATCTGAATATCATGCGCCTGACCAATACGATCCAGACGACCGATACGCTGCTCCAGCAGGTCCGGGTTAAACGGCAGATCGAACATCACCAGGTTGCTGGCGAACTGGAAGTTACGGCCTTCAGAGCCGATTTCAGAACACAGCAGAACCTGCGCGCCGCTGTCCTCTTCACCGAACCAGGCCGCTGCACGGTCGCGCTCAACGATGGACATCCCTTCGTGGAACACGGCAGCGCGAATACCTTCGCGTTCGCGCAGAACCTGTTCCAGCTGCAGCGCGGTGGCAGCTTTGGCGCAGATTACCAGTACCTTCTGAGAACGGTGCGCGGTGAGATAGCCCATCAGCCACTCCACGCGCGGGTCGAAGTTCCACCAGGTGCCGGTATCGCCTTCAAATTCCTGATAAATCTGTTCCGGGTAGAGCATGTCGCGCGCGCGCTCTTCCGCGGATTTACGCGCACCCATAATGCCGGAGACTTTAATCGCCGTCTGATACTGGGTTGGCAACGGCAGCTTGATGGTGTGCAGCTCGCGTTTCGGGAAACCTTTCACGCCGTTACGGGTGTTACGGAACAGCACGCGGCTGGTGCCGTGGCGATCCATCAGCATGTCGATAAGTTCTTTACGCGCGGACTCCGCGTTATCGCTATCGCTGTTGGCCGCCTGCAGCAGAGGCTCAATATCCTGCTCGCCAATCAGATCGCTCAGGGTGTTCAGTTCGTCATTAGAAAGGCGGTTGCCCGCCAGCAGCAGCGCGACGGCATCGGCAACGGGACGGTAGTTTTTCTGCTCTTCAACAAACTGCTCGAAATCATGGAAACGGTTTGGATCGAGCAGGCGCAGACGGGCGAAGTGGCTCTCCAGACCCAACTGCTCCGGCGTAGCGGTCAGCAGCAGGACGCCTGGCACACGCCCGGCAAGCTGCTCGATCGCCATGTATTCGCGGCTTGGCGCATCTTCGCTCCAGACCAGGTGGTGCGCTTCGTCGACCACCATCAGATCCCATTCGGCATCGCACAGGTGCTCAAGGCGCTGTTTGCTGCGACGCACGAAGTCCAGAGAGCAGATCACCAGCTGTTCGGTTTCAAACGGGTTGTCGGCATCGTGCTGCGCTTCGGCATAGCGCTCGTCGTCGAACAGGGAGAAGCGCAGGTTAAAGCGGCGCAGCATCTCGACCAGCCACTGGTGCTGCAGGGTTTCAGGAACAACAATGAGTACACGCTCAGCCGCGCCAGAGAGCAGCTGTTGATGCAGGATCATCCCCGCTTCAATGGTTTTCCCCAGGCCCACTTCGTCGGCCAGCAGCACGCGAGGCGCATGGCGACGGCCCACATCATGGGCGATATTCAGCTGGTGGGGGATCAGGCTGGTGCGCTGGCCGCGCAGGCCGCTCCACGGCATACGGTACTGTTCGCTCTGGAACTTACGTGCGCGATAGCGCAGGGAGAAGCGATCCATACGGTCGATTTGCCCGGCAAACAGGCGGTCCTGTGGCTTACTGAAGACCAGTTTGCTGTCGAGCAGCACTTCACGCAGGATGACATTGGCTTCGTCAGTGTCCAGACGCGTACCAATGTAGGCGAGCAGTCCATTCTCTTCTTTTACGTCTTCAACCTTGAGCTGCCAGCCGTCGTGGCTGGTCACGGTGTCTCCCGGATTGAACATCACGCGGGTTACAGGGGAGTCATTGCGAGCGTACAGGCGGTTTTCACCGGTGGCAGGGAAAAGGAGGGTAACCATACGTGCGTCTACCGCAACCACGGTTCCTAATCCAAGTTCGCTTTCTGTATCGCTGATCCAGCGTTGACCAAGTGTAAAAGGCATATGTGTTCGGCTCTAATCTTTAATTGCAGGCAATAGTTCGACCACCGTCGAAAAAAGACGGTCATCGAAAAATGGGTCCGGGAATGGAAAGGGCGCTATGGTACTGGATGGCAGCGATTTCGTCACGCGTCAAAATAGGCCAAGTTGCCCTGTCACTAGTGTAGCAAAGTCATCGTCAATGAACGGTAAAATTCCCTCCGCGACCGGCTGAAGCTGACGCGTCAGGTAGTGATCGTAATCGAGCGGCGAGTGTTGATAATCAACGGGTTCCGGGCCGCTGGTGGTCCAGACATATTTGATGGTGCCACGGTTTTGATACTGCGGCGCACGGCCACGGCGCACGTTCTCTTCATCGGCCAGGCGCGCGGCGCGCACGTGCGGCGGCACGTTACGCTGATACTCCGCCAGCGGGCGGCGCAGGCGTTTGCGATACACCAGTTGGTCATCCAGCTCACCGGCCATCAGGCTGGCAATGGTTTCGCGCACGTAGTCCTGATAAGGCTCATTGCGGAACACGCGCAGATAGAGCGTTTGCTGGAACTGCTGCGCCAGCGGGGTCCAGTCGGTGCGTACTGTCTCCAGTCCTTTAAACACCATCCGCTGTTTATCACCTTCCTGAATCAGTCCTGCATAGCGCTTTTTACTGCCCTGATCGGTGCCGCGAATGGTCGGCATTAAAAAGCGGGCGAAATGGGTTTCAAATTCCAGTTCTAACGCGCTGGTTAACCGCTCTTTTTGCAAATTTTCGCGCCACCAGTCGTTCACGAAAGCGACCAGCGCTTTACCGATTCGCGCGGCATCCTCTTCGGAGTGGGTGCCTTTCAGCCACACAAACGTAGAGTCGGTATCGCCATAAATAACGTCATAACCCTGAGATTCAATCAGTGCTTTGGTCTGGCGCATGATGTCGTGCCCGCGCATGGTGATGGACGACGCCAGACGCGGATCAAAAAAGCGGCAGGCGCTGGTGCCCAGCACGCCGTAAAAGGCGTTCATGATGATTTTCAACGCCTGCGACAGCGGCTTGTTGCCATGCCTTTTCGCCTCGTCGCGACCGTGCCAGATTTGCCCCACGATCTCCGGCAGGCAGTGTCTTTCACGTGAGAAGCGCGCGCCGAGAAAGCCTTCGGTGCTGTGTGCGTCATCCGGCTGCGCCATGCCTTCCACCAGCCCCACCGGATCGATGAGGAAGGTACGGATAATCGACGGGTAGAGGCTTTTATAATCCAGTACCAGTACAGAGTCATACAGCCCCGGACGGGAATCCATCACATAGCCGCCGGGGCTGGCCTGGGGCGGCACATCACCCAGATTGGGGGCAACATAACCCGCCCGGTGCATACGCGGGAAATAGAGATGGCTGAACGCCGCGACAGAACCGCCATGCCTGTCTGCTGCCAGGCCGTTCACCGTGGCGCGCTCCAGCAGGAACGGCATGATCTCGGTTTTGTGGAAAATCTGCGTGACCAGCTCGCAATCTTTCAGGTTATAGGTGGCGAGCGCCGGTTTGTCTTCGTTAAAGCGCCGGTCGATCTCGTCCATTCTGTCCCACGGGTTGTCGATGGATTTGCCCTCGCCAAGCAGCTCCTGCGCCACCGCTTCCAGCGAGAAAGAGGAGAAGTTCCAGAACGCGGATTTCAGCGCCTCGATGCCATCGATAATCAGCCGACCATTGGCCTGCGCGAAGAACACACCGTTTTTAAAGCCGTGCTCACGCCACTCCAGCTCGCTATTGCCGCGCCCCAGCATCAGTGGAATGCGGTAACGCTCGGCGTGTTTTTGCAGCACGCGGAGGTCGAACTGCACCACGTTCCAGCCGATCAGCACGTCCGGATCGTAGTCGGCAAACCACTGGTTAAGTTTTTCCAGCAGTTGCGGGCGGCTGTTGACGTATTCAAGCCGGAAATCCAGCGCGGAGGCATCGCCGTTTGGCGGCCCGAGCATATAGACAACCCGATCGCCGCAGCCTTCCAGACCAATGCAGTAGAGTTCGCCGTGGCGGGTGGTTTCGATATCCAGCGACACCCATTTCAGCGGCGGGCGGTAGTGCGGGCTGGGCTTCAGGCGTGCATTTACGATCCTGCCATTTTGTGCGGTGCCATCGACCCAGACGGGTGCGGTGATAAACCGCTCCATCAGGAAACGCTCCGGCGGGCGAATATCGGCTTCATAGAGCGTGACGCCCGCTTCGCGTAGCAATTTTTCATAGCGCATCAGCTGGCGATGGGCGCGACAGTACAGGCCGTATACCGGCTGGCGGTGGAAATCTTTCAGCGCAAGCGGGGTAACGCGCCAGTGATTTTCGCCGCGCAGGAGCTGCTTCACTTTCTCGACGTGAGCTTCAGGAATAAATGCCACGGATTCCTGCGGCGGCAGCGTAACGTTTAGCGGGCCGTTGTCCGTTGCCAGCCAGAATTCAACCTCGGTGCCCTGAGGGGTATCCCGCCAGTGTCGGGTCAGTAAAAAGCCTTCTTGCGCCTGCGTCACGCCGTTATCCCATAAAACAAAACCAGGCCTGATTATAGCCTGGTTAAGGGTATTTTGCTGGGGTTTTATACAGTGCCGGTTTTGCCGGATGACGCTGCGCTTATCCGGCCTACAGATCCCGCAGGCCCGGTAAGCGCAGCGCCACCGGGCGATGATCTACTGCCCGTAATAGGCCTTCGCGCCGTGCTTGCGCAGGTAATGCTTATCCAGCAGGGTTTGCTGCATATCTGGCAACTGCGGTGCCAACTGGCGGCAGAAAATCCCCATATAGGCGACTTCTTCGAGCACGATGGCGTTATGCACCGCGTCTTCCGCGTTTTTACCCCAGGCAAACGGGCCGTGAGAATGTACCAGCACGCCGGGCATCTGCGCCGCGTCGATACCCTGCTTTTCGAAGGTTTCGACAATCACGTTACCCGTTTCCCACTCGTACTCACCGTTGATCTCTGCATCGGTCATCAGACGTGTGCAGGGAATGGTGCCATAGAAGTAGTCCGCATGCGTGGTACCGGTAGCCGGAATGGACTGACCTGCCTGCGCCCAGATGGTCGCGTGACGCGAATGGGTATGTACGATGCCGCCGATGGTCGGGAATGACTGATACAGGAGGCGGTGAGTCGGCGTATCGGAAGAGGGCTTTTTCGTGCCTTCGACCACTTCACCCGTCTCGATGCTGACTACCACCATATCGTCTGCGGTCATTACCGTGTAATCCACGCCCGAAGGCTTGATCACGAACACGCCTTTTTCCCGGTCAACGGCGCTGACGTTACCCCAGGTCAGGGTCACAAGGTTATGTTTTGGCAGCGCCAGGTTGGCTTCGAGTACCTGACGTTTGAGCTCTTCTAACATTGTTGTCTCCAGTGCCGGATGGCGCTTCGCTTATCCGGCCTACAGGATCGTAGGCCCGGTAAACGCAGTGCCACCGGGCATTCCGTGCTTTAGCGTTTTGAACCGTAATAGACTTCATTCCAGCGCAGCGCGTCTTTAAAGGCGGGCAGGCGGGTATCGTTATCAATCACGGTCAGCTCGATGTCGTGCAGCTCGGCGAACTGACGCATGTCGTTCAGATCCAGCGCGTGGCTAAACACGGTGTGGTGCGCGCCACCGGCCACAATCCAGGCTTCTGACGCGGTTGGCAGGTCTGGCTGCGCTTTCCACAGGGCGTTGGCGACCGGCAGTTTTGGCAGGGAATGTGGCGTTTCAACCGCATCCACACAGTTCACCAGCAGGCGGAAACGATCGCCCAGGTCAATCAGACTGGCGTTGATAGCCGGGCCGGTGCGGGTGTTGAAAATCAGACGTGCCGGGTCGGCTTTCCCGCCAATGCCGAGGTACTGCACGTCGAGGATCGGTTTCTCTTCGACGGCAATAGAAGGACACACTTCCAGCATGTGCGAGCCGAGCACCAGATCGTTGCCGTTCTCGAAGTGGTAGGTGTAGTCCTCCATAAAGGAGGTGCCGCCCTGCAGACCGGTTGACATCACCTTCATGATGCGAAGCAGAGCGGCAGTTTTCCAGTCGCCTTCGCCCGCAAAGCCGTAGCCCTGCTGCATCAGGCGTTGTACTGCCAGGCCCGGCAGCTGTTTCAGGCCGTGAAGATCTTCAAACGTGGTGGTGAAGGCGTGGAAACCGCCCTGTTCCAGGAAGCGCTTCATACCCAGCTCGATGCGCGCCGCATCCAGCACGTTCTGGCGCTTATCACCGTTGATTTGTGCTGCGGGCGTCAGGCGGTAGCTGCTTTCATACTCATCCACCAGCGCGCTCACGTCGCCATCGCTGATGTCATTGACCACCTGCACCAGATCGCCCACAGCCCAGGTGTTCACCGAGAAGCCGAACTTGATCTGCGCGGCGACTTTATCGCCGTCGGTGACCGCCACTTCACGCATGTTGTCGCCAAAACGCACCACTTTCAGGTGGCGGGTGTCCTGCTTAGAGACCGCCTGACGCATCCAGGAGCCAATGCGTTTTTGCGCATGCCGATCCTGCCAGTGACCCGTCACCACGGCGTGTTGTTGACGCATACGCGCGCCAATGAAGCCGAACTCACGGCCGCCGTGCGCGGTCTGGTTCAGGTTCATAAAGTCCATGTCGATGCTGTCCCACGGCAGGGAGGCGTTGAACTGGGTATGGAACTGCAGCAGCGGTTTGTTGAGGATCGACAGGCCGTTGATCCACATTTTGGCTGGCGAGAAGGTGTGCAGCCACACCACCAGCCCGGCACATTTGTCGTCGTAGTTCGCATCGCGGCAGATGTGAGTGATCTCATCCGGCGTGGTGCCCAGCGGTTTCAGGACCAGCTTGCACGGCAGTTTGGCTTCTGCGTTCAGCGCGTTAACCACGTGCTCCGCGTGTTTCGTTACCTGTTGCAGCGCTTCCGGCCCGTACAGATGCTGGCTGCCAATCACAAACCACACTTCATAATTATTAAAAATGGTCATTATCGTGTCCTTAATGAGTCAGGGTTGCCGTAGTGTCCGCGGTGCTTTTGGCCGGGGCGGCGACAGGGAGATAGTGAAGCTCGGCGCTTTTTGCCCATTGCTGGTAGCGCTGATAAAGTTGTTCAAAGCGTTGCGCCTGCTGAGCACGCGGCTGGAGGGTGCTTTCGACGGCGCTTGCCATATGCTGCTGCGCGGTGGGGATATCCGCATGGACGCCTGCGGCCACGGCAGCGAAAATTGCGGCACCCAGCGCACAGCACTGATCGGAAGCCACAATCTGCAGCGGACGGTTCAGCACGTCGCAGCAGGCCTGCATGATCACCGGGTTTTTGCGGGCGATACCGCCAAGCGCCATCACGTTGTTTACGTCGATACCTTGCCCGGTGAAGCACTCCATAATGGCGCGTGCGCCGAATGCGGTTGCTGCAATCAGGCCACCAAACAGCGCAGGCGCATCGGTTGCCAGGTTGAGATCGGTAATGACCCCTTTCAGGCGCTGGTTGGCAAACGGCGTGCGGCGACCGTTAAACCAGTCCAGCACCACCGGGAGGTGATCAAGTGACGGATTTTTTGCCCAGGCTTCGGTGAGCTGCGGCAGAAGCTGTTTTTTGCTGTCGGCAATCTGGTTTTTCAGTTCAGGATGCGCCGCCGCCAGCTGGTCCAGCGGCCAGCCGAGCACGCGGCCAAACCAGGCGTAGATATCGCCAAACGCGGACTGACCGGCTTCCAGGCCGATAAAGTCCGGCACCACACTGCCGTCCACCTGGCCGCAGATGCCTTTCACCGCACGGTCACCGACGGTCGTTTTATCCGCCGTCAGAATGTCGCAGGTAGACGTGCCGATGACTTTCACCAGGGTATTGGGCTGAGCGCCCGCGCCGACCGCGCCCATATGGCAGTCAAACGCGCCACCCGAAATCGCCACGTTCTGCGGCAGGCCCAGTCGCGTTGCCCACTCTTTACAGAGCGTACCAACCGGGATATCGGCGGTAAAGGTGTCGGTAAACAGCGGATATTTCAGGCTTTTGTTGATGATCGGATCGAGGTCATCGAAGAACGTTGCCGGAGGCAGGCCGCCCCAGCTTTCATGCCACAGGGATTTATGCCCGGCGCTACAGCGGCCACGGCGGATGTCCTGTGGGCGAGTGGTCCCGGAGAGCAGCGCCGGAACCCAGTCGCACAGCTCAATCCAGGATGCGGCCGCCTGTGCAACTGCTGCGTCCGCACGCGTGACGTGGAGAATTTTGGCCCAGAACCATTCACTGGAGTAAATGCCGCCAATGTAGCGCGAGTAGTCGGTTTTGCCTGGCTGATGGCATAAACGGGTGATCGCTTCAGCTTCTTCGACGGCGGTATGATCTTTCCACAGCACGAACATAGCGTTCGGGTTGTCGGCAAATTCAGGGCGCAACGCCAGCACGCGGCCTTCCGCATCTACTGGCGCAGGCGTTGAGCCGGTACTGTCGACGCCAATGCCGACAATCTCAGCACGCTGCGCGTCAGTCAGTTCTGCCAGCACGGTTTTGATCGCCGCTTCCATCGACTCAATGTAATCACGCGGATGGTGGCGGAACTGGTTGTTTGGCGCATCGCAGTAGCGCCCCTCTTGCCAGCGCGGATACCACTCAACGCTGGTTGCTATCTCCTGGCCGGACGTACAGTCCACTGCCAGTGCGCGAACCGAGTCGCTGCCAAAATCGAGGCCAATCGCAATTGCCATGGTGTTGCTCCATCAGAAAAACGGGTATGAAAGAACATTAGAGACTGGGGGCGAAAATCGTCAGGCAGGAACCGCTAATCTTATGGACTAAATTGCTGTTGCAATGAAAAGTGTGACGCTGTGCAAATATTCAATGTGGACATTTCTGCCGCACTTATAGACACTTTTGTTACTGCTCATCTGCCGGTGCTGGCGGAGAAATCAGGGGGAAAGGCTGAATCATGGCGGACGTAAAAGAGGCGTGATGCTTTTTGGATCTTTGCGCAGGCCATTTTTATACGGCTTTTAACGATATGGACAATTGGTTTCCTTCAGGACCGTTGGGAGAATTGAATCTATGGCCGAAACGCAAAACGATCCCTTACTGCCGGGCTACTCGTTTAATGCCCATCTGGTGGCGGGGCTGACCCCTATCGAAGCCGAGGGTTACCTCGATTTTTACGTTGACCGACCGCTGGGGATGAAAGGGTATATTCTGAACCTCACCGTGCGGGGAGAGGGGGTCATTAAAAATCACGATCAGCAGTTTATCTGCCGCCCCGGCGATATGCTGTTGTTTCCACCGGGGGAGATCCACCACTACGGCCGCCATCCGGAGGCCAAAGAGTGGTATCACCAGTGGGTCTACTTCCGCCCGCGCGCCTACTGGCAGGAGTGGCTCTCCTGGCCTGCGATATTCGCCCATACCGGTTTTTATCGCCCGGATGATGTTCACCAGGCACAGTTCCGCGAGCTGTTCGCGCAGATTATTGAGGCGGGGCAGGCAGGGGGGCGCTATGCCGAACTGCTGGCGATCAACCTGCTTGAACAGTTACTGCTACGCCGCATGGAGGCGATTAACGAATCGCTCAACCCACCGCTGGATAACCGCGTGCGTGATGCCTGCCAGTACATTAGCGATCACCTGGCCGACAGCCAGTTTGATATCGCCAGCGTTGCACAGCATGTTTGCCTCTCACCGTCACGTTTGTCGCACCTTTTCCGCCAGCAGCTGGGCGTCAGCGTGCTGAGCTGGCGCGAGGATCAGCGTATCAGCCAGGCGAAGCTGCTGCTCAGCACCACCCGAATGCCCATTGCCACCGTGGGGCGTAACGTGGGCTTTGAAGATCAGCTCTATTTTTCCCGCGTGTTTAAAAAATGCACCGGAGCCAGCCCCAGCGAATTCCGTGCAGGATGTGAATAAACGGTAAAAAAAGATAAACAAACAGGTGAACTCAGAACGCGCCCTGTAAACTATTCAGACAATTGATGCCTTGACGCGGCGCAGGGCGCTAAGCAGAATCCCTGATTCGTTTTCTGACTGGAATAGTTATGCAGGCATTGCTGGAACATTTTATCACCCAGTCCGTTATGTACTCGCTCATCGCCGTGGCGCTGGTGGCGTTTCTGGAATCGCTGGCGCTGGTCGGGCTGATTTTGCCCGGTACGGTGATGATGGCGGGACTGGGCGCGCTGATTGGCAGCGGTGAAGTTAATTTCTGGCAGGCGTGGATGGCCGGGATTATCGGCTGTTTACTGGGCGACTGGATCTCTTTCTGGCTGGGCTGGCGCTTTAAGAAACCGTTGCACCGCTGGTCGTTCATGAAAAAGAACAAAGCGCTGCTGGATAAAACCGAACATGCGCTGCATCAGCACAGCATGTTCACGATCCTCGTGGGCCGCTTTGTCGGGCCAACGCGTCCGATCGTGCCGATGGTGGCCGGGATGCTGGATCTGCCCGTCGCGAAATTTGTGGTGCCGAACATTATCGGCTGTGTCTTCTGGCCGCCGTTCTATTTCCTGCCGGGGATTCTGGCCGGTGCCGCTATTGATATCCCGGCCGATGCGCAAAGCGGCCAGTTTAAGTGGTTATTGCTGGCAACGGCACTGCTGCTGTGGCTGGCGGTATGGCTCTGCTGGCGGTTATGGCGCAGCGCCAAAGCGAATGTCGATCGCCTGACGCGCTACCTTCCGCGCTCGCGCTTGCTGTGGCTCGCGCCGTTGACGCTGGGCGTGGCAATAGTGGCGCTGGTCGCACTGATTCGCCATCCGCTAATGCCGGTGTACGGTGAGATCCTGTTGAAGGTGGTGAGCCGTTAAGGTATTTCCCTCTCCCACCGGGAGAGGGCCAGGGTGAGGGCATCAGACCGCACGAATGCCTAACAGTGAAGATGCCCCCGCTTTACCACTAAGCAGTTCTTCTGTTTCGCCATCCCACAAAATGCGCCCCTCCGCGATCACCACCGAACGTGGCGCGATGCGTGCGGCATCTTCGATACTGTGCGACACCATCAGCATCGTAAGCTGCTGGCGGCGGCAGATATCCTGCACCAATGCCAGCATTTCCTGACGTAACGCGGGATCGAGCGCAGAGAAGGGTTCATCCAGCAGCAGAACCGGTTGTTCGCGCACCAGGCAGCGCGCCAGCGCCACACGCTGACGTTGCCCGCCGGAAAGCTCGCCCGGCAGCCTGTCGAGAAAGTCGGTTATCCCCATTTGCGCGGCAATGAGCTCCAGCTTTTCGCGCTGGGCATTGTTCAGCTTGAGTCCCGGATGCATCCCCAGGGCGATGTTTTGTCTAACCGTAAGATGATTAAACAGGTTGTTTTCCTGAAACAGCATCGACACCGGACGTTTCGCGGGCGGCGTGCGGGTATGGTCGTGGTTTTCAATCACGATCGCCCCGCTTGCCGGTTGCAGAAAACCGGCAATTAGATTGAGCAGCGTGCTTTTTCCTGCGCCGCTTGGGCCAAGCACCGCAATCATCTCACCCTGGCGGACGGAGAGGGTAAAACGCATCGGCAGATGCCGGTAAAGCCAGGTCACATCAATCAGTTTTAACATCACGCCCCGGAAGTTTTTCGATAACGGTAAATAACGCAAAGCACAGCAGCAGCAGTAACAGCGCAGTAACGGCACCGTCCTGGCTGCGGTAAGAGCCAATCTGTTGATACAGCCAGAACGGCAGCGTGCGGAAATCTTCATTGCCGAAGAGCGCCACCACGCCAAAATCACCGATCGAGAGCACGCAGGCAAACGCCAGCGCTTGTGCCAGCGGGCGTTTCAGGGCGCGTAGCTCCACAACCTTTAACCGTTGCCAGCCCTGCATTCCCAGAGACTGACACAGCAAAATGTAGCGGTTGTTCACGTCGCGCATCGGGTTTTCCAGCACTTTGAGTGCGTAAGGGATGGCCATCAGGGCGTTGGTGAAAATGACGATGCCGTCGGCGTTTTCCGGCAGGCCGATGGTGCTGTTGAACAGTAAAAAGAAGCCCGTCGCCAGGACGATGCCCGGCATCGCCAGGATCAGCATCCCCGTCAGCTCCAGCGTTTGCCCGGCTTTACGGGCGTGGCGGGCGTAGAGTTCACGGCTGCTCCATAAAAGCATCATGGTCAGTATGACGCATAGCAACCCGGCGGCCAGCGCAATCCGCAGCGAGGTCCAGGTCGCTTGCCAGAGGACTGGCTGTTGCAACACGGACACCAGATTGAGGTTCAGCCCATCGACGATGACCGCCATCAATGGCGGGAGCAACAGCAACAGCGCCAGCACGATAAGAAAAACATCGGTGATGCGGCTGTGCAGGCTGTCCTGCGGATCGCGCCAGCCTGCGATTTGATTGCTGCCTGGTGGAATCGCTTTGCTTAATCGCTGGCTCAGCAACACCAGCGCAAGGCAACAGACCATCTGCACCATCGCCAGCAACGCCGCACGGCCAGGGTCATAGTCGTAACTTAACGCCTGATAAATTGCCAACTCAATGGTGGTGGCCTGCGGCCCGCCGCCGAGAGAAAGCACGGTGGCAAAGCTGGCGAAGCAGAGCATGAAGATCAGCGCGGCGACGGGCGGGATCTGACGTCGCAGCCATGGCCATTCGACAAAACGGAAGAACGACCAGCCGCGCATGCCGAGCTGGGCGGCAATCTGACGTTGTTCGCCGGGGATATTCTCCAGCGCCTGCAAAAAGAGCCGTGTTGCCATCGGCATGTTGAAAAAGATGTGCGCCAGCAGAATGCCCTTCAGCCCGTAGGGGGAGAAGGTCCACTCCAGACCTAAAGACGCAAAGAGTGAGGCCAGCCAGCCCTGACGACCATACACGCTCAAAATACCGAACACTGCCACCAGAACGGGCAGGATCAGCGTCATAGCGCACAGACGGAGAAGCGCCTGCCTGCCGGGAAAACGCCTGCGGTAAAGCGATCTGGCGAGGAAAATGGCCGGGATCACCGACAGCAGCGCGGAGAGAAATGCCTGCCAGAAAGAGAAGCGAACTACGTGCCAGAGATAACTGTCGTGCCAGAGTGCGGGCACGTCACTTTCTGGCGCGTTAAACCACAACGCAAGAAATGCGCCCAGACTGACCGCCACCATCAGGATGGCGGCGAGCAGCCCAGGTATTAACCAGCCGGGAATCAGCGGCTGACGGCGCGTTGCCATTCACTTACCCATGCTGCACGCTGCGTGGCGACCTGCTGCGGCGTAAATTCCAGCGACGTTTGCGGTTTGGTCAATTGGTCGAAGCCTGCTGGCAGCGTCACGTTGGTCACCGGGTACATCCAGTTGCCTGTCGGGATCGCATTCTGGAACGCCGGGGAGACCATAAATTTCAGGAACTTCTCGGCCAGCTCCGGCTGTTTACTGGCGGCAGTGCGCGCAGCCACTTCTACCTGAAGGTAGTGGCCTTCAGCAAAATTGGCGGCGGCGTAGTGGTCTTTCTTCTCAGCGATAATGTGGTAGGCCGGGGAGGTGGTGTAGCTCAGCACCAGGTCGCTTTCTCCTTTCAGAAACAGACCGTAGGCTTCGCTCCAGCCTTTGGTGACGGTCACGGTTTTGGCCGCCAGCTTCTGCCAGGCTTCCGGCGCGTTATCTCCGTAAACTTTCTGCATCCATAACAGCAGCCCTAAGCCAGGCGTACTGGTACGCGGATCTTCATAGATCACGCGCCATTTCTGGTCGCTTTCGACCAGCTCTTTCAGGCTTTTCGGCGGGTTTTTCAGCTTATTTTTGTCATAGACGAAAGCAAAGTAGCCGTAATCGAACGGGACAAAGGTATCGTTTTTCCAGCCACCAGGGACGTTAACGGCATCTGCCGCCACGCCGCTTTTGGCGAACAGTTTGGTTTGCGTGGCGGCTTCCAGCAGGTTGTTGTCCAGCCCAAGCACCACATCGGCTTTGCTGTTTTTCCCTTCCATGCGCAGACGGTTAAGCAGCGAGACGCCATCTTCCAGCGCCACGAACTTCAGCTCGCAGTTGCAATCAGCTTCAAAGGCTTTTTTAACCACCGGGCCAGGGCCCCAGTCTGCGGAGAAGGAGTCGTAGGTGTAGACCGTCAGAACGGGCTTAGCAAAAGCAGGCAGCGCAAACAGCGCCAGCAGGGGAAGACATTTTTTTAACACTTTGCACCTCAAAGTTGAGTGGCAAAGGATTTTGAGCGACAGCCTCAAATCCCTTCGCCGGCGTTATCCGGATCAGGTTCGACGGGTATTATCTCAGCGCACATCAGTGATGCAGCACCCCGTTGAGAACGGCAGTATTGTAATGATTTGGTGAATATTACGAAAGTGTTATGGTTCCGGCGGCGCAAACCAGGCGGATTTAAAATCAAACCAGCCCAGCGTATTCATCCGCAAACCGCGCATACTGCGCTGGCCCTGAATCATCAGCCAGTGGTGGATCAACGGCACGATGGCCTGTTCGGATAACAGCTGCTGGCACCACGCGGCCAGGTTCATCTCACCCGCACGCCACTGGGTGGCGTCCTGTTGCCAGTCACGGTTGATACAGCGCTGGATCAGCGGCACCTCATACAGATGCGAAAAGAGCGAAAAATCGAGCGGCAGAGTAAAGTTGGCGCTGTTTAACCAGATATCGCTGACGATATCGCCGCGATGCCATTCATCATAGTCCACTTCCTGGATTTCCAGCGTCACCCCAACGGCCGCCAGCAGTTTGCTCATGATCCTGGCAATAAAACGGTGTTCGACATGCTCCCGGTAAAACGTGAGGGTGATGGATTCCAGCCCCGCGGGCTTTTCAGCCTGCACCGGTCGGGCGTGGTGCCAGCGAGGAAGCAGACCGTACGCCGGGAACCAGAAGGTTTGATATTGCTCTTCTGCGTGGTAGATCAGGTTTGCGGGGGCGAGAATGTGGCTGATCCATTTGCGGACCTCGTGGTTTGCGCCGCGATGGGTGCGGCTATCAAAAAGCAGATAATAACAGCCCTCTTCAAGGCGGCTCTCAACCGCTTTTTCACCGGTAGTGGGGCCTTCCAGCGTCAGCCCAACGCTGAGCTCTTCATTGATATCCGGTAACACCCAGACGTTCACTTCATCAATCAACGCCCGGTAGCCAAAGTAGTCGTCAAAGGCACGGATTTTTAACTGATTATTGTTATTGCGTGAAACGGAATAGGGGCCGGTGCCGATGGGCAGGCTGGCAAAATTGTTCAGCGATTCCCACTCGGCGGGCAAAATCATCGACGGTACATAGCCCAGCAGCCAGGGAAGCCATTTGTCTGGCTGCGAAAGCTCGATATCCAGCGTCCAGGCCGTCGGCGAATGAATATGCGTGATGTGCGAGTAGAGCGGCAGCGTGCGGGCGCGCTCTAAAGACACGATGACGTCGCGCATATCCAGCTCGCGGCCGTGGTGAAAATGAATGCCAGGACGTAAAAAGAAACGCCAGTGAAGGGGGGACAGCTGCTGCCAGTGGTGCGCGATATCCGCTTCGAGTTCCCCGTTTTCCTCATTTATCCGCGTCAGCCCGCTGAAGATTTGCCGCGCCATATGTGTTTCAGAACGACGTAATGCCGTGCCGGGTAACAGATTTTTCATTGGGCGGTAGTAGACCACCCGCAGGATATGGCGTCCCTGGCGAAAACTTCGCCCGAGATGAGAGACCAGCATCTGGCGCACTGCCGCTTTATCGCCCACCAGTTGTACCAGCTGATCGATGCGATCCTGCTCCAGCAGATCTTCCGCTCGCTGTTGTTGCAATGCCAGCCCGGTATACAGGAAGGTCAAACGTGAACGCTTGCCGCGTCCCGCCTCGGCCTCCCAGTTGAGCCAGCCCTGCTGCTGCATGGTGTTGAGCAGCGTGCGCATATGCCGACGCGAACAGTTGAGCAGGTCAGCCAGTTCGTTCAGCGTGGTCTCCTGCGATTGCCCCTCGCAGCATTGCCACAGGCGGATAAATTGTTGTTGCAGACGACCGGAAGGCATAAAAGAGGAACTCCTGACAAAAAATCAGCAATTTATTTATCCCTATATTAAGCCAATAATTCTTCCCGATGAAGCGAGGAGGTAAATTATGAAGAGGTCTACCGCACGTCAGTTTTATCAGCACTATTTTTCAGCGACACAAGGTGTGTCCTGGCTGGCCCGCCAGTGTGCAGAGCAACGGCTGAAAATGCTGGAAGATCTGATGCAGTGGGACGTTACGAAACCGACCTCTTCTCGCTAACTCGCCTCGATCATGTGTGACTGAGTATTGGTGCTAATCACCCGCCAGCAAAATGTTTTTGCTGGCTTTTTTCGTTTACTATTCACCCAATTTCGATTCGCTTTCACAAGGACTTGCGCATGCTCTGGTTGATGACGATGGGGCGACGCCTGAACGGCGTGTATGCCGCTTTTATGCTGGTGGCCTTCATGATGGGCGTGGCGGGGGCGCTGCAGGCACCGACGCTCAGTCTGTTCCTCAGCCGTGAAGTGGGAGCGCAGCCGTTTTGGGTTGGCCTGTTCTACACCGTCAATGCCATTGCCGGTATCCTCGTCAGCCTGTGGCTGGCAAAACGATCCGACAGTCAGGGTGACCGTCGTAAGCTGATCCTGTTTTGCTGTGCCATGGCTGTCGCTAATGCGCTGCTGTTTGCGTTCAATCGTCATTACCTGACGCTTCTCACCTGCGGAGTGCTGCTGGCGTCTCTGGCGAACACTGCCATGCCGCAGCTGTTCGCGCTGGCGCGTGAATATGCCGACAGTTCAGCGCGGGAAGTGGTGATGTTTAGCTCGGTGATGCGTGCGCAGCTCTCGCTGGCGTGGGTGATCGGCCCGCCGCTGGCGTTCATGCTGGCGCTGAATTACGGCTTTACTGCTATGTTTTCCATCGCCGCCGGGATTTTTGCCATCAGCCTCGCGTTGATTGCCTTTGCGCTGCCGTCGGTGGCGCGGGTTGAGCAGACGACGGATAAACCCATTACGCATGTCAGCGGCTGGCAGGATAAGAATGTCAGGATGCTGTTTATCGCCTCCACGCTGATGTGGACCTGCAACACCATGTACATCATCGATATGCCGCTGTGGATCAGCAGCACACTGGGTTTGCCGGATAAGCTCGCGGGGATTTTAATGGGCACCGCTGCCGGGCTGGAAATCCCGGCGATGATACTGGCGGGGTATTACGTTAAGCGCTTCGGCAAGCGAAGGATGATGGTAACTGCCGTGGCGGCGGGCGTGCTGTTCTATTTTGGCCTGATTTTCTTCCACAGCCATACGGCGCTGCTGGCGCTGCAGCTGTTTAACGCTGTATTTATCGGGATTGTCGCCGGGATTGGGATGCTCTGGTTCCAGGATTTAATGCCGGGTCGGGCAGGCTCAGCCACCACGCTCTTTACCAACAGTATTTCAACGGGAGTGATTCTGGCCGGTGTGATTCAGGGCGCGCTGGCGCAAAGCTACGGACATGCGCCAGTGTACTGGGTGATTGCTGCGATCTCTGTTATGACGTTACTGCTGACGTGTCGTGTGAAAGATGTCTGATTCTGGAAGGCGGCTTCACGAAATTCACTGACTTTCTGACAGGCTCTGAGAAGGAGCATAGAGTGCGTGGCGGGTGCTTGAGGCTGTTTGCCTCAGGCTTTCGCAAGAGGCAAACAGTGGAGAGTCCCACATCAAAAAACTGATGGGGAGGCTAACTTCACAACCCACATTGCGAGGTTAGTCTCTTCATTGCCGAAAAGCAATAAGGAGGCTGGAATGCCAAAACATACTCTGCTGTTAGGTTTGTTTCTGATCTGTACGACGTTGTTGATCTTCACCTGGATGGTTCGCGACTCGCTGTGTGAGTTGCATTTCAGACAGGAGAAAACAGAGCTGGCGGCAGTGTTGGCCTACGAAGCAAAACGTTAGCGGTATTGGCGGGGGAAGTTCCCCGCCTCTCCAGAGTGGTCAAGCCTCAACGCACCCTTATCAATGGCCCGCAGGATGCGGGCCATTGCATTTAGCCCATAAACGCAGGCTGTTTTTTCTCGTAAGCGGAGATAGCCTCTTCGTGCTGCAGCGTTAAGCCAATACTGTCCAGCCCGTTTAGCATGCAGTGGCGGCGGAACGCGTCAATGCTGAAGCTGTAGGTCTTATCACCGGCTTTCACCACTTCCGCTTCCAGATCCACCTCAAACGACATACCCGGATTCGCCTGTACCAGCGTAAACAGCTCGTCGACCTGCGCATCGCTCAGCGTTACCGGCAACAGCTGGTTGTTAAAGCTGTTGCCGTAGAAGATATCCGCGAAGCTCGGAGCAATAACGACCTTAAAACCGTAGTCGGTCAGCGCCCAGGGGGCGTGCTCACGCGATGAGCCGCAGCCGAAGTTTTCGCGCGCCAGCAGGATGGATGCGCCTTTGTATTCCGGGAAGTTCAGGACGAATTCCGGGTTAGGCACTTCACCTTTATCGTCCAGGAAACGCCAGTCGTTAAACAGGTGTGCGCCAAAACCCGTGCGGGTCACTTTCTGCAAAAACTGTTTAGGGATGATGGCATCCGTATCGACGTTAGCGGCGTCCAGTGGAACAACCCGGCCCGTATGTTGGGTAAATTTCTCTGCCATGATTGTCTCCTTATTTCAGGCTGCGAATATCGGCGAAATGGCCGGTGACTGCCGCAGCGGCGGCCATTGCCGGGCTGACCAGATGGGTACGCCCACCACGGCCCTGACGGCCTTCAAAGTTACGGTTACTGGTAGAGGCACAACGCTCGCCGGGGTTCAGGCGGTCGTTGTTCATGGCCAGACACATGGAGCAGCCCGGCAAGCGCCACTCGAAGCCCGCTTCGATAAAGATCTTATCCAGACCTTCGGCTTCCGCCTGGGCTTTCACCGGACCGGAACCCGGTACAACCAGCGCCTGTACGCCGGGAGCCACTTTACGGCCTTTGGCAATCTCTGCCGCGGCGCGCAAATCTTCGATACGGGAGTTGGTACAGGAGCCAATAAACACTTTGTCGATCGCGACGTCAGTCAGCGGCACGCCGGGTTTCAGCCCCATATAGGCCAGTGCTTTTTCCGCGCTGGCGCGTTCGACCGGATCGGCGAAGGAAGCCGGGTCCGGAATGATATCGTTAACGGATATGACCTGGCCGGGATTCGTTCCCCAGGTGACCTGCGGCGCAATCTCTTCCGCCTGCAGAGTGACAACGGTATCGAAGGTTGCGCCTTCATCCGTTTTCAGGGTTTTCCAGTATTCTACCGCTTCAACAAAATCGTTGCCTTTTGGCGCGTGCAAACGATCCTTCACATAGTTGAAGGTGGTTTCGTCCGGTGCCACCAGGCCCGCTTTGGCTCCCATCTCGATGGCCATGTTGCACAGGGTCATTCGACCTTCCATGCTCAGCGCCTGAATGGCGTCGCCGCAGAACTCGACCACGTGGCCGGTGCCGCCTGCACTGCCGGTTTTGCCGATAATCGCCAGTACAATGTCTTTAGCCGTAATGCCTGGTGCCGCTTTGCCTTTGACCTCAATCTTCATGGTTTTGGCACGGCCCTGCTTCAGGGTCTGCGTTGCCAGAACATGTTCAACTTCAGAAGTACCGATACCAAACGCCAGCGCACCAAACGCGCCGTGAGTGGCGGTATGGGAGTCACCGCAGACGATGGTCATGCCTGGCAGAGTAATGCCCTGCTCAGGCCCCATCACGTGAACGATGCCCTGATACGGGTGGTTCAGATCGTACAGTTCAACGCCAAATTCATTACAGTTCTTAATCAGCTCCTGCATCTGGATGCGCGCCATTTCACCGGACGCATTGATATCTTTGGTCTGGGTGGAAACGTTGTGATCCATCGTCGCGAAGGTTTTACGCGGCTGACGCACCGGACGCTTGTGCGCACGCAGCCCGTCGAATGCCTGTGGTGAGGTCACTTCGTGCACCAGATGCCTGTCGATATACAGCAGTGGGGTTTCGTTTGGTGCCTCGTAGACAACGTGCGCATCAAACAATTTTTCATATAACGTTTTCGCCATGATTACACCCCTTCAGCGACATAGCGGGCAATGATATCGCCCATTTCATCGGTACTGACTGCTGCCGTGCCGCGTGCTAAGTCACCAGTACGGACGCCTTCTTCTAACGCACGGTTAATGGCGTTTTCAATTGCGGTTGCGGCATCGCCTGCATCGAGGCTATAGCGCAACAGCAGGGCCAGGGAGAGGATCTGCGCAATCGGGTTGGCAATGTTTTTGCCTGCGATATCCGGCGCAGAGCCGCCCGCCGGTTCATACAGGCCAAAGCCTTGCTCATTCAGGCTGGCAGAAGGCAACATGCCCATGGAGCCGGTGATCATCGCGCACTCGTCAGACAGAATATCGCCAAACAGGTTGGAGCACAGCAGCACGTCAAACTGGGACGGATCTTTAATCAGCTGCATGGTCGCGTTGTCGATATACATGTGCGACAGCTCAACGTCAGGATATTGCTTAGCAATTTCGCCGACGATCTCACGCCACAGGATGGACGACTGCAGCACGTTCGCTTTATCAATGGACGTGACTTTATGGCGGCGTTTGCGCGCAGATTCAAACGCGATATGCGCGATACGTTCAATTTCGAAACGGTGATACACCTCGGTATCAAACGCTTTCTCATGCTGGCCGCTGCCTTCGCGGCCCTTTGGCTGGCCGAAGTAGATCCCGCCGGTCAGCTCACGCACGCAGAGGATGTCGAAACCGTTGGCGGCGATATCCGCACGCAGCGGGCAAAACTCTTCCAGCCCCTGATACAGCTTCGCCGGACGCAGGTTGCTGAACAATTTGAAATGCTTACGCAGCGGCAGCAGCGCGCCGCGCTCAGGCTGTTCTGCCGGTGGCAGGTGTTCCCATTTCGGGCCACCCACGGAGCCAAACAGCACGGCATCGGCATTTTCACACCCTTCAACGGTCGCTTTCGGCAATGGCGTACCGTGGTTATCAATCGCGATACCGCCCACATCGTAGTGGCTGGTGGTAATTTTCATCGCAAAACGCGAACGAACGGCTTCCAGGACTTTCAGCGCTTGTGCCATCACTTCCGGGCCAATACCGTCACCCGGCAACACAGCAATATGGTAGTTCTTCGACATTACACGGTTTCCTTGTTGTTCTCTTTATTCTGAGCTTTGCGTTGCAACTCTTTTTCGACTTCGGCGGCGCGCCAGATGTTGTTCAGGACATGCACCATCGCTTTTGCGGAAGATTCGACAATATCGGTCGCCAGACCCACACCGTGGAAACGGCGGCCGTTGTAATTCACCACGATATCCACCTGACCGAGGGCATCTTTGCCGTGGCCTTTAGCCGTCAGGTCATATTTCACCAGCTCAACGTCGTACTCAGTGACGCGGTTAATTGCCTGGTAGATGGCATCGACAGGGCCGTTGCCGTTTGCCGCTTCGGCCTTGATTTCATCGCCGCAGGCCAGTTTGACCGAGGCGGTGGCGATATCGCTGGAACCGGACTGCACGCTGAAGTAATCCAGGCGGAAGTGTTCCGGCTCTTCCTGCTGCTTGTTGATGAACGCCAGGGCCTCCAGGTCATAGTCGAATACCTGGCCTTTTTTGTCGGCCAGCTTCAGGAAGGCGTCGTACAGCTGATCCATGTTGTAATCGCTGTCTTTGTAACCCATCTCTTCCATGCGGTGCTTGACCGCCGCACGGCCAGAGCGTGAGGTCAGGTTCAGCTGTACCTGGTTCAGGCCGATCGACTCCGGGGTCATGATTTCGTAGTTTTCGCGGTTTTTCAGCACGCCGTCCTGGTGGATACCGGAAGAGTGCGCGAATGCACCGGTGCCGACGATCGCCTTGTTAGCAGGGATGGGCATGTTGCAAATCTGGCTGACGGTCTGGCTGGTGCGCCAGATTTCATTGTGATTAATGCGCGTATTCACATTCATGATGTCTTTGCGCACTTTAATCGCCATGATCACTTCTTCCAGTGAACAGTTGCCCGCACGCTCACCGATACCGTTCATCGCACCTTCTACCTGACGCGCACCGGCGTGGACGGCGGCAATGGCATTGCCTACGGCCAGACCCAAATCATCGTGGGTGTGAACGGAGATGATGGCTTTATCAATATTAGGTACGCGGTCGTACAGGCCGGTGATGATGTTAGAGAACTCAAACGGCATGGTGTAGCCAACGGTATCCGGGATGTTGATGGTTTTGGCACCCGCGTTGATAGCGGCTTCCACCACGCGCGCCAGGTCTTCAATTGGCGTACGGCCTGCATCTTCACATGAGAATTCAACGTCATCCGTGTAGTTGCGTGCACGTTTGACCATGTATACCGCGCGTTCAATGACTTCATCGAGCGTACTGCGCAGCTTGGTCGCAATGTGCATGGGCGAGGTGGCGATAAAGGTATGAATACGGAACGCTTCGGCGACTTTCAGTGATTCGGCTGCAACGTCGATATCTTTCTCTACGCAGCGCGCCAGGCCACATACGCGGCTGTTTTTAATGGTACGCGCGATGGTCTGCACCGATTCAAAATCACCCGGTGAAGAGACAGGGAAGCCCACCTCCATCACGTCAACACCCATACGTTCGAGGGCCAGCGCAATCTGCAGTTTTTCTTTCACACTCAGGCTCGCCTGTAATGCCTGTTCACCGTCACGTAACGTGGTATCGAAAATAATGACTTGCTGGCTCATGGGTTAGGTCCTTGTCTGTCTTAGGGCGCCTTGCTACGAGCATAAAAAAACCCGCGCAGTGGCGCGGGTTCTTAGTGTTACTGGTGACGATTCAACGCTGAATTTCGCCCGCCAGTCTACCGCGCACAGTGAATGCGTTTAGTAGTAGTAGACCGGTGAAACGAAGGGTGCGAATCATGAATCATGCTCCAGTTAAATACGTTATGCTTTTAGTGGTACTGGATACGGAGATTCATGTCAACCCCTGCCGGGTAAAAACGAGCCTGGCCGTGTGCTGGTGCCGGGCATCAGCTTTAGCTAATTGTGCTGGATTTTTCGTTTGAGACCGATTTAATTGCCTGCGCCCGGAGTGGCTATTCATTTCTGGAATGATTTAAATATAATTAGTATCAATTCAACATAATTTGTTTATTGTCGCGCTGCGAAATAAAATGTTTTTGATTTCATTAATTTATAGATGTCGTGAATAGTTTAACGGTGCATGGCAGGGGCATTATGATATCAGATTGTTAACCCACGAACATGGCCTGGTATTAATAGTTTAATAATACTTAAGTCATCATTAACCTGAAGGGAGATTGTTTATTTGTCTGGTTTATGGTTTCATGCCAACCCTAATGTTATTGTTATCATTTGAACCGATTTTTAACGCTTCATCACGAAGATGCGAAATGTAATCTTTTGATGGGGTGTTCTTTATATTTTCCGAATTTTAAATAATTCTCTTTCGCTGGTTGTATATGCATGGTAAATCATATTTTTCGAACTTATTACTGTACTTTGGCAAAGGGAGTTTAGCGTGACAGTGGAGTCAGAAATGCCAGAAAATAATATTAATCAACCTCAGTCCTATGACGGGGTTAAACCTCAGTTACGCACAGTGGATCTCAATCTGTTAACCGTGTTTGACGCGGTTATGCAGGAGCAGAATATTACGCGCGCGGCCCAATCGCTTGGCATGTCACAACCGGCCGTGAGTAACGCCGTGGCCAGGCTCAAGGTCATGTTTAATGACGAATTGTTCGTTCGTTATGGGCGGGGGATACAACCCACTGCGCGTGCATTCCAGCTTTTCGGTTCAATTCGCCAGGCGTTACAACTGGTACAAAATGAGCTGCCAGGTTCGGGTTTTGAACCCTTAAGCAGCGAGCGTGTTTTCCATCTTTGTGTTTGTAGCCCGTTAGATAATTATTTAACTTCTGTTATATACAACAAAGTTGAAGAGATTGCGCCGAATATTCACCTGGTATTTAAATCATCATTAAATCAGAACACCGAGCATCAGCTTCGTTATCAGGAAACTGAGTTTGTTCTGGGATACGAAGAGTTTCGTCGTCCGGAGTTCTCCTGTGTGCCGCTGTTTAAAGATGAAATGGTTTTAGTCGCCAGTAAAAAACATCCGCGTATGAATTCTCCTTTGCGTGAAAGTGATGTTTATAGTGAACAGCATGCCGTTGTTGCTCTCGACAGATATGCTTCATTCAGCCAGCCGTGGTATGACACCGCAGATAAACAAGCCAGCGTCGCTTATCAGGGCATGGCGATGGTGAGCGTATTAAATGTTGTCTCTCAGACCCAGCTTGTCGCCATAGCGCCGCGCTGGCTGGCAGAAGAGTTTTCTGACCAGCTTAACCTGCAAATTCTGCCATTGCCGCTCAAGCTAAATAGCCGCACCTGTTACCTTTCCTGGCACGAAGCGGCTGGCCGCGATAAGGGGCATCAATGGATGGAAGAGTTGCTTGTTAGCGTTTGCCGTCGGTAAATCTACCGGGATAAATCGCATCAAGGTGTGCGATTTATCCTGCTATTTTTAGGTATCTCAATATATTCTTCTGCGTGAATTTTTTTTGGTGTAACCCGTACACTCAAAAATAGATGATTTCCTGAATCTTCTCACTTTTAAGCGATGAATTATTATCGCCAGCTCTTATTCCAGAGGAATTCACCATAACCCTCCGTGATGCCTGCTTTTTCTTCTTTATTTAGCGTTTGCCTTTCCCGGTTTGCTAATTGCCTGCCTTATAACGAGCGGTTAAGGTAACAATCACTCTGCAAAATATAAGATGGGTTCAACCCTGTCAGAAGACGGCGTGGAAATGAATTCTGCTGCCCGTCTATAACAAAAAGCCTGGAGGCAAAGCATGGAGATGTTGTCTGGCGCGGAAATGGTCGTCCGATCGCTTATCGATCAGGGCGTGAAGCAAGTATTTGGCTATCCCGGAGGCGCGGTCCTCGACATTTACGATGCACTCCACACGGTGGGTGGTATTGATCATGTGTTAGTTCGCCACGAGCAGGCGGCTGTACATATGGCTGACGGGCTGGCGCGTGCAACCGGTGAGGTGGGCGTTGTGCTGGTCACATCTGGCCCAGGGGCAACCAATGCCATTACCGGGATCGCCACGGCGTATATGGACTCTATCCCGCTGGTCATTCTTTCCGGGCAGGTTGCAACCTCGCTGATTGGGTACGATGCGTTCCAGGAGTGTGACATGGTGGGGATTTCTCG
This sequence comes from Enterobacter oligotrophicus, assembly GCF_009176645.1. Lineage (NCBI taxonomy): Bacteria > Pseudomonadati > Pseudomonadota > Gammaproteobacteria > Enterobacterales > Enterobacteriaceae > Enterobacter > Enterobacter oligotrophicus. Next base: position 3,280,888 of record NZ_AP019007.1, read on the forward strand.
CCCTGTCGTTAAGCACAGTTTCCTGGTGAAGCAAACGGAGGACATTCCGGGGGTACTGAAAAAAGCCTTCTGGCTGGCGGCGAGCGGACGTCCAGGCCCTGTCGTTGTCGATCTGCCGAAAGATATTCTGAACCCGGCGAATAAGCTCCCTTACGTCTGGCCGGAATCCGTGAGCATGCGCTCCTACAACCCGACGACGCAAGGGCATAAAGGTCAGATTAAGCGCGCGCTGCAAACTCTGCTGGCGGCCAAAAAACCGGTTGTCTATGTGGGTGGCGGCGCAGTGAACTCAGCATGCGAAGCACAATTGCGCACGCTGGTTGAAAGGCTAAATCTTCCTGTGGCATCGTCGCTGATGGGGCTGGGCGCATTCCCGGCCACGCACCGTCAGGCGCTGGGCATGTTGGGTATGCATGGCACCTATGAAGCCAACATGACGATGCACAATTCTGATGTAATCTTCGCCGTGGGCGTGCGTTTTGACGATCGAACGACCAATAACCTGGCAAAATATTGCCCGAATGCAACAGTGCTTCACATCGATATCGATCCGACGTCTATCTCTAAAACCGTTCCGGCCGATGTCCCGATCGTGGGTGATGCCCGACAGGTGCTGGATCAGATGCTTGATCTGCTGGCACATGAGACGGCCTCCCAACCGCTGGATGAGATCCGCGACTGGTGGCAACAGATTGAACAGTGGCGTGGGCGTCAGTGCCTGAAATACGACACGCAAAGTGAAAACATCAAGCCACAGGCGGTGATCGAGACTATCTGGCGTTTGACGAAAGGCGACGCGTATGTGACCTCTGACGTGGGCCAGCATCAGATGTTTGCTGCGCTTTATTACCCGTTTGATAAACCGCGACACTGGATCAACTCCGGTGGGCTGGGGACGATGGGCTTTGGTCTGCCCGCTGCACTGGGCGTGAAACTGGCGTTACCGAATGAAACCGTGATCTGCGTGACGGGTGACGGCAGTATTCAGATGAATATTCAGGAACTGTCTACGGCGCTGCAGTATGAGCTGCCGGTGCTGGTCCTGAACCTGAATAATGGTTACCTCGGCATGGTGAAGCAGTGGCAGGATATGATTTACTCCGGTCGTCACTCTCAGTCGTATATGACGTCACTGCCGGATTTTGTCCGCCTGGCCGAGGCTTACGGTCATGTCGGCATGCGCGTAACCGAGCCTGCAGAGCTTGAAGCAAAACTCAGTGAAGCGCTTGAGCACGTCAAAAACAATCGCCTCGTTTTTGTGGATGTTATCGTCGACGGCGCAGAGCACGTTTATCCGATGCACATACGCGGTGGTGGTATGGACGAAATGTGGTTAAGCAAAACGGAGAGAACCTGATATGCGCCGGATATTATCTGTATTACTGGAAAACGAGTCAGGCGCATTGTCCCGCGTCATCGGGCTTTTTGCACAGCGCGGCTACAATATCGAAAGCCTGACCGTGGCACCGACCGACGATCCGACGCTGTCGCGTATGACCATCCAGACCGTCGGTGACGCCAAAGTCCTTGAGCAGATCGAAAAACAACTGCACAAGCTCGTCGATGTGTTGCGCGTCAGTGAACTGGGGCAGGGCGCTTACGTTGAGCGAGAAGTTATGCTGGTGAAAATCCAGGCCAGCGGCTACGGCCGTGAAGAGGTCAAACGCAACACGGACATCTTCCGCGGACAAATTATCGACGTTACACCTTCTATATATACTGTGCAGCTTGCCGGAACGAGCGACAAGCTGGATGCTTTCCTGGCCTCTGTGCGGGATGTGGCAAAAATTGTTGAAGTCGCGCGTTCGGGGGTCGTTGGCCTTTCACGTGGCGATAAAATCATGCGTTAGTTGTCAAAAAGGTTCGCCTCTTTCAGCCCGGTCATCAAAGCCGGGCTTTTTTTTGTGTAATCAGCCGACAACGCAGATAAAAGCGGTTGCCGCGAAGGCTTTTCTGCGTTTAGATGTTAAAAGATTTAACCATAACCCTGACAAGGCCATGGACTCTTTTCTTTTTTTGAGGGGCAATTGTGAAACTGGATGAAATCGCCCGGCTAGCCGGCGTGTCACGAACTACGGCCAGCTATGTGATTAACGGTAAAGCAAAGCAGTACCGTGTCAGCGATAAGACCGTTGAAAAAGTCATGGCGGTGGTTCGTGAGCATAACTACCATCCGAATGCTGTCGCAGCCGGTTTACGTGCCGGACGCACCCGCTCTATTGGTCTGGTGATCCCAGACCTGGAAAACACCAGCTATACCCGTATCGCCAACTACCTTGAACGTCAGGCTCGCCAGCGCGGCTATCAGTTACTGATCGCCTGTTCGGAAGACCAGCCAGACAACGAAATGCGTTGCATTGAGCATCTGCTTCAGCGTCAGGTTGATGCGATCATCGTCTCCACCTCTTTACCGCCGGAGCATCCGTTCTATCAGCGCTGGGCAAACGATCCGTTCCCGATTGTGGCGCTGGATCGGGCGCTGGATCGTGAACATTTCACCAGTGTAGTGGGTGCCGATCAGGACGATGCAGAAATGCTGGCTGCTGAGCTGAGAACTTTCCCGGCTGAAACGGTGCTGTATCTTGGTGCGTTGCCGGAGCTTTCTGTGAGCTTTCTGCGCGAACAGGGGTTCAGGACGGCCTGGAAAGACGATCCGCGTGAAGTTCACTATCTTTATGCCAACAGCTATGAACGTGAAGCCGCAGCGCAACTGTTCGAAAAATGGCTGGAAACGCATCCCATGCCGCAGGCCCTGTTCACCACCTCGTTTGCGTTGTTACAGGGGGTGATGGATGTGACGTTACGTCGTGACGGAAAGCTGCCGTCCGATCTGGCGATTGCGACGTTTGGGGATAACGAGCTACTCGATTTCCTGCAATGTCCTGTGCTGGCTGTTGCTCAGCGCCATCGCGACGTTGCTGAACGCGTGCTTGAAATTGTGCTCGCGAGCCTTGATGAGCCACGTAAACCGAAACCGGGGCTGACTCGCATCAAACGTAATCTCTATCGTCGCGGCATTTTGAGCCGTCACTGAATAAATGGCAGGGGTAGCGAAGCTGCCCCATTTTGTAAAAAACGTGGAAAGATAATTCCCGGAGAAAAATTAGGATAATTCTTTAGGAATTTTACCCTGCTCTTAGTCTTAATTCGTATTGCCCTTTTAAATCATCGTTAAAAGAAAATTCATCTGCTTTTTAAACAGCGTTTATGTATTATTTTGTTACAAACGTCATTCAGATGATGAATATTCAGACGTTTTTCCATTCTCCCTCTTAACCTGCCAGCCTGCTTGTGTGTTCAGGCGTCCCCGTCATGAAACTGGCGCTGTTATCCCCTGCGAATATGTCTTAAAATGCTGCCCGCGTCGCAAACTGACACTTTATATTTCCCTGCGATGATATTGAGTGAGTCTTAACGCTCGTGTGCATATTCGGTTTTTTTCTTACAAATATTCATAACGTTAATTTTGCCTCGCCAGTTGTGCAGTTATTAATCAGGTCGGGATATCTTCGTAAATAGCGGGCTTTCGGGTCTGTATAGCGACAGTCCTGGCTTGACAAGGTTTTCCCTCGCTCCGTAAACTCCTTTAGGTGGGAATTTGTGGGTTAAAGTGGTGAGGAGGGGTGAGGCTGGCATGTTCCGTGGAGCAACGTTAGTCAATCTCGACAGCAAAGGGCGTTTATCGGTGCCAACCCGATACCGCGACCGGCTGATTGAGAACGCTTCAGGTCAAATGGTTTGCACCATTGACATCAACTCCCCCTGCCTGCTGCTTTACCCTTTGCCTGAATGGGAAATTATTGAGCAAAAGCTGTCGCGACTGTCGAGCATGAACCCGCAGGAACGCCGCGTGCAGCGGCTGTTATTGGGACATGCCAGTGAGTGTCAGATGGATAGTGCAGGGCGATTACTGATTGCGCCTGTGTTGCGGCAACATGCCGGTCTGACCAAAGAAGTGATGCTGGTCGGGCAGTTCAACAAGTTTGAACTGTGGGACGAAACGACCTGGTATCAACAGGTCAAGGAAGATATCGACGCTGAGCAGTCTGATTCCGCGACATTATCGGAACGGCTGCAGGACTTGTCTCTATAAATATGATGGAAAATTATAAACATACAACGGTGTTGCTGGATGAGGCCGTTAACGGCCTGAATATTCGTCCGGACGGCATCTACATTGATGGCACTTTTGGTCGCGGTGGTCATTCGCGTCTGATCCTCTCTCAGCTTGGAGCGGAAGGACGCCTGCTGGCAATCGATCGCGATCCGCAGGCGATTGCCGTTGCGCAAACCATCGATGACCCACGCTTTTCCATCGTGCATGGACCTTTCTCTGCGCTCGCGGATTACGTTGCCGAGCGCGGTCTGACGGGCAAGATCGACGGGATTCTTCTCGATCTTGGCGTCTCTTCACCCCAGCTTGATGACGCCGAACGCGGTTTCTCCTTTATGCGCGATGGTCCGCTGGACATGCGTATGGACCCAACGCGCGGTCAGTCTGCTGCAGAGTGGTTACAAACCGCTGACGAAGCGGATATTGCCTGGGTGATCAAAACCTTCGGCGAAGAGCGTTTTGGCAAACGCATTGCACGCGCCATCGTTGAGCGTAACCGTATTGAGCCGATGACCCGCACCAAAGAGCTGGCAGAGGTTATCGCGGCAGCAACGCCGGTGAAGGATAAGCACAAACATCCCGCGACCCGTACCTTCCAGGCGGTTCGCATCTGGGTAAACAGTGAACTGGAGGAAATAGAGCTGGCGCTAAAAAGCTCGCTCGACGTGCTGGCCCCAGGTGGGCGGTTATCCATCATCAGCTTCCATTCGCTGGAAGACCGCATTGTGAAACGCTTTATGCGTGAACAAAGCCGCGGTCCTCAGGTTCCTGCGGGGTTGCCGATGACGGAAGAACAACTCAGGAAGCTGGGTGGCCGTCAGTTGCGAGCATTAGGCAAGTTGATGCCGGGCGAAGAAGAGGTGGCAGAGAATCCACGTGCCCGTAGTTCAGTGCTGCGTATTGCAGAAAGGACGAACGCATGATCAGCAGAGTGACAGAAACCCTCAGCAAAGTTAAGGGATCGTTAGGAAGCAACGAGCGCCATGCCTTGCCTGGCGTGATCGGCGACGATCTTTTGCGGTTCGGGAAACTGCCACTCTGCTTGTTCATTTGCATCATTGTGACGGCAGTAACGGTGGTCACCACGGCCCACCACACCCGTTTATTAACTGCGCAGCGCGAACAGATGGTACTGGAACGCGATGCGCTGGATATTGAATGGCGAAACCTGATCCTGGAAGAAAACGCGCTCGGCGATCACAGCCGGGTTGAACGGATCGCAACGGAAAAGCTGCAACTGCAGCATGTTGATCCTTCGCAGGAAAATATCGTAGTACAAAAATAAGGGAAAACGCGACGCATGAGAGCAGCGGCAAAAACGCTAAAACCAAAACGTCAGGAAGAACAGGCCAACTTTGTCAGTTGGCGTTTTGCGTTGCTTTGCGGCTGCATTTTACTGGCGCTGGGTTTCCTGCTGGGACGCGTGGCCTGGTTGCAAATCATCGCCCCTGACATGCTGGTTCGCCAGGGTGACATGCGCTCTCTTCGCGTCCAGGAAGTGTCCACGTCTCGTGGGATGATCACCGACCGTTCCGGCCGTCCGCTGGCGGTGAGCGTGCCGGTGAAGGCGATCTGGGCCGATCCGAAAGAGCTGCACGATGCAGGGGGCATTACGCTGGATAACCGCTGGAAAGCGCTTTCTGATGCCCTGAAAATGCCGCTGGATCAGCTGGCCTCCCGCGTTAACGCCAACCCGAAAGGGCGTTTTATCTATCTCGCGCGTCAGGTGAACCCTGACATGGCGGACTACATCCGAAAACTGAAACTGCCGGGGATTCACCTGCGTGAGGAATCACGTCGTTACTATCCTTCCGGCGAAGTAACTGCTCACCTCATTGGCTTCACCAACGTCGATAGCCAGGGGATTGAGGGCGTTGAAAAGAGCTTTGATAAGTGGCTCACCGGTCAGCCGGGCGAGCGTATCGTGCGTAAAGACCGTTATGGCCGCGTCATTGAAGATATCTCTTCCACGGACAGCCAGGCCGCGCACAACCTGGCGCTGAGCATTGATGAACGTTTGCAGGCGCTGGTGTATCGCGAGCTGAACAACGCTGTCGCCTTTAACAAGGCGGAATCCGGCAGCGCCGTGCTGGTGGATGTCAGCACGGGCGAAGTGCTGGCGATGGCCAACAGCCCGTCTTATAACCCGAACAACTTCACAGGCACCGCGAAAGATGCGATGCGTAACCGGGCGATCACGGACGTGTTCGAACCGGGATCTACCGTAAAACCGATGGTGGTGATGACGGCGCTACAGCGCGGCATCGTCAACGAAAGTACCGTTCTGAATACGATCCCTTACCGCATTAACGGCCATGAAATCAAAGATGTGGCCCGTTACAGCGAACTGACCCTGACCGGGGTCTTACAGAAGTCGAGTAACGTCGGTGTTTCAAAGCTGGCGTTAGCGATGCCGTCCTCAGCGTTAGTAGAGACTTACTCACGTTTTGGGCTTGGAAAGGCGACCAATTTGGGGTTGGTCGGAGAACGCAGTGGCTTATATCCTCAAAAACAACGGTGGTCTGACATAGAGAGGGCCACCTTCTCTTTCGGCTACGGGCTAATGGTAACCCCGTTACAGTTAGCGCGAGTCTACGCAACGATCGGCAGCTATGGCGTCTATCGCCCGCTGTCGATTACCAAAGTTGATCCACCGGTTCCGGGCGAGCGTATCTTCCCGGAATCTATCGTTCGTACCGTCGTCCATATGATGGAAAGCGTGGCGCTGCCGGGCGGCGGTGGCGTGAAGGCGGCGATCAAAGGCTATCGCATCGCGATTAAAACCGGTACGGCGAAAAAGGTGGGGCCGGATGGCCGCTACATCAACAAATACATTGCCTATACCGCAGGCGTTGCGCCTGCAAGCAATCCGCGTTTTGCGCTGGTGGTCGTCATTAACGATCCACAGGCGGGTAAATACTACGGCGGTGCCGTCTCCGCACCTGTGTTCGGGGCTATCATGGGCGGCGTATTGCGCACCATGAACATTGAACCGGATGCGCTGGCGACGGGCGAAAAAAGTGAATTTGTAATTAATCAAGGCGAGGGTACAGGTGGCAGATCGTAATTTGCGCGACCTTCTCGCTCCGTGGGTGCCAGGTGCACCGGAGCGAGCACTGCGAGAGATGGTACTGGACAGCCGCGTGGCTGCTTCTGGCGATCTTTTTGTGGCGGTGGTCGGTCATCAGGCGGACGGGCGTCGTTATATCCCGCAGGCGATTGCGCAAGGTGTTGCTGCCATTATTGCTGAGGCCAAAGATGAGGCAACCGACGGCGAAATCCGTGAAATGCACGGTGTGCCGGTCATCTATCTCAGCCAGTTAAATGAGCGTCTTTCTGCGCTGGCAGGACGTTTCTATCACGAACCTTCTGACCAGCTGCGTCTGGTTGGCGTAACGGGCACGAACGGAAAAACCACCACCACGCAACTGATGGCGCAATGGGCGCAGCTGCTCGGTGAAACCGGTGCGGTGATGGGCACCGTGGGTAACGGTCTGCTGGGCAAAGTCAGCCCGACCGAAAACACCACCGGCTCGGCGGTAGACGTGCAGCACGTGCTTGCCGGTCTGGCAGGGCAGGGGGCGACCTTCGCCGCGATGGAAGTCTCTTCTCACGGGCTGGTACAGCATCGCGTGGCGGCGCTTAAGTTTGCTGCATCTGTATTCACTAATCTGAGCCGCGATCATCTTGATTATCATGGTGATATGGAGCATTACGAGGCCGCGAAATGGCTGCTCTACTCCACGCATCACCACGGTCAGGCCATCATTAACGCCGACGACGAAGTCGGTCGCCGCTGGCTGGCTAAACTGCCAGACGCCGTTGCGGTATCGATGGAAGATCATATTAACCCGAACTGCCATGGCCGCTGGCTGAAGGCGGTTGAGGTGAAGTATCACGACAGCGGGGCGACAATCCGCTTTGCTTCCTCATGGGGCGAAGGTGAAATTGAAAGCCGCCTGATGGGGGCGTTTAACGTCAGCAACCTGCTGCTGGCGCTGGCGACACTGCTGGCGCTGGGGTATCCGATGGCTGAACTGTTGAAGACTGCTGAGCGTCTGCAACCGGTTTGTGGCCGCATGGAAGTGTTCAGCGCGCCGGGTAAACCAACGGTCGTGGTTGATTATGCCCACACGCCAGATGCGCTGGAAAAAGCGCTGGAAGCGGCGCGTCTGCACTGCGCCGGTAAGCTCTGGTGTGTATTTGGCTGTGGCGGCGATCGCGATAAGGGCAAACGCCCCCTGATGGGCGCGATTGCTGAGCAGTTTGCGGATATTCCGGTTGTGACCGATGACAACCCGCGTACCGAAGAGCCGCGCGCCATCATTAACGACATTCTGGCGGGTATGCTGGACGCCGGTCGCGCACGTGTGGTGGAAGGCCGGGCGGAAGCTGTGACCAACGCCATCATGCAGGCACAGGAAAACGATGTGGTGCTGCTGGCCGGTAAAGGCCATGAAGATTATCAAATTGTTGGCAATCGCCGTCTGGATTACTCGGACCGTGTAACGGCAGCGCGTCTGCTGGGAGTGGTGGCATGATTAGCCTCACGCTAAGCCAGGCCGCTGCGGTACTGCACGGCGAGTTGCTGGGTCAGGATCTGACCATTGACGCCGTGACTACCGATACCCGCAAAGTGTCCGCAGGTTGTCTGTTTGTGGCGCTAAAAGGTGAGCGTTTTGACGCACATGATTTTGCACAGCAGGCTAAAGAGAACGGTGCGGGCGCGCTGCTGGTCAGCCGCAAGCTCGATATCGATCTGCCGCAGATTGTGGTGAATGATACGCGTCTGGCGTTCGGTGAGCTGGCTGCCTGGGTGCGTCAGCAGGTTCCGACGCGCGTTGTGGCGCTGACGGGCTCGTCAGGTAAAACGTCCGTCAAAGAGATGACGGCGGCGATCCTCGGCCAGTGCGGAAACACACTTTATACCGCAGGCAATCTCAATAATGACATCGGCGTGCCGATGACATTACTTCGCCTGACCAAAGAACACGAGTTTGCGGTGATCGAGTTAGGGGCAAACCACCAGGGCGAAATCGCCTGGACCGTGAGCCTCACTCGCCCGGAAGCGGCGCTGGTGAACAACCTGGCGGCTGCCCATCTGGAAGGTTTCGGTTCGCTGGAAGGCGTGGCGAAAGCCAAAGGTGAGATCTACACCGGCCTGCCGGCTGACGGTATCGCCATTATGAATGCCGACAACAATGACTGGCTGAACTGGCAGAGTATCATCGGTTCGCGTAAGACCTGGCGCTTCTCACCGAATGCGGCCAACAGCGATTTTACCGCAACCAATATCCATGTGACGTCGCACGGCACGGAGTTCACGCTCACTACCCCAACGGGTGGCATTGATGTGCTGCTGCCACTGCCGGGTCGCCATAACATTGCTAACGCGCTCGCGGCGGCGGCGTTGTCGATGGCGGTAGGGGCGACTCATGAGGCGATTAAAACCGGGCTGGCAAATTTAAAAGCCGTACCGGGGCGTCTGTTCCCGATTCAACTGGCGGAAAACAAGCTGCTGCTGGATGACTCCTACAACGCCAACGTCGGTTCGATGACGGCAGCGGTGCAGGTGCTGTCCGAGATGCCGGGCTACCGCGTGATGGTGGTTGGCGATATGGCCGAACTGGGTGATGAAAGCGAAGCCTGTCATACCCAGGTGGGTGCAGCGGCGAAAGCGGCGGGGCTGGACTGCGTGCTGAGCGCAGGAAAACTGAGTCAGGCGATCAGCCAGGCCAGCGGTGTGGGCGAACATTTTGCTGATAAAGCGGCATTGATTGAACGTCTGAAGGCGTTGATTACACAAAAACAAATTGTGACTGTTTTAGTTAAAGGTTCACGTAGTGCCGCCATGGAAGAGGTTGTGCACGCATTACAGGAGAACGGGACATGTTAGTTTGGCTGGCCGAACATTTGGTCAAATATTATTCAGGCTTTAACGTCTTTTCCTATCTGACGTTTCGCGCCATTGTCAGCCTGCTGACTGCGCTGTTCATCTCCTTGTGGATGGGCCCGCGCATGATTGCCCGTCTGCAAAAACTCTCTTTCGGCCAGGTTGTGCGTAACGATGGCCCGGAATCGCACTTCAGCAAGCGCGGTACACCGACCATGGGCGGCATTATGATCCTGACCGCGATCGTCGTTTCGGTGCTGCTGTGGGCTTATCCGTCTAACCCGTATGTCTGGTGTGTGCTGACCGTTCTGGTGGGCTACGGGATCATCGGCTTTGTCGATGATTATCGCAAGGTTGTACGCAAAGATACTAAGGGGCTGATTGCCCGCTGGAAGTATTTCTGGATGTCGGTGATTGCGCTGGGCGTGGCCTTCGCGCTGTATCTGGCAGGAAAAGACACACCAGCCACCGAGCTGGTGGTGCCGTTCTTTAAAGACGTGATGCCGCAACTGGGACTGTTCTACATCCTGCTGGCGTACTTCGTGATTGTTGGCACGGGTAACGCCGTCAACCTGACCGATGGTCTGGATGGACTGGCGATTATGCCGACTGTGTTTGTCGCGGGGGGGTTTGCGCTGGTGGCGTGGGCGACCGGTAACATGAATTTTGCTAACTACCTGCATATCCCGTATCTGCGCCACGCGGGTGAGCTGGTGATCGTCTGTACGGCCATTGTCGGGGCGGGGCTGGGCTTCCTGTGGTTTAACACTTATCCGGCGCAGGTCTTTATGGGCGACGTGGGTTCACTGGCTCTGGGTGGTGCGCTGGGCATTATTGCCGTGCTGCTGCGTCAGGAGTTCTTGCTGGTGATCATGGGCGGTGTGTTTGTGGTAGAGACCCTGTCAGTGATTTTGCAGGTCGGCTCCTTCAAGCTGCGCGGTCAGCGCATCTTCCGTATGGCACCGATCCATCATCACTATGAACTGAAAGGCTGGCCGGAGCCGCGCGTGATTGTGCGCTTCTGGATTATTTCGCTGATGCTGGTGCTGATTGGCCTGGCAACGCTGAAGGTACGTTAATCATGGCAGATTACCAGGGTAAAAAAGTCGTTATCATCGGGTTGGGCCTCACGGGCCTTTCCTGCGTGGACTTTTTCCTTGCGCGTGGCATCACGCCGCGCGTGATGGATACGCGTGTCTCTCCGCCGGGTCTGGACAAGCTGCCGGAACAGGTTGAACGCCACCTTGGTGGTCTGAATGATGACTGGCTGCTGGCAGCCGATCTGATTGTTGCCAGCCCAGGTTTGGCCCTGGCGCACCCTTCGCTGAGCGCTGCGGCGGATGCTGGCATAGAGATTGTCGGGGATATTGAGCTGTTCTGTCGCGAAGCGCAGGCACCGATAATCGCCATTACCGGTTCGAATGGTAAAAGTACCGTCACTACGCTGGTCGGTGAGATGGCGAAAGCCGCAGGTATGAACGTGGGTGTGGGGGGCAATATCGGCCTGCCTGCGCTGATGCTGCTGGATAAGGGCTGCGAGCTGTACGTACTGGAGCTTTCCAGCTTCCAGCTGGAAACGACCTCCAGCCTGCATGCCGCCGCGGCGACGATCCTCAACGTAACTGAAGATCATATGGACAGGTATCCGTTTGGTCTGCAGCAGTATCGCGCCGCTAAGCTGCGCGTTTACGAAAATGCCAAAGTCTGTGTGGTGAACGCCGATGACGCGCTGACCATGCCGGTACGTGGGGCGGATGAACGCTGCATCAGCTTTGGCATCAACATGGGTGATTACCATCTGAACCGTCAGCAGGGCGAAACCTGGCTGCGCGTGAAAGGTGAGAAAGTGCTGAACGTGAAAGAGATGACGCTTTCCGGCCAGCATAACTACACCAATGCCCTGGCGGCGCTGGCGCTGGCGGATGCGGTGGGCTTGCCGCGTTCTTCCAGCCTCAAAGCCCTGACCACCTTTACCGGTCTGGCGCACCGTTTCCAGCTGGCGCTGGAGCATAACGGCGTGCGCTGGATTAACGACTCCAAAGCCACCAACGTGGGTAGCACTGAGGCTGCCCTGAACGGTCTTCACGTTGAGGGCACGCTGCATCTGCTACTTGGCGGCGACGGCAAGTCGGCCGATTTCTCCTCGCTGAAGCAATACCTCTCCGGGGACAACATTCGTCTTTACTGTTTTGGTCGTGACGGCAGCGAACTGGCTGAACTGCGTCCTGACGTGGCCGAGCAAACCGAGACCATGGAGCAGGCGATGCGCCTCATTGCCCCGCGCGTTAAGCCAGGTGATATGGTGCTGCTCTCGCCTGCCTGTGCCAGCCTCGATCAATTCAAGAATTTCGAACAGCGGGGCGATCTCTTTACCCGCCTGGCGAAGGAGTTAGGCTGATGCGTTTATCTCTCCCTCGCCTGAAAATGCCGCGCCTGCCAGGATTTGGCATCCTGGCGTGGCTGTTTGCGGCGCTGAAAGGCTGGGTGATGGCTTCGCGGGACAAGGATTCCGATAGCCTGATCATGTACGACCGCACGTTGTTCTGGCTTACGCTGGGGCTGGCGGCGATCGGCTTTATCATGGTCACCTCGGCGTCGATGCCTGTCGGGCAACGTCTGGCTAACGATCCGTTCCTGTTTGCCAAGCGTGACGGGCTGTACATCATTCTGGCGTTCTGCCTGGCGATGATTACCTTACGTTTGCCAATGGCCTTCTGGCAGCGGCACAGTACGGCGATGTTGATTGCATCGATCATCATGCTGCTGATCGTGCTGGTTGTCGGTAGCTCCGTAAACGGGGCATCGCGCTGGATTGCGTTTGGTCCGCTGCGTATTCAGCCAGCGGAATTCACCAAGCTGTCGCTGTTCTGCTACCTGGCGAACTACCTGGTGCGTAAAGTTGACGAAGTGCGTAACAACCTTCGCGGCTTCTTAAAGCCGATGGGCGTGATTCTGGTGCTTGCGATCCTGCTGCTGGCACAGCCCGACCTCGGTACGGTGGTGGTACTGTTTGTCACCACGCTGGCGATGCTGTTCCTGGCGGGCGCGAAGCTGTGGCAGTTCATCGCCATCATTGGGATGGGGATTTCGGCGGTCGTGCTGCTGATCCTTGCCGAGCCTTACCGTATCCGCCGTGTGACATCTTTCTGGAACCCGTGGGAAGATCCGTTTGGCAGTGGCTACCAGTTGACGCAATCGCTGATGGCGTTTGGTCGCGGCGAAGTCTGGGGCCAGGGCCTGGGCAACTCCGTACAGAAACTGGAGTATTTGCCTGAGGCACACACCGACTTCATCTTCTCCATTATTGGGGAAGAACTGGGTTATATCGGTGTGGTATTGGCACTATTAATGGTATTCTTCGTCGCTTTCCGCGCCATGTCGATTGGCCGGAAAGCGCTGGAGATCGATCACCGCTTCTCGGGTTTCTTAGCCTGTTCAATTGGTATCTGGTTTAGCTTCCAGGCACTGGTCAACGTCGGGGCCGCAGCAGGTATGCTGCCGACCAAGGGTCTGACGTTGCCGTTGATCAGCTATGGTGGTTCGAGTCTGTTGATCATGTCGACGGCCATCATGTTTTTGTTACGCATAGATTATGAGACACGTCTGGAAAAAGCCCAGGCGTTTACACGAGGTTCACGATGAATCAACCGAAGCGGTTAATGGTGATGGCAGGCGGTACAGGTGGACATGTGTTCCCTGGGCTGGCGGTTGCGCACCATTTAATGGATCAGGGCTGGCAGGTACGCTGGCTGGGAACCGCAGATCGCATGGAGGCTGATCTTGTACCGAAACACGGTATTGAGATCGACTTTATTCGTATTTCCGGTCTTCGGGGCAAAGGCATCAAGGCCCAGTTGCTGGCACCTGTGCGAATTTTTAACGCATGGCGTCAGGCGCGTTCCATCATGAAGCGCTTTAAGCCTGATGTGGTGCTGGGGATGGGGGGGTATGTTTCCGGTCCAGGCGGGCTGGCGGCGTGGTCACTGGGCATTCCTGTTGTACTGCACGAGCAGAACGGTATCGCCGGTTTGACCAACAAATGGCTGGCGAAAATTGCCACCAAAGTGATGCAGGCCTTCCCAGGTGCGTTCCCTAAAGCGGACGTCGTGGGTAACCCGGTGCGCGTGGACGTGCTGGCGCTGCCGCTGCCGGACGTTCGCCTGAATGGCCGTGAAGGGCCGGTACGTGTGCTGGTTGTCGGTGGATCTCAGGGGGCGCGCATTTTAAACCAGACGATGCCGCAGGTTGCGGCAAAACTGGGTGATGCCGTGACGATTTGGCATCAGAGCGGAAAAGGCGCGCAGCAGACCGTTGAGCAGGCTTACGCCGAGTCGGGGCAGCCGCAGCATAAAGTTACTGAGTTTATCGACGATATGGCTGCAGCTTATGCCTGGGCCGATGTCGTGGTTTGCCGCTCTGGCGCACTGACGGTGAGCGAAATTGCCGCCGCCGGTTTGCCAGCACTGTTTGTGCCGTTCCAGCACAAAGACAGACAGCAGTACTGGAACGCGTTGCCGCTTGAGAAAGCCGGTGCCGCGAAAATATTCGAGCAGCCACAATTTACCGCCGATGCGGTCGCCACCACTCTGGCGGGCTGGAACAGAGACGCATTGCTGGAGATGGCCCAACGCGCACGCGCGACCGCTATCCCGGATGCGACGGAACGGGTGGCAAAAGAAGTGAGCCTGGCAGCCCAGGCTTAACCCTCGCAGCGCGTGTTGCGCTGCACGAATTTTAAGTAGTCGATGGCGTTTAGAGAATGAATACACAACAACTGGCAAAACTGCGTTCAATCGTGCCCGAGATGCGTCGCGTTCGGCACATTCACTTTGTCGGCATCGGTGGTGCTGGCATGGGCGGTATTGCCGAAGTGTTAGCTAACGAAGGCTATCAGATCAGCGGGTCTGACCTGGCACCAAACCCTGTTACGCAGCAGTTAGCGTCGCTTGGGGCGACTATCTATTTCAACCATCGCCCGGAAAACGTGCGCGATGCGAGCGTGGTTGTAGTATCCAGCGCCATCTCTTCTGATAACCCGGAAATCGTTGCTGCGCATGAAGCGCGCATTCCGGTGATCCGCCGCGCGGAAATGCTGGCGGAACTGATGCGTTTCCGTCACGGCATCGCGGTTGCCGGTACGCACGGTAAAACCACGACGACGGCGATGGTTTCCAGTATTTATGCCGAAGCGGGTCTTGACCCAACGTTTGTTAACGGCGGGCTGGTGAAAGCGGCAGGCGTTCATGCGCGTCTGGGCCACAGCCGTTACCTGATTGCGGAAGCGGATGAGAGCGATGCGTCGTTCCTGCATCTGCAGCCGATGGTGGCGATTGTCACCAATATCGAAGCTGACCATATGGACACTTACCAGGGTGACTTCGAGAATTTAAAACAGACCTTTATTAACTTCCTGCACAACCTGCCGTTTTATGGGCGCGCGGTGATGTGTGTGGACGATCCGGTCATTCGCGAGCTGTTGCCGCGCGTCGGGCGTCAAATCACCACCTATGGCTTCAGCGAAGACGCTGATGTGCGTGTGGAAGATTACAGGCAGACAGGTGCTCAGGGGCATTTCACCCTGGCGCGTCAGGATAAAGAACTGCTGCACGTTACGCTGAACGCCCCCGGACGCCACAATGCCCTGAATGCCGCCGCCGCGGTCGCCGTGGCGACAGAAGAAGGCATTGATGACGACGCAATCCTGCGCGCACTGGAGAGCTTCCAGGGCACCGGGCGTCGTTTCGACTTCCTCGGCGAATTCCCGCTGGACGCGGTGAACGGTAAATCAGGCAGCGCCATGCTGGTGGATGACTATGGCCACCACCCAACCGAAGTGGACGCGACGATCAAGGCGGCGCGTGCGGGTTGGCCGGACAAACATCTGGTAATGATCTTCCAGCCACACCGTTACACCCGTACCCGCGATCTGTATGACGATTTCGCCAGTGTACTTTCACAGGTGGATACGTTGCTAATGCTGGATGTTTATTCAGCGGGCGAAACTCCGATTCCGGGGGCAGACAGCCGTTCTTTGTGTCGTACCATTCGTGGACGCGGTAAAGTGGACCCTATTTTGGTTTCTGAACCCGCTCAGGTGGCTGAGATTCTGGCTCCGGTATTGACGGGCAATGATTTGGTTCTGATTCAGGGTGCGGGAAATATCGGCAAAATCGCCCGTACCTTAGCTGAAATCAAACTGAAGCCGCAAACTCAGGAGGACGAGCGTCATGGCTGATAAGATTGCGGTCCTGTTTGGCGGCACGTCGGCTGAACGTGAGGTTTCCCTTAACTCAGGCGCGGCTGTACTGGCGGGCCTGCGTGAAGGCGGTGTGAATGCGCACCCGGTCGATCCTAAAGAGGTTGATGTCACGCAACTGAAAGCGATGGGCTTCGATAAAGTTTTTATCGCGCTGCATGGGCGTGGTGGCGAAGATGGAACCTTGCAAGGGCTGCTGGATTTAATCGGCATGCCATACACCGGTAGCGGCGTAATGGCATCGGCCATTTCGATGGATAAACTGCGCAGCAAACTGCTGTGGCAGGGAGCGGGGCTGCCCGTTGCGCCATGGGTTGCGCTGACGCGCCGTGAGTTCGAATTGGGCCTACAGGACAGCGTTAATGCACGCATTGCTGAGCTGGGGTTACCGGTTATTGTTAAGCCAAGCCGCGAAGGGTCAAGCGTCGGGATGTCCAAAGTCGACAAAGCTGACGATTTATCTGCTGCTTTAACGCTGGCATTTCAACATGATGAAGAAGTTCTGATTGAAAAATGGCTCAGCGGGCCGGAATTTACCGTCGCGATGCTTGGCGAAGAAATTTTACCGTCAATTCGTATCCAACCGGCCGGAACCTTCTATGATTATGAGGCGAAGTATCTCTCTGATGAGACGCAATATTTTTGTCCTGGTGGTCTTGAAGCTGAGCGTGAAGCCGATTTACAGGCTCTGGTGCTGAAAGCCTGGAATGTCCTGGGATGCCGTGGCTGGGGACGCATTGATGTGATGCTCGACAGCGATGGGCAATTTTATCTGCTGGAAGCGAATACTTCTCCAGGCATGACCAGCCACAGCCTTGTGCCGATGGCGGCGCGTCAGGCGGGGATGAGCTTCTCGCAGTTAGTCGTACGTATTCTGGACCAGGCGGGCTGATATGTCTCAGGCTGCATTGAACACGCGCAACCGCGATGACGAGGAAGAATATTCCTCTTCACGCCGGAGTAATGGAACGCGTCTTGCAGGGATTATCTTCCTGCTCGGGGTGCTGTGCACCGTGTTTATCAGCGGCTGGATGGTGCTGGGCTGGATGGAAGATGCGCAGCGGTTACCGCTCTCGAAGCTGGTGGTAACGGGCGAGCGCCACTACACGCGTAACGATGATATTCGCCAGTCGATTCTGGCGCTGGGATCGCCTGGCACCTTTATGACGCAGGACGTCAATATTATCCAGAGTCAGATTGAACGACTGCCATGGATAAAACAGGCGAGTGTAAGAAAGCAATGGCCTGATGAATTGAAGATTCATCTGGTTGAATATGTGCCCATTGCGCGTTGGAATGATCAGCACATGGTAGACGTAGACGGAAATTCCTTCAGCGTCCCGGCCGATCGTGTCAGCAAGCAGAATTTACCGATGTTGTATGGCCCTGAGGGCAGTGAAAACGAAGTATTACAGGGTTTTCGCGAAATGGGCCAGGTGCTGGCGAAAGACAGGTTCACGTTAAAAGATGCTGCGATGACGGCGCGCCGCTCATGGCAACTGACGTTAACGAACGGCATTAAGCTCAACCTGGGTCGCGGCGACACAATGAAACGTCTGGCGCGTTTCGTAGAACTTTACCCGGTTTTACAGCAGCAGGCGCAGACGGACGGCAAACGGATAAGCTACGTTGATTTGCGCTATGACTCAGGCGCAGCAGTCGGTTGGGAGCCGGCTCCGGTCGAGGAACCTAATCAGCAACAGAATCAGGCACAGGTACAGGCAGAACAACAATGATCAAGGCGACGGACAGAAAACTGGTAGTTGGACTGGAGATTGGCACCGCGAAGGTTGCCGCTTTAGTAGGGGAAGTTCTGCCCGACGGTATGGTCAATATCATTGGCGTGGGCAGTTGCCCGTCCCGTGGTATGGATAAAGGTGGGGTAAACGACCTTGAGTCGGTGGTGAAATGCGTTCAGCGCGCCATCGATCAGGCTGAATTAATGGCAGATTGCCAGATCTCCTCTGTCTATCTGGCCCTCTCTGGCAAGCACATCAGCTGCCAGAACGAAATCGGTATGGTGCCGATTTCCGAAGAAGAAGTGACGCAGGAAGACGTTGAGAATGTTGTGCATACGGCGAAGTCCGTGCGCGTGCGCGATGAGCATCGTGTACTGCACGTGATCCCGCAGGAATATGCGATCGACTATCAGGAAGGGATCAAGAACCCGGTCGGTCTTTCCGGCGTGCGTATGCAGGCAAAAGTGCACCTGATCACATGTCACAACGATATGGCGAAGAACATCGTAAAAGCCGTTGAACGTTGTGGCCTGAAAGTTGACCAACTTATTTTCGCCGGTCTGGCCGCAAGCTATTCCGTGCTGACCGAAGATGAACGTGAACTCGGCGTCTGTGTGGTCGATATTGGTGGTGGTACAATGGATATGGCCGTCTATACAGGCGGTGCGCTGCGCCACACCAAAGTGATCCCTTATGCCGGGAACGTGGTGACCAGCGATATTGCTTACGCCTTTGGTACGCCACCGAGCGATGCAGAGGCGATTAAAGTGCGCCACGGCTGTGCGCTGGGTTCTATCGTTGGCAAAGATGAGAGCGTTGAAGTGCCGAGCGTGGGCGGGCGTCCGCCGCGCAGCCTGCAGCGCCAGACGCTGGCAGAGGTGATTGAGCCGCGTTATACCGAGCTGCTCAACCTGGTCAACGAAGAGATTTTGCAGTTACAGGAACAACTTCGCCAGCAGGGTGTTAAACATCATCTCGCGGCGGGGATTGTATTAACCGGCGGGGCAGCGCAAATTGAAGGTCTTGCGGCCTGCGCTCAGCGCGTGTTCCATACGCAGGTGCGTATTGGTGCACCGCTGAATATCACCGGTTTAACGGATTATGCTCAGGAGCCGTACTATTCAACGGCAGTGGGCCTGCTTCATTACGGGAAAGAGTCCCATTTGAGTGGTGAAGCAGAAGTGGAAAAACGCGTATCGGTGGGGTCGTGGGTCAAACGACTGAACACCTGGTTGCGAAAAGAGTTTTAATTTTTTTAAGAGACCGGAGAGAATTAGCGGTCTCGGGCGACAGGCACAACGGAGAGAGAAATTATGTTTGAACCTATGGAACTGACCAACGACGCGGTGATTAAAGTCATCGGCGTCGGTGGCGGCGGCGGTAACGCCGTAGAGCATATGGTGCGCGAGCGCATTGAAGGCGTTGAATTCTTTGCGGTTAACACCGATGCACAAGCACTGCGTAAGACGGCTGTTGGCCAGACGATTCAGATTGGCGGTGGCATCACCAAAGGTCTGGGCGCTGGGGCTAACCCGGAAGTCGGTCGTAACGCGGCTGAAGAAGATCGTGAAGCCCTGCGTGCTGCACTGGAAGGTGCGGACATGGTCTTTATCGCAGCGGGTATGGGCGGCGGTACAGGCACGGGTGCTGCACCTGTTGTCGCTGAAGTGGCGAAAGATTTAGGTATCCTGACCGTTGCTGTCGTGACCAAGCCTTTCAACTTCGAAGGCAAGAAGCGTATGGCATTCGCGGAACAGGGTATTACCGAGCTGTCCAAACACGTGGACTCTCTGATTACCATTCCGAACGACAAACTGCTGAAAGTGCTGGGCCGCGGTATCTCTCTGCTGGACGCCTTTGGCGCAGCCAACGACGTGCTGAAAGGCGCGGTTCAGGGTATCGCTGAACTGATTACCCGTCCTGGCCTGATGAACGTTGACTTTGCAGACGTGCGCACCGTGATGTCTGAAATGGGCTATGCGATGATGGGCTCTGGCGTGGCGAGCGGTGAAGACCGTGCAGAAGAAGCGGCTGAAATGGCGATCTCTTCTCCACTGCTGGAAGATATCGATCTGTCTGGTGCGCGCGGCGTGCTGGTCAACATTACCGCTGGTTTTGACCTGCGTCTGGATGAGTTCGAAACCGTGGGTAACACCATCCGTGCGTTCGCCTCTGACAACGCGACCGTAGTTATCGGTACTTCCCTTGACCCGGAAATGAACGACGAACTGCGCGTGACCGTTGTTGCGACCGGTATCGGTATGGACAAGCGTCCTGAGATCACTCTGGTAACGAACAAACAGACTCAGCAACCGGTCATGGATCGTTACCAGCAGCACGGTATGTCTCCACTGACTCAGGAGCAGAAACCGGCCGCGAAAGTGGTTAACGATACCACTCCGCAAACGGCGAAAGAGCCAGATTATCTGGACATCCCGGCGTTCCTGCGTAAGCAAGCTGACTAAGAATTGGCTGGAATTTGGGGATTTGCGCTCTTTGTGCTAAACTGGCCCACCGTTAGTGATATACACTCTCGGTTGGATAAGTAATTTGGCGAGATTATACGATGATCAAACAAAGGACACTTAAACGTATCGTTCAGGCGACGGGTGTCGGTTTACATACCGGCAAGAAAGTCACACTGACGTTGCGCCCTGCGCCGGCCAATACCGGGGTCATCTATCGTCGCACCGACTTGAATCCACCGGTAGATTTTCCGGCCGATGCCAAATCTGTGCGTGATACTATGCTCTGTACTTGCCTGGTGAACGAGCATGACGTGCGGATTTCTACCGTAGAGCACCTGAACGCCGCCCTGGCGGGTCTGGGTATCGACAACATTATTGTTGAAGTCGATGCGCCAGAAATCCCGATCATGGATGGTAGTGCTGCACCGTTCGTCTATTTGTTGCTGGATGCCGGCATCGAAGAACTGAACTGCGCGAAGAAATTTGTTCGCATCAAAGAGACCGTTCGCGTCGAAGATGGCGACAAGTGGGCTGAATTCAAACCGTACAATGGTTTCTCGCTGGATTTTACCATCGATTTTAACCATCCGGCGATTGATGCAAGCACCCAGCGCTATGCGATGAACTTCTCTGCTGATGCGTTTATGCGTCAGATCAGCCGTGCTCGTACTTTCGGCTTTATGCGTGATATCGAATATCTGCAGTCCCGCGGCCTGTGCCTGGGCGGCAGCTTCGATTGTGCCATCGTTGTTGACGATTATCGCGTACTGAACGAAGACGGCCTGCGTTTTGAAGATGAATTCGTTCGTCACAAAATGCTGGATGCGATCGGCGACCTGTTCATGTGTGGTCACAATATCATTGGTGCATTTACCGCGTTCAAATCCGGTCATGCGCTGAACAACAAACTGTTGCAGGCCGTCCTGGCAAAACAGGAAGCCTGGGAATATGTGACCTTCGAAGACGAAGCTGAACTGCCGCTGGCATTCAAGGCTCCAGGCCTGGTCCTGGCATAACGGTTTAAGCCGTTTCGTAAAAAATCGACTGGTTAACCTGGTACTCTCTCCGACCAGGAAGGCCAGTCGTTTTTATTTTTACCCTTCTTAGACTTACCTCTGCTGTTTCTGGCCTCTGTCGGGTGCAGGAAATCTGTGCGTTAGCTGCATTCTTGACCGTTTTTCCCCACTGCAGTACGTCATTACTGCTGCTGTGCATTGGCTTTAGTGGTAATATCTGAGCGCTAAAAAAATAACTGAACTCAGCCTGTGCAGGGCTGGCTTATGTGGTGGAGCAGGTGAGCGGAATACTGACGCGCTGGCGACAATTTGGCAGACGTTACTTCTGGCCGCATCTCTTATTGGGGATGGTCGCGGCGAGTCTCGGCTTGCCTGCGCTCAGCAACAGCGCTGAAGCGGCAACACCGGCGAAGACCACTACATCCAAACACGATCTCAACACGCGAGTTAATTTTACTAACCTCGCGTGGCTTGAAGCTAATCGCCGTCCGAATTTCTCGGTTGATTACTGGCATCAACACGCCATCCGCACCGTTATCCGCCATCTCTCCTTTGCGATGGCACCGCAGACGATGCCTGTGGCAGAAGAGACGCTGCCGGTTCAGGCTCAGCATCTTGCCTTACTGGATACGCTTAATGCGCTGCTCACGCAGGACAGTCAGCCGCCGGTAATGGTTCGCCAGACGGCGCAGCTTGCTTTCATTGCTCCTGTCACATTTTCTGTCTCGACATGGATAAGCCAGGTTCACGGCATCCGTGCCGGACCGCTACGCCTCAGCTAAATTAACGCTTTTTCAATACCTTAATTTATCTGCCCATCTGGGGCGTTTGAGAATTTATTATGTTAATCAAATTATTAACCAAAGTTTTTGGTAGTCGTAACGATCGTACTCTGCGCCGCATGCGCAAAGCTGTTGCCGTCATTAACGGTATGGAACCGGCGATGGAGAAGCTCTCTGATGACGAGCTGAAAGCGAAAACGGCGGAATTCCGCGCGCGTCTGGAAAAAGGCGAAACGTTAGAAAGCCTGATCCCGGAAGCGTTCGCGGTGGTGCGCGAAGCAAGTAAGCGCGTGTTCGGTATGCGTCACTTCGACGTTCAGTTGCTGGGCGGTATGGTGCTCAACGAGCGCTGCATCGCGGAAATGCGTACCGGTGAAGGTAAAACCCTGACCGCAACGCTGCCGGCCTACCTGAACGCACTGACCGGTAAAGGCGTTCACGTTGTTACCGTCAACGACTATCTGGCACAGCGTGACGCCGAAAACAACCGCCCATTATTCGAATTCCTCGGCATGACCGTCGGTATCAACATGTCCGGCCTGCCAGCGCCAGCCAAGCGTGAAGCGTATAACGCGGATATCACCTATGGCACCAACAACGAATACGGCTTTGACTACCTGCGTGACAACATGGCGTTCAGCCCTGAAGAGCGCGTGCAGCGTAAACTGCACTATGCGCTGGTGGATGAGGTTGACTCCATCCTGATCGATGAAGCGCGTACCCCGCTGATCATCTCCGGCCCGGCTGAAGACAGCTCCGAGATGTATCGCAAAGTCGACAAAATCATTCCGCATCTGCTGCGTCAGGAGAAAGAAGACTCCGATACCTTCCAGGGTGAAGGCCACTTCTCCGTGGATGAGAAAGCGCGCCAGGTGAACCTGACCGAACGCGGTCTGGTGAAAATCGAAGAGCTGCTGGTGGCTGAAGGCATCATGGAAGAGGGTGAGTCTCTGTACTCACCGAGTAACATCATGCTGATGCACCATGTGACGGCGGCGCTGCGTGCCCACGCGCTGTTCACCCGTGACGTCGACTACATCGTGAAAGACGGTGAAGTCATCATCGTCGATGAACACACCGGCCGTACCATGCAGGGTCGTCGCTGGTCTGACGGCCTGCACCAGGCTGTTGAAGCCAAAGAAGGCGTGGATATTCAAAACGAAAACCAGACGCTGGCCTCTATCACCTTCCAGAACTACTTCCGTCTGTATGAGAAGCTGGCGGGGATGACCGGTACAGCAGATACCGAAGCGTTTGAATTCAGCTCTATCTACAAGCTGGATACCGTGGTCGTTCCAACTAACCGTCCGATGATCCGTAAGGATATGCCGGATCTGGTGTATATGACCGAAGCGGAAAAAATCCAGGCGATCATCGAAGATATTCGCGATCGTACCGCCAACGGCCAGCCGGTGCTGGTGGGGACCATTTCCATCGAGAAATCCGAAGTGGTTTCTAATGAGCTGACCAAAGCGGGCATCAAACACAACGTCCTGAACGCCAAATTCCACGCCAAAGAAGCAGACATCGTTGCGCAGGCGGGTTATCCGGCAGCGGTCACTATCGCCACCAACATGGCGGGTCGTGGTACGGACATTATGCTCGGCGGTAGCTGGCAGGCTGAAGTGGCGGAGCTGGAAAACCCAACGCCGGAACAGATTGCTCAGATCAAAGCGGATTGGCAGGTTCGTCACGACGCGGTGCTGGCATCCGGTGGTCTGCATATTATTGGTACAGAGCGTCACGAATCTCGCCGTATCGATAATCAGCTGCGTGGTCGTGCAGGCCGCCAGGGTGATGCGGGTTCGTCCCGTTTCTACCTGTCTATGGAAGATGCGCTGATGCGTATTTTCGCCTCCGACCGTGTTTCCGGCATGATGCGTAAACTGGGGATGAAACCAGGCGAAGCGATTGAACACCCGTGGGTTACCAAAGCGATCGCTAACGCACAGCGTAAAGTGGAAAGCCGCAACTTCGATATTCGTAAGCAACTGCTGGAATATGACGATGTTGCCAACGATCAGCGTCGTGCGATCTACACCCAGCGTAACGAACTGCTGGACGTATCCGACGTGAGCGAAACCATCAACAGCATTCGTGAAGATGTCTTTAAGGCGACCATCGACGGCCATATTCCACCACAGTCTCTGGAAGAGATGTGGGATATCGAAGGCCTGCAGGAACGTCTGAAAAACGACTTCGACCTCGATCTGCCAATCAAAGAGTGGCTGGATAAAGAGCCTGAGCTGCACGAAGAAACCCTGCGCGAACGTATCTACGAAACCGCACTGGACGTCTACAAGCGTAAGGAAGAAGTGGTTGGCGCAGAGATGATGCGTCACTTCGAGAAAGGCGTAATGCTGCAAACGCTGGATTCTCTGTGGAAAGAGCACCTGGCGGCAATGGACTACCTGCGTCAGGGTATTCACCTGCGTGGTTATGCGCAGAAAGATCCGAAGCAGGAATATAAGCGCGAGTCCTTCTCCATGTTTGCGTCTATGCTGGAGTCACTGAAATATGAAGTGATCAGCACGCTGAGCAAGGTTCAGGTACGTATGCCAGAAGAAGTAGAAGCGATGGAGCAGCAGCGTCGTGAAGAGGCTGAACGTCTGGCGCAGATGCAACAACTGAGCCACCAGACGGATGAGAGCGAAGCCGCTGCGGCGATTGCGGCGCAGACTGGCGATCGCAAAGTGGGTCGTAACGATCCGTGCCCATGTGGTTCCGGTAAAAAATACAAGGCGTGCCACGGGCGTCTGAGCTAAGTTAATAACAAATCAAAAAGGCGCAGAAATCTGCGCCTTTTTTATGGAAGCGACAGAATGAAAACACTGCAAATTGCCGTCGGGATTATTCGCAACCCGCAAAATCAAATCTTCATCACCCAGCGCGCCGCGGACGCCCATATGGCGAATAAGTGGGAGTTTCCGGGCGGAAAAATTGAGTCAGGCGAAACGCCGGAACAGGCGCTGGTGCGTGAGCTTCAGGAAGAGGTCGGGATTACGCCGCTTGGCGCAACGCTGTTTGATAAGCTCGAATACCAGTTTCCCGATCGTCACATCACGCTGTGGTTCTGGCTGGTAGAAAGCTGGGAAGGCGAACCGTGGGGGAAAGAGGGACAACCGGGTAACTGGGTTGTGCTTCAGGCGAGTGATGCTGAAAAATTCCCGCCTGCCAATGAGCCTGTGATCCTGCGGTTAGCTGCACAACAGTAGGCCTGCTAAGCGAAGCGTCAGCAGGCTTTGAACGTTACTGCTGGCTCTCGCTCCAGTCATCGCTGTCAGAGAGATCGCCTTCGCTCGGAATACGTTTCTCTTCTGCAGCCCATTCACCCAGATCAATTAACTGACAGCGTTTACAACAGAATGGGCGAAACGGACTCACTTCGCCCCAGATGACAGTTTTGCCGCACGTAGGGCAGTTAACGGTTATTACGTCAGACATTGGCACTCCTTAACAACAGGCCAGTTCAAAATCGAGGCGTTCCGGCACGGTGCCATTTTCGCTATCCAGCGGCATAAAGCGAATCGCAAAACGACTCTTATGCCCGGAAATCTGCGGGTAAAGCTGATCGCCCAGCGATAAATTCAGACGCAGCAGATCGGCGTCATCGCCATTGTCCTGGTAAAAACCGTTGAGGCTGGTTTGCTTGCGAAACGGTGCTGAATTACGGATCAGATCGAGGATCAGCGATAACGTCTCATGCATCGGGTTCAGGCTTGCCAGCCAGCTATTCACCTGTGCATCACGTTGTTCTTGCGGCATGTGTAGCCACATATGAAGCGTCGGCAGGTCAAAGCTGCAACAGCCGCCGGGGATACTCAGGCGCTGGCGCACCAGGCCAATTAAGCGATCTTCCCGTAAAAACTGTCCGACGCGTGGAGCTGCCATCAGCATGGTACTGCTGTTTTTCAGCTGCTGGCGAAGTGCATCAATACGACTCTGGTCAACGCCCGGCACTTCTGTCCAGGCCTGTAATTTACGCTGCTGACGCTCCAGCTCTTTCAGCAGTTCGGTACGAACATCTCCGCGTTCAATCACATCCAGCAGATCGCCCACGTTGCGGAAGAAATGCAGTGCAGCGGCATGGTCGTTTATAGGCAGATGTTGTGAGAGCTGTTGAACCAGAAATTCGATGCGTAACCAGGTACGCATTTTTTCGTTAAGCGGGTGCTCAAAAAGGATGTGAGTCGACATTATGGTTTTTCCTGTGCAACGGCCTGCGCGGCGAACGTCAGATACTGCGCGTGCAGACGGGCAACATCCGATGCAATGGCATCTGGTGCGCCGTTATTATCAATAACATCATCCGCAACGGCAAGGCGCTGAGCGCGTGTGGCCTGAGCGGCAAGAATTTGTTCAGCGTGATCGCGCGTGACATTATCGCGCGCCATAGTTCGCTGGATTTGCGTTTCGGGTGAAACATCAACGACCAGAACCCGATCGGCTTTATTCTGAAGCTGATTCTCTACCAGTAGCGGAACGACCCACATAACATAGGGAGAGCTGGCTTCAGCAATCTGACGCTGGGTTTCCTGGTGAATAATGGGGTGAAGAAGGGCATTAAGCCAGACCTTTTCTGACGAATCAGAAAAAATGCATTCCCGAAGCTGACGGCGGTTGAGCGTGCCATCTGCATTGAGAATTCTGCTACCGAAATGTGCTTCGATGGACTTTAAAGCGGGTGTATTCGGCTCTACCACCTGACGGGCAATGATATCAGCATCAATAATCGTGATGCCCAGACGAGAAAACGCGTTCGCAACGGTACTTTTACCACTACCGATGCCACCGGTTAATGCGACGATATACCCCATTAAATCAAATCCTGGGAATTATTCATTATTAAAATCAGTTGCTTAAAATTCAAACTTATTGCAGCCAATGTTTAGAACCCTTTCCCGGCTTTTTACCAGGTAAATTTATAGGATTGTAGCGTAAAAAAAGAGAATTTCGCAGTCTTGCAGAGCAGGTATTAGTGCGTATGATAACGTCACTGGAGTTGTGCTTTTAACATATTTGCCTCTAACCCCAGGAATCCGCACATGCGTATCGAAGAAGATCTGAAGTTAGGTTTCAAAGACGTTCTTATCCGCCCTAAACGCTCTACACTGAAAAGTCGCTCAGACGTTGAACTCGAACGTCAATTCACCTTTAAGCATTCCGGTCAGACCTGGTCTGGCGTGCCGATCATCGCGGCGAATATGGATACAGTGGGCACCTTCGAGATGGCGACCGCGCTGGCGCAGTTCGACATCCTCACTGCAGTCCATAAACATTACAGCCCTGAAGAGTGGAATGCGTTTGTTGCATCTGCCTCCGAAGAGGTGGTCAAGCATGTGATGGTTTCAACCGGCACCTCTGACGCTGATTTTGAGAAGACGAAACAGATCCTGAACGCTAACCCGGCGCTGAACTTTGTTTGCATTGATGTGGCGAATGGTTACTCCGAGCACTTCGTGCAGTTCGTCAGCAAAGCCCGTGAAGCCTGGCCAACTAAAACTATTATCGCAGGCAACGTGGTGACCGGCGAAATGTGTGAAGAGTTGATCCTTTCCGGCGCAGATATCGTCAAAGTGGGTATTGGTCCAGGCTCCGTTTGTACCACTCGCGTGAAAACCGGTGTCGGCTATCCGCAACTGTCTGCGGTTATTGAGTGTGCGGATGCTGCGCATGGTCTGGGCGGCCAGATCATCAGTGATGGCGGTTGCACCATGCCTGGCGATGTGGCGAAGGCTTTCGGCGGCGGCGCAGATTTCGTGATGCTGGGCGGCATGCTGGCGGGCCATGAAGAGAGCGGCGGCACCGTGGTAGAAGAGAACGGCGAGAAATTTATGCTGTTCTACGGCATGAGCTCGGAATCTGCAATGACCCGTCACGTCGGTGGCGTGGCAAAATACCGTGCGGCAGAAGGCAAAACCGTGAAGCTGCCACTGCGTGGTCCGGTTGAAAATACCGCGCGCGACATCCTGGGTGGCCTGCGTTCCGCCTGCACCTACGTGGGTGCATCCCGCCTGAAAGAGCTGACGAAACGCACGACGTTTATCCGCGTTCAGGAGCAGGAAAACCGCATATTCAATAGCCTGTAATCGCTTCCGCTGGCGCATTTCCATGCGCCAGTTCTATCCCGCGCTCATCGCATCCCCCAGATGGAAAATCGGCAGATACATTGCCACCACCAGCGTACCGATAATCACCCCCGTTACAATCAGCAGTAAAGGCTCCAGAAGCGCAGCCAGATTATCTGCTAACTGAAAGGTCTGCTCCGTGTGGTGACGGGCAAGGTTTGCCAGCATTACGTCAAGTGCGCCGGAGACTTCCCCGGTTCGAATCAGTTGAATACAGAGTGGTGTAAACACCGCAGCGTTGCGAAAAGATGACCAGACGGGCATACCCTTCGCAATATTCTCCCGTATATCCCGCAGGGTGTCTCGCCAGTACAGGCTTTCGACAGTTTCTTCTGCACTCTCCAGCCCCTGTAAAAAGGCTATACCTGCCTGCTGCGTAAGCGTCAGTACGGTAAAAATCTGCCCCAGTTTTTGACCACGCGCGAGTGCCCCCATTATGGGCAAGCGCAGCAAAATGCGATGACGCGCGCGCTGCCACCGTGGCTGTCGTCGCACACTATATACGGCGATAACCGGTACAATCAGTGTGACGATGAGAGCGACAGCATGCGCCTGAATAAACGTTGCAATTCCCATTACCATCCGGGTCAAAAAGGGGAGTGGAGTATTAAATGTTTTATAGATGGCGGCAAACTCTGGCAGTACCAGCGTCACCATCGCCAGCACGACGAGCGTTGCCAGCGAAAGAATAATCAGAGGATAGCGAAGCGCCTTTTTCACTTTCGCACTGAGTTGCTGCTGTGATTTTTGCTGTTGTGCGAGCTGGCGACAACACTCCTCCAGCTTTCCCGTCAGCTCACCGGTTTTCACCATCGAGACATAAAGTGGGCTAAACACCATCGGCCATTTTTTTAAGGCTTCAGAGAACGCGCATCCTTCACTTAGGTCATCGGCGAGACTTTGCAGCAGGGCCTGCCAGGGTTGTAAAGGGTGCTGCTGCGCCAGCATTCCCAGGCTGTGGGAAAGGGTAAGACCCGCCTGAAGCAGCGTGGCAAGCTGCCGAAACATATCGTAGCAGTGATGGGGCTGCCAGCGATGGGGCAGCGGGCAGCGGGTTAACACTAAAGGATGCAGTTCTTTTTGGATTAAGGTTGTGAAGGCCGATAAACGGTCAGAGGCCCAAAGCGTTCCGCTTTGCGGCTCCCCGTCAATTGACAATGCCCGCCAGCGCCAGAGTTGATTAGCTGCCATCGGGCATCCCCAGTACACGCAACAGCTCTTCAAGCGTCGTAAGCCCTTGTTCAACGGCCATGCACCCATGCTCAAACAACGACAGCATTCCCGCTTGCCGGGCGCTGGCTTCTATGACGTCAATGTTCGCCCCGCTGGCAATGGCCTGCCGGAGCGTGTTGTCGATAGCGAGCACTTCAAAAATCGCCACGCGGCCATAAAATCCGTGATAGCAGCGTTCGCAGCCGATCGGTTGCCAGTGCGGAAGGGGATGGGGCCACACCGTGCGAGGAAGTTCTGCTTTGTCTACGGAGGCTTGTCGACAATGTGGGCAAAGACGACGAACCAGTCTCTGCGCTATCACCAGCGAGAGTGCGGAGGAGAGCATCCAGCGTGCGACACCCATCTGCTGCAGGCGAATCAGCGTTTCTGCCGTCGAGTTGGTGTGAAGTGTGGAGAGCACCAGATGCCCGGTCTGTGCGGCATTGATGGCGATTTCTGCTGTTTCGCCATCGCGAATTTCACCCACCATAATGATGTCCGGGTCCTGACGCAGCAGCGCGCGCAGGACGCTCTGGAAGGTTAAACCCGCGCGCGGGTTAATCTGCGTCTGGTTCAACCCAGTAAGGGGGATCTCAATAGGGTCCTCTACGCTGCAAATATTCACATCTGACGTATTACGCGCCTGCAGAGCGCTATAGAGCGTCACCGTTTTACCGCTTCCCGTCGGGCCTGTGACAAGTATCAGTCCTTGCGGTTTGTTGAGCGCCTCAGCAAAGTGTGCCTGCTGGCCGGTGCTCATCCCCAGTCGCTCAAGTTCCAGGGCCTGTTCCACCTGATGCAGCAGTCGCAGCACGATTTTCTCCCCACCGTCGCAGGGAAGTGTTGCGATACGAAAAGAGACAGGCGCATTGGCCAGTTCAACCGTAAACTGGCCGTCCTGCGGCAAACGGCGTTCTGCGATATCCAGATTGCCCAGAACCTTCAATCGCGCGCTAAGCATGGTCGCCAGCGCCGGGGATAGAGGAGGCTGTGGACAGAGAACGCCATCAATACGTAAGCGAACCTGGCATGCATGTTCGGTGGGTTCTATATGGATGTCTGACGCACGCAGGCTTAAGGCCTGAAGCAATGTGTTATTGAGGACATCAACGGCTGAGTTTGCTGTCGGGGTGAGCGGCAGTTGGGTTGGTAAGGCCAGTTGCCGGTGCTTCTCCATGCGCTCAGCGGTCCAGCACTCAATATCAATGCGTTTTTGCGTCGCAAAACGTAAGGCTTCCATCAGCTCAGTACCCGGATTCCCCGTAACAGCAATGCTGATCATGTCCGTGTCGCTGCTCAGCAACAGGGCATGATGGCGCTGACAAAGCGCCATGAGTTGTTCTGAGTTCATCATCCACCCCTGTCAGTTGCTGTCGAAGCGGAAGACATCTTCACAGGCTTGTTTGAGCGCGCTGTCGGTATCGATCCTGCAGTCGCGCGTCCAGCCCGTCATGCCGTTGCCATCGTTCCAGATCGGCGTCATGAGAACCTCAAGCCCGTTCAGGCTCTCCTGGCCCGTTAAAGACACCACGCCTTTTGCCACACTCATTGCCGATACATAGCGTGTTGTTGTGGGCGAAGGGATACCGTTAGTGCCTGCGTCACAGCTTGCCACGCCACCATGATCCAGTGCGCAAAGCTCAATGGCCGTGCGGTAGGGGACGAAAGTTTGCAGCATATCGGTGAGTGCGGCTTTTCGCAGGTAGTTCTGATAAGCGGGTACGCCAATGGCGCTCAGAATGGCAATAATGCCAATCACCACCATCAGTTCAATGAGCGTGAATCCTTGTTGTTTGTTCATGTCTGCTCCTTTTGTTAAGTGGCGCTACTCTGGCAGCAGAAAGCAATGCCGACGAGGGCGAAAAAAAGGAACGTGAAGGGGCGTTCAGGGAAAGAAGAAGGGGTTGCAGTGGAGAACAAGAAATTTGCGAGCGGGGCAGTGATTCCCCTCTCCGTCTGGAGAGGGGGAGAACAGCATTATTTGAAGCGCATTGAGAGGTCGAGCGCGCGGATATGTTTGGTGAGCGCGCCCACGGAAATAAAATCGACGCCTGTTTCAGCGAATTCGCGGATTGTGTCAAAGGTCACGTTGCCTGATACCTCAAGCTGTGCCTGGCCGTGGGTACGTATTACCGCCTCACGCATCTGTTCGGTTTCAAAGTTATCGAGCATGATGATATCGGCACCTGCTTTAATGGCTTCGTCCAGCTCATCCAGGCTTTCGACTTCTACTTCGACTGGCACATCCGGGTGCAGCCAGAAGGCTTTTTCCACTGCCTGACGCACGGAGCCAGAGGCAATAATGTGGTTCTCTTTGATCAGGAAGGCGTCGGATAACCCAAGACGATGGTTTGCACCGCCGCCGCAGAGTACGGCATATTTCAGCGCGGTACGCAGGCCCGGTAAGGTTTTTCGCGTATCCAGCAGCTGCGTGCGGGTGCCTTCCAGCAGGTCAACGTAGCGGCGAACTTCACTGGCTACACCGGAAAGGGTTTGCACAAAGTTCAGTGCGGTGCGTTCACCTGTGAGCAACACGCGGGACGGGCCGTCCAGTTCGAAAAGCGGTTGATTTTCGGTGACCGTATCGCCATCAGCAACGTGCCAGGTAATCTGCACATCATCACCCGCCAGTTGGGTGAAAACCTCCTCAACCCAGCGTTTTCCGCAAAAAACGCCCTCTTCGCGGGTGATAATCACCGCATGTGAGCGTGTCTCTTTTGGCAATAATTGTGCGGTAATATCGTTATCGGCGCTGACGTCACCGCCCAGATCTTCTTTCAAAGCATGGGCAACGCTTGCCGGGATATCCATGTTAATACGTTCCAGAAGCGCTTCACGTCGGTGGTCGGGGTTGTAGCGGCGAGGCGGCATGATAAAACTCCAAATTGGTAACGAATCATAATATTGAAACATGCTACTCTGAACCGAGTAACAGCACCATACATAAGGAGTTCCAGCATGTTGTTAGAAAACGGATGGCTGGTGGACGCGCGGCATGTGCCCTCGCCGCACCACGATTGCCGCCCGGAGGATGAAAAGCCCACACTGCTGGTGGTTCACAATATCAGTCTCCCGCCGGGTGAGTTTGGCGGTCCGTGGATCGATGCGTTATTCAGCGGAACGATAGATCCCGGTGCGCATCCTTTCTTTGCTGAAATTGCCCATCTGCGCGTATCGGCTCATTGTCTGATACGTCGCGATGGCGAAGTGGTTCAGTATGTTCCTTTTGATAAGCGTGCCTGGCATGCGGGAATGTCGAAATATAAAGGGCGTGAGCGCTGCAATGATTTTTCGATTGGAATCGAACTGGAAGGTACTGACACAACACCTTACACCGATGCGCAGTATCAACAACTGGTTGCTGTAACCCAAACGCTCATCGGGATATATCCCGCGCTGGCTGAAAATATCACCGGGCACAGCAATATCGCACCGGAGAGAAAAACCGATCCTGGCCCGGCATTTGACTGGTCCCGGTTTCGCGCCATGCTTACCGCGTCGTCAGATAAGGAGATAACATGACGTTGTTTACCATGCTGCTGGTTATGATTGCCGAACGCCTGTTCAAGCTCGGCGAGCACTGGCACCTGGATCATCGGCTGGAAGTGATCTTCCGCCGCATTAAACACTTTTCCCTGCTGCGCACGTTGCTGATGATGGCAGGCGTGATGGTCATTACGTTCCTGCTGCTGCGCTCGCTTTACGGCCTCTTTTTTAATGTTCCCCTGCTGGTGGTGTGGCTTCTGCTCGGGGTACTGTGCATTGGTGCGGGTAAGGTGCGTTTGCACTACCACGCCTACCTGAAAGCGGCATCCCGCGACGATGCGCACGCGCATGGTGCAATGGCGAGCGAGCTGACGCTGATCCATGGCGTTCCGCCGGATTGCAATGAGCGTGAGTTTCTGCGCGAGCTGCAAAACGCGCTGCTGTGGATTAACTTCCGTTACTATCTTGCGCCGCTGTTCTGGTTTGTCGTTGGTGGTCCATGGGGGCCGGTGCTGATGATGGGTTATGCGTTCCTGCGTGCCTGGCAGACCTGGCTTGCGCGCTACTTAACACCGCATGAACGTTTGCAATCCGGTATTGACGGCATTCTGCATGTGCTCGACTGGCTTCCGGTGCGTCTGGTGGGCGTGGTGTATGCGCTGATTGGTCATGGCGAAAAAGCGTTGCCCGCATGGTTTGCCTCGCTGGCCGACCGTCATACGTCGCAATACCAGGTGTTAACCCGTCTGGCACAGTTCTCTCTGGCGCGTGAACCGCATACCGACAAGGTGGAAACGCCAAAAGCTGCTGTTTCCATGGCGAAGAAAACGTCGTTTGTGGTGGTAGTGATCGTCGCGCTGCTGACTATTTACGGCACGCTGGTATAAGCCAGCGCACCGTATCGGTCAATGCGTATCGGCAGGCGGGATGCCAAAATCAGGCATCCCGTTTTCATTCCAGCGGATGAGCTTCAGGCGGGTGTGACGGTTCGGATCGTAAAGCGGATCGCCTTCAATTTCGGTGTAGTTACGCGCGTGATACACCAGCACGTCTTCCCCTTCCGGCGTCTTTGTGAAGCTGTTATGGCCTGGTCCATACTGACGATTCTCATCGCTGGTGACGAACACCGGACGCGGAGATTTATGCCAGTTCGCCGGGTTTTGCGGCTCGGCATGCAGGTCAATCCACAGTAATCCCATGCAGTAATTCTCATCGGTTGCGCTGGCGGAATAGCTGATAAACAATTTATCGCCGTGGACCAGCACCGCCGGGCCTTCGTTAACCCGGAACCCGCGGCACTCCCAGTCGTACTCCGGTTTGCTGAGCATCACCGGCTCGCCTTTCAGCGTCCAGGGATTTTCCATTTCACACAGATACAGGTTGGAGTTACCGGAGATATCCGGGGCTTTTTGTGCCCACAGATACCAGCGTTTGCCCTGATGAACAAAGGTGGTGGCGTCCAGCGCGAAGGTGTCGAAGGGCGTGTTGATTTGTCCTTTTTCCACCCACGTACCGGTGAGCGGATCGCTGTCGGCACACTCAATCGCGAACATACGGTGCTGGAACATCCCGAGTTCGTCGAGTGCCTGCGTGTGCGTGGCGGCAAAATAGATGTACCACTTGCCGTTGATGTAATGCAGTTCCGGTGCCCAGATAAGCTGGCTCATTGGGCCGGAATCGGGTTTGCGCCAGACGACAACTTCATCGGCAATGCGCAGCCCTTCCAGTGAATCGGCACGGCGGATCGCCAGCCTGTCGTACTGCGGTACAGAGGCAATAAAATAGTACTGTCCTTCATGGCGCAAAATGTACGGATCGGCGCGTTGTTCAATAAACGGGTTTGGCCAGGTTTGCATTCGGCTTTCCTTATCTAGTCTCAGCGGCTTTAGTTCCTGATATACCCTTCATACTTCAAGTTGCATGCGCGTTGGCTGCACTCGTTCACCCCAGTCACATACTTATGTACGCTCCAGGGGATTCACTCCCTTGCCGCCTTCCTGCAACTCGAATTATTTAGGGTATAGTCATTCAGCTCGCGGTAGTTGATGCGACGCTTCTCCAGATCCGCCTGGATCTGCTTCATCGTTTCGCGGTCCACTTTCAGCAGACGTACCACGCCCGCCGTAATGAGATAACCGATGCCCGGAATGACGGTAAACAGCAGCACAATCCCGTTGAGAGCCTCCGCGCTTTGCGCTTTCGCACCCGCGTCGTAGCCGTACCAGGAGAGCAGGAAACCGACCATCGCACCGGCAATTGCCAGCCCCAACTTGAGGAAGAAGATGTTGCCGGAGAAGCTGATCCCGGTGATGCGTTTCCCGGTTTTCCACTCGCCGTAGTCATCCACGTCGGCCATCAGCGACCAGTGCAGCGGAGACGGGATCTGGTGCAGGATATTCAGCAGGACGTAGAGCACGACAATAGTGACCGTGGCTTTAGGGTCAAAGAACCAGAAGGCGCAGGAGAAAATCGCCAGCACGATGTTGGTCCAGAAAAACACTTTCAGCTTACACCAGCGGTCGGTCAGCACTTTCGCCAGCATGCTGCCAAGCATCATGCCCACCACGCCCAGGCTGATAAACAGGGTGGCGAAGTGGGTACTTTGGCCCATCACCCAGGTGACGTAATACATCGTGGCTGCCATGCGGATAAAACCAGGGCAGACGTTGCACAGGGTCAGCAGCAGAATGCGTACCCACTGGTCGTTCTTCCATACGTCCTTGAGATCGTTTTTCAGCTCGTCGTTGGTCTGCACTGCCGGGCGCACGCGCTCCCGCACGGTCGCAAAGCAGAACAGGAACATACAGGTGCCAATCAGTGCCAGCACGGTCATTGCCATCTGGTAGCCTTTGGCTTTGTTATCCCCGCCGAACCAGTCGGCCATCGGTAGCAGCGTCAGTGAGAGCAGCAGCGTGGCAATACCGACCATCACAAATCGGTAGGACTGGCAGGCGACGCGCTCTTTTGGATCGTTGGTGATCACACCGCCCAGCGAGCAGTACGGGATGTTGATGGCCGTATAGGTCAGCGACAGCAGGAAATAGGTGACAAACGCATAGATAACTTTGCTGTTATAGCTCCACTCTGGCGTGGTGAACATCAGGATGCTGAACAGCGCATAGGGGAAGGCAATCCACAGCAACCATGGACGAAAACGACCGTATTTACTGCGCGTGCGGTCGGCAATGGCTCCCATGATCGGGTCAGTCACGGCATCAATCACGCGAACTGACAGCAACAATACGCCGACCAGTGCAGGCGCAAGACCAAAAATATCCGTATAGAAATAGTTAACAAACAACATGATAGCGCCGAAGATGATGTTACACCCTGCGTCGCCCATGCCATAGCCGATCTTTTCTTTAACTGACAGTTTGTTGTTATCCATCGACAGCTCTCCGGGTTACGGTATGGAGAGAATTATTTGCTGGCGAACAAATATATGCGTTGCAGGATAAAGGCGGTGATATGGATGAAATAGCTGTAGGCGAGAATTTGTGAGGAAGGTAACAACCCTCTGCACCCGCAAAAAGGGGTACAGAGGGGAGAACCGTTAGTGCGCTTTCACCGTTTTGGCGTTTTTCTGTTTAACCAGATAGCCCACGCCGAGAACAGCAATCCAGACCGGGATCAGGTACACGGAAATTGCCATGCCAGGGGTGATCAGCATGATGACCAGCACGGCCGCCATGAACAGCAGGCAAACCCAGTTACCCAGCGGGTAGAGCAGGGCAGGGAAGCGGGTGGTCACGCCTTGCTGCTGTTTGGCACGGCGGAACTTAATGTGCGCCAGGCTGATCATCGCCCAGTTAATGACCAGAGCAGAGACCACCAGCGCCATCAGCAGGCCGAAGGCAGATTCCGGTGCCAGGTAGTTAATCAGCACGCACAGTGCAGTAACAATCGCCGAAACGATGATGGTATTTACCGGCACGCCGCGCTTGTCGACGTTAAGCAGCGCTTTCGGCGCGTTGCCCTGCTGCGCCAGGCCGAACAGCATGCGGCTGTTGCAGTAGACGCAGCTGTTATAAACAGACAGCGCAGCGGTCAGCACCACGATGTTCAGGGCATTCGCCACGAAGGTATCGCCCAGCTCGTGGAAGATCAGCACGAACGGGCTGGTGTCAGCGGTGACGCGCGTCCACGGCAGCAGAGAGAGCAGCACGGCCAGCGAGCCCACATAGAAGATCAGAATACGGTAGATAACCTGGTTAGTCGCTTTCGGGATGCTCTGCTCCGGGTTGTCGGCTTCTGCGGCGGTGATGCCCACCAGCTCCAGGCCGCCGAAGGAGAACATGATAATTGCCATCATCATTACCAGACCGGTCATACCGTGAGGCAGGAACCCGCCTTGCTCCCAGAGGTTACGTACCGTTGCCTGCGGGCCGCCATTGCCGCTGAACAGCAACCAGCCGCCAAAGATGATCATCGCCACCACGGCAATCACTTTAATAATGGCAAACCAGAACTCCATCTCCCCAAACACTTTTACGTTGGTCAGGTTAATAGCGTTAATCAGGACGAAGAACGCGGCTGCAGAGACCCAGGTTGGGATATCCGGATACCAGAACTGGATGTATTTCCCGACCGCCGTCAGTTCAGCCATGGCAACCAGTACGTACAGTACCCAGTAGTTCCAGCCTGAAGCGAAGCCCGCGAAACTGCCCCAGTATTTATAGGCAAAGTGGCTGAACGAACCGGCTACCGGCTCTTCCACGACCATCTCACCCAACTGACGCATAATCAGAAAGGCAATAAAACCCGCGATCGCGTAACCCAAAATAATGCCCGGACCGGCCGACTGGATAACGGATGCGCTTCCCAGAAACAGGCCGGTACCAATCGCACCGCCCAATGCGATGAGCTGAATATGGCGGTTTTTAAGGCCGCGCTTAAGCTGATCGCCATGCTGTTGAGCTTCCATTTGAAACCTCGTGTGTGGTTGTTATGTTCACGCTGTGCGTGTGTAATTATCAAAGTCCGTTTTCTGTATTTATTTCTTTACGGTCAACGATGCCGAAAAAAGCGGAGATGACTTCCGTAAGCGCCAGAATAGTGGTAAGTGCCATCGAATGCACCTGCTTTATGAAGGGATGATGACGAGTTGAATAAAAAGAAAGCATTTGTAAATCGGTCCGTTAACCCTTCGTATCCCAACCTATAGAATAGAAATGCTCCATAAGTGGGCGAATTTTCATTATTTGCGTTGTTGAATCGCTTCAGATTGCAAAAACCCTCGTTTCATTATGGTTAAAACTGCCTCTTTGGTAGTAATCAACTCATTTGTGCAAAGTTACATTTCTGAAACGTTATTTCTGTAAGGTTGTTAAAATGTGCAGGGTTTACTGATTTCAATCAAAACCAATATGGACAGAAGGTGAATACTTTGTTACTTTAGCGATACGAACTTGAAATTGGTAAGACCAATTGACTCCGGGCAAAAAGGCGTAAGACAGGGAATATGGCCTACAGCAAAATTCGCCAACCAAAACTTTCCGATGTGATTGAGCAGCAGCTGGAGTTTTTAATCCTCGAAGGGACACTGCGCCCAGGTGAAAAACTTCCGCCAGAACGCGAGCTGGCAAAACAGTTCGACGTTTCACGCCCCTCTCTGCGTGAGGCGATTCAACGTCTCGAAGCAAAGGGCTTGCTGCTTCGTCGCCAGGGCGGCGGAACTTTTGTACAAAACAGCCTGTGGCAGAGCTTCAGCGATCCGCTGGTAGAACTTCTCTCTGACCACCCAGAATCCCAGTTTGATCTGCTTGAGACCCGTCACGCGCTTGAAGGTATTGCGGCCTATTACGCCGCCCTTCGCAGCACTGATGAAGATCGCGTGCGTATCCGCGAGCTGCATCAGGCCATTGAACGGGCACAGCAGTCCGGCGATTTAGACGCCGAGTCCGATGCCGTCGTCCAGTATCAAATTGCCGTCACCGAAGCGGCACACAATGTGGTGCTCCTCCATCTGCTACGCTGCATGGAGCCGATGCTGGCCCAGAACGTTCGTCAGAATTTTGAATTGTTGTATGCCCGTCGGGAAATGCTCCCGCTGGTAAGCAACCATCGCACCCGAGTATTCGAGGCGATAATGGCCGGGGAACCGGAGCAGGCGCGCGAAGCGTCGCACCGCCATCTGGCTTTCATTGAGGAAATCTTGCTGGACCGCAGCCGTGAACAATCGCGTCGCGAACGTTCATTACGCCGCATACAGCAACGAAAGGATTAAGCGCCAGGTACTTTAGAGCGCGGCAACTAAACGCAGAACCTGTCTTATTGTGTTTTCTGACGAAAATACAATGGGACAGGTTCCAGACAAATCAACGTATTAGATAGATAAGGAATACCCCCATGTCAGAACGTCTCCAAAATGACGTGGATCCGATCGAAACTCGCGACTGGCTACAGGCGATCGAATCGGTCATCCGTGAAGAAGGTGTTGAGCGCGCTCAGTATCTGATTGATCAGCTGCTTTCTGAAGCCCGCAAAGGTGGCGTGAAGGTTGCTGCAGGTGCAGGGGCTAACAACTACGTAAACACGATTGCCGTTGAAGACGAACCGGAATATCCGGGCAATCTTGATCTGGAACGTCGTATCCGTTCAGCAATTCGCTGGAACGCCATCATGACCGTTCTGCGCGCATCCAAGAAAGACCTGGAACTGGGTGGCCACATGGCGTCCTTCCAGTCTTCTGCAACCGTTTACGAAGTGTGCTTCAACCACTTCTTCCGTGCAGCGAACGAGAAAGACGGCGGCGATCTGGTGTACTTCCAGGGCCACATCTCTCCGGGCATCTATGCACGTGCATTCCTGGAAGGTCGTCTGACTGAAGAGCAGATGAACAACTTCCGTCAGGAAGTTCACGGTAAAGGTCTGTCTTCTTACCCGCACCCTAAACTGATGCCTGAGTTCTGGCAGTTCCCGACCGTTTCTATGGGTCTGGGCCCAATCGGTGCGATCTATCAGGCTAAATTCCTGAAATACCTGGAACACCGTGGTCTGAAAGACACCTCCGAGCAGACCGTTTACGCCTTCCTGGGCGACGGCGAAATGGATGAGCCAGAATCTAAAGGCGCGATCACCATCGCGACCCGTGAGAAGCTGGACAACCTGTGCTTCATCATCAACTGTAACCTGCAGCGTCTGGATGGTCCGGTAACCGGTAACGGCAAGATCATCAACGAACTGGAAGGCATCTTCGCGGGTGCTGGCTGGAACGTGATTAAAGTCATGTGGGGCGGTCGTTGGGATGAGCTGCTGCGTAAAGACACCAGCGGTAAACTGATCCAGCTGATGAACGAAACCGTTGACGGTGACTACCAGACCTTCAAATCCAAAGACGGTGCCTACGTGCGTGAGCACTTCTTCGGCAAATACCCTGAAACCGCAGCGCTGGTTGCAGACTGGACTGACGAGCAGATCTGGGCCCTGAACCGCGGTGGTCACGATCCGAAGAAAGTCTACGCTGCACTGAAAAAAGCGCAGGAAACCAAAGGTAAAGCGACTGTCATTCTGGCCCACACCATCAAAGGTTACGGCATGGGCGATACCGCAGAAGGTAAAAACATCGCTCACCAGGTGAAGAAAATGAACATGGACGGCGTGCGTTATATCCGCGACCGTTTCAACGTTCCAGTGACCGATGAGCAGGTAGAAAACCTGTCTTACATCACCTTCCCTGAAGGCTCTGAAGAGCACAAGTACCTGCACGAACGTCGTCAGGCGCTGAAAGGCTACCTGCCTGCTCGCCAGCCTAAATTCACCGAGAAGCTGGAACTGCCAGCGCTGGAAGATTTCTCTCAGCTGCTGGAAGAGCAGAACAAAGAGATCTCCACCACCATCGCTTTCGTTCGTGCCCTGAACGTGATGCTGAAGAACAAGTCGATCAAAGATCGTCTGGTGCCAATCATCGCCGACGAAGCGCGTACTTTCGGTATGGAAGGTCTGTTCCGTCAGATCGGTATCTACAGCCCGAACGGCCAGCAGTACACCCCGCAGGACCGTGAGCAGGTTGCATACTACAAAGAAGACGAGAAAGGTCAGATCCTGCAGGAAGGTATTAACGAGCTGGGCGCAGGCGCATCCTGGCTGGCTGCTGCGACCTCTTACAGCACCAACAACCTGCCGATGATCCCGTTCTACATCTACTACTCCATGTTCGGGTTCCAGCGTATCGGTGACCTGTGCTGGCAGGCAGGCGACCAGCAGGCTCGCGGCTTCCTGATCGGTGGTACTTCCGGTCGTACGACCCTGAACGGTGAAGGTCTGCAGCACGAAGATGGTCACAGCCA
This sequence comes from Enterobacter oligotrophicus, assembly GCF_009176645.1. Classification (NCBI taxonomy): domain Bacteria; kingdom Pseudomonadati; phylum Pseudomonadota; class Gammaproteobacteria; order Enterobacterales; family Enterobacteriaceae; genus Enterobacter; species Enterobacter oligotrophicus. Next base: position 3,322,270 of record NZ_AP019007.1, read on the forward strand.
CATTCAGTCTCTGACTATCCCTAACTGTATCTCTTACGATCCGTCCTACGCGTACGAAGTGGCAGTCATCATGCATGACGGTCTGCAGCGCATGTACGGTGAAGCACAAGAGAACATTTACTACTACATCACCACCCTGAACGAAAACTACCACATGCCGGCCATGCCAGCAGGTGCCGAGGAAGGTATCCGTAAAGGTATCTACAAACTCGAAACCCTCGAAGGTAGCAAAGGTAAAGTTCAGCTGCTGGGCTCCGGCTCTATCCTGCGTCACGTTCGTGAAGCAGCGCAGATCCTGGCGAAAGACTACGGTGTCGGTTCCGATGTGTACTCTGTTACCTCCTTCACTGAACTGGCGCGTGATGGCCAGGATTGTGAGCGCTGGAACATGCTGCACCCAATGGAAACTCCACGCGTTCCGTACATCGCTCAGGTGATGAACGATGCACCAGCGGTGGCGTCTACTGACTATATGAAACTGTTCGCTGAGCAGGTTCGTACTTACGTTCCAGCTGATGATTATCGCGTTCTGGGTACTGACGGCTTCGGTCGTTCTGACAGCCGCGAAAACCTGCGTCATCACTTCGAAGTTGATGCTTCTTACGTGGTGGTAGCAGCACTGGGCGAACTGGCTAAACGTGGCGAAATCGATAAGAAAGTGGTTGCGGACGCAATTACCAAATTCAACATCGATGCAGAAAAAGTTAACCCGCGTCTGGCGTAAGAGGTAAAAGAATAATGGCTATCGAAATCAAAGTACCGGACATCGGGGCTGATGAAGTTGAAATCACCGAGATCCTGGTCAAAGTGGGCGACAAAGTTGAAGCTGAACAGTCGCTGATCACCGTAGAAGGCGACAAAGCCTCTATGGAAGTCCCGTCTCCTCAGGCTGGCATCGTTAAAGAGATCAAAGTCTCTGTTGGCGATAAAACCGAGACGGGCAAACTGATCATGATTTTCGATTCCGCCGACGGTGCAGCAGCTGCTGCACCTGCGCAGGAAGAGAAGAAAGAAGCCGCTCCTGCTGCCGCTGCTCCAGCAGCTGCCGCGGCAGCGAAAGAAGTGAACGTGCCTGACATCGGCGGTGACGAAGTTGAAGTCACTGAAATCCTGGTGAAAGTGGGCGATACCGTTGCGGCCGAGCAGTCACTGATCACCGTAGAAGGCGACAAAGCCTCTATGGAAGTGCCGGCTCCGTTCGCGGGTACCGTTAAAGAGATCAAGATCAACACCGGTGACAAAGTGTCTACGGGTTCCCTGATTATGGTCTTCGAAGTGGCAGGCGCTGAAGGCGCTGCGGCTCCAGCAAAAGCGGAAGCTGCACCGGCTCAGGCTGCTGCACCAGCGGCTGCTGGCGGCGCGAAAGACGTTAACGTACCGGACATCGGCGGTGACGAAGTAGAAGTGACCGAAGTGATGGTGAAAGTGGGCGATAAAGTTGCCGCTGAACAGTCACTGATCACCGTTGAAGGCGACAAGGCTTCCATGGAAGTGCCTGCGCCGTTCGCCGGTACCGTTAAAGAGATCAAAATCAGCACCGGCGACAAAGTGTCTACCGGCTCTCTGATCATGGTCTTCGAAGTGGAAGGCGCTGCACCTGCCGCCGCTCCGGCTGCCGCGGCTGCACCAGCCCCTGCTGCTGCACCGGCTCAGGCGTCTAAACCAGCTGCTGCCCCTGCTGCGAAAGCGGAAGGCAAATCTGAGTTTGCTGAAAACGACGCTTACGTCCACGCGACGCCACTGATTCGTCGCCTGGCGCGCGAATTCGGTGTGAACCTGGCGAAAGTGAAAGGGACGGGCCGTAAAGGTCGTATCCTGCGTGAAGACGTTCAGGCTTACGTGAAAGACGCGGTGAAACGCGCCGAAGCTGCACCGGCTGCAGCCGCTGGCGGCGGTATCCCTGGCATGCTGCCATGGCCGAAAGTGGACTTCAGCAAGTTCGGTGAAATCGAAGAAGTGGAACTGGGCCGTATCCAGAAAATCTCTGGTGCTAACCTGAGCCGTAACTGGGTGATGATCCCGCACGTTACGCACTTCGACAAAACCGATATCACCGATCTGGAAGCGTTCCGTAAACAGCAGAACGCCGAAGCAGAGAAGCGTAAACTGGACGTGAAATTCACCCCGGTGGTCTTCATCATGAAAGCGGTTGCGGCGGCTCTGGAGCAGATGCCACGCTTCAACAGCTCCCTGTCCGAAGATGGCCAGAAGCTGACGCTGAAGAAATACATCAACATCGGTGTTGCGGTTGATACGCCAAATGGTCTGGTTGTTCCGGTCTTCAAGGACGTGAACAAGAAGAGCATCACTGAGCTGTCCCGTGAACTGACCACCATCTCTAAGAAAGCGCGTGATGGTAAGCTGACTGCCGGCGAAATGCAGGGCGGCTGCTTCACTATCTCCAGCATCGGCGGCCTGGGTACCACCCACTTCGCGCCGATTGTGAACGCGCCGGAAGTGGCTATCCTCGGTGTGTCCAAGTCCGCGATGGAGCCGGTGTGGAATGGCAAAGAGTTCGTGCCGCGTCTGATGATGCCAATCTCTCTGTCCTTCGACCACCGCGTCATCGACGGTGCTGATGGTGCGCGTTTCATCACCATCATCAATAACACCCTGAGCGACATTCGCCGCCTGGTGATGTAAGTGAAAAGCCGGCCAGTCGGCCGGCTTTTTTCTGGTAACCTCATGGAGTCAGTGAGGTTATTGGCGAAAGCAAGAATTCATGAACCGTTTGTTGTTTCAAAATTGTTAACGATTTTGTAAAATACGGGCGGATAGAACGACCCGGTGGACGACGGGTATACATTAAGAGGTCATGATGAGCACAGAAATCAAAACTCAGGTCGTAGTACTTGGGGCAGGCCCGGCAGGTTACTCCGCAGCATTCCGCTGCGCGGATTTAGGTCTGGAAACCGTCATCGTAGAACGTTACAACACCCTCGGTGGTGTTTGTCTGAACGTCGGCTGTATCCCTTCTAAAGCGCTGCTGCACGTAGCAAAAGTTATCGAAGAAGCCAAAGCGCTGGCTGAACACGGTATCGTCTTCGGCGAGCCGAAAACCGATATCGACAAAATTCGTACCTGGAAAGAGAAAGTTATCACTCAACTGACCGGTGGTCTGGCTGGCATGGCCAAAGGCCGTAAAGTGAAAGTGGTTAACGGTCTGGGTAAATTCACCGGGGCGAACACCCTGGAAGTGGAAGGTGAAAACGGCAAAACCGTGATCAACTTCGACAACGCGATCATCGCGGCGGGCTCTCGCCCAATCGAACTGCCATTCATTCCACATGAAGATCCACGCGTGTGGGATTCTACCGATGCACTGGAACTGAAAACCGTTCCAAAACGCCTGCTGGTTATGGGTGGCGGTATCATCGGTCTGGAAATGGGTACTGTGTACCATGCCCTGGGTTCAGAGATTGACGTGGTTGAAATGTTCGACCAGGTTATCCCGGCTGCTGATAAAGACATCGTGAAAGTCTTCACCAAACGCATCAGCAAGAAATTCAACCTGATGCTGGAAACCAAAGTGACTGCCGTTGAAGCGAAAGAAGACGGTATTTACGTTTCCATGGAAGGCAAAAAAGCCCCATCTGAACCACAGCGTTACGACGCCGTGCTGGTGGCTATCGGCCGTGTGCCGAACGGTAAAAACCTCGACGCCGGTAAAGCGGGCGTGGAAGTGGACGACCGTGGCTTCATCCGCGTTGACAAACAGCTGCGCACTAACGTGCCGCACATCTTTGCTATCGGCGATATCGTCGGTCAGCCTATGCTGGCGCACAAAGGTGTTCACGAAGGTCACGTTGCCGCTGAAGTTATCGCCGGCATGAAACACTATTTCGATCCGAAAGTGATCCCATCTATCGCCTACACCGAGCCAGAAGTGGCATGGGTGGGTCTGACTGAGAAAGAAGCGAAAGAGAAAGGCATCAGTTTTGAGACCGCCACCTTCCCGTGGGCTGCTTCTGGCCGTGCTATCGCGTCCGACTGCGCAGACGGTATGACCAAACTGATCTTCGATAAAGAGACTCACCGCGTCATCGGTGGTGCGATTGTCGGGACTAACGGCGGCGAACTGCTGGGTGAAATCGGCCTGGCGATCGAAATGGGCTGTGACGCTGAAGACATCGCGCTGACCATCCACGCTCACCCAACTCTGCATGAGTCTGTGGGCCTGGCGGCAGAAGTGTTCGAAGGTAGCATTACCGACCTGCCAAACGCGAAAGCGAAGAAGAAATAAGTTTCTTCCTGCCTGATAAACGCCTCTCCGGAGGCGTTTTTTTTGTCCTGAAAACTACCTGTTCTGGTAGTCATCTCATTGATATTTCCGCTAAGAATTTTCTTCCATCTGCCGATACTTTTTTCACCATTGTGTGGCTACTGGCCGCGCGGTTTAGGGGTTCTGGACTCTTTTATTACACGAAAAAAGGAAAACACATGTCTTTGAAGAAAGTTGCGGTGATTGGCTTAGTGGCAGCAGCGCTGACGCTGACCGGATGTGGCGCGGTCTCCACGGCGGTAAAGAAACGCAATCTGGAAGTGAAAACTCAGATGAGCGAAACCGTCTGGCTTGAGCCATCTAATGAAAAAACAGTCTACATTCAGGTTAAAAACACTTCTGATAAAGACATGAGCAATCTGCAGACTCTGCTGGCGAACGACCTGATAGCGAAAGGCTACAAAGTCACCAGCTCACCAGATAGCGCTTACTACTGGGTGCAGGCGAACGTTCTGAAAGCGGACAAAATGGACCTGCGTGAAGCTCAGGGCTACCTGAAAACCGGTTATGAAGGTGCCGCTGTGGGGGCGGCTCTGGGTGCGGGTATCACTGCCTATAACAGCAACTCCTCCGGCGCGGCGCTGGGTGTGGGGCTGGCGGCTGGCCTGATCGGTATGGCGGCAGATGCAATGGTAGAAGATGTGAACTACACCATGGTCACCGACCTGCAGATCTCGGAGCGCAGCAAAGCGAAAGTGACCACTGATAACATCGCAGCCCTGCGTCAGGGGACGTCTGGTGTGAAACTGCAAACCAGCACAGAGCAGGGCGATCGCGCGAAGTATCAGACTCGCGTGGTATCTAACGCTAATAAAGTGAACCTGAAGTTTGAAGAGGCGAAACCGGTTCTCGAAGCTCAACTGGCGAAATCTGTCGCAAATATCCTGTAAAAAAAACAGCCGGGTGGCGCGTGTGCTCACCCGGCCTGGGGTTGTCCTATGGGGCGACGGGCTGCCAGGTTTTATCCGGAGAGTATGCAGTCAGCGCCTGTGCTTTTTTCGCTGACTCATTGCCGAGATTGGTCTGGTACACCTTATCATCCTGATTTATCAGAAAACTCATCACCCCTGTCTGACCATAACTGACTGGCCAGGCGATCATCGCAAATCCTTTCTCATCCGGCAGAATGCGGAACCGATAGCCGTGATAGCCCGCACCCGGCTCTTTCGGACTGAAAGCCGGACCAAGCGGGCTGGGTGCTTCGCCGGGTGAAATGGGCCAGTACAGTCCGTCTTTTTTCCCTTCAGAGCTGATAATTTTTTGCGCGTATTTCTGGTTCATCGCGTAATAGCTTCGCTGCGCATCCACATAAGCATGCAGTGCTTCGATTGCGGCGAGTTCGTTGCGCCCGATTTCGCGGGTCAGGATCTCTTCGGCAGCGTCGTGCATATCGAAGTGCCAGCCGGAGGCGGTTTTGATCACCGGGATCGGCAGTTGCCAGTTGCCGTCGCCGACGACCAGATGCGCGACATCGCCATTAATGACGGTGCTATGCCGGACTTTCCAGTCGCGCAAGAAGCGGTCAACGGCCTCAGGATCGACGCCTTCTGGCGGCAGAAAATCGCGCCAGTGTTCCCCGAGTAACGTGTTCATAGCACTTTCATTTTGCGTGTTAATGGCGTTTGCCAGCGCGTCGGTCGCCTGGTCAGGCGTGCTGAAGGATTGTTGCGCCATCGTGGAGGCCGACACCATGAACAGCACCATGCCTGTGAGGAGTTTTCTTTTCATGTCGGTTCCCTTAGCGATGACGGAATTCATGGTGTTCAGTCCGGCCGGCAGATATTTGCCGTGGCTGTTGTTGGCGTGCCGAAAGCTGACGACTTTGCGCACCACGCTGCTGCTGGGCTTGCCAGTTGGCTGAACGGCTGTCGTTGCCGCTCAGGGCATTGGCACGATGCGGCCAGGTGTGCTGCTGCGCCGTCTGCGAAATCCGTTTCTGTTGACTTTGCATCTCAGCGTGGCGATTTTCACGCAGCGGCGTGCTTGCGCGCTTCAGGGGTTGCGGTTTGGTGTCATAGCCACGGTAGTTATTGCGCTGAGAAATCTGCTTCAGTTGCTGGTTTGAAGCCTGGCGCTGTGCATCTCTGGTGCCGGTATGCGCCGACTGAGAAAACGTTTTTCCCGTCGATTTCTCCATTTGAGTCAGCGCGGCCTGACGCTGGCTGTCGCGGTTGATCGGTTTTTGCTGCGTCGCACTGAGGCCGGTTGTTGAATGGGTTGAATGGAAACGGCTGTTGAGCTGGTTGGTTGGGTACGGCACGCCTTCACGGTAGGCGGGATTGTGCTGCCAGTTATGGCTGATATTCGTCAGATGCTGGCCGCTGATTTTGTTGAAGTTATCAACGTTGATATTGATGTTGTTGTCGCCGTTGTGGCTATACCCGCCGTGATGATCCCAGTCATCATCGTGGTGATGGTGATCCCAGTCATCGTCGTCATCCCAGTCGATATTACTGAAAATGGCATACGTTGTTGCCACGCCCAGGCTAAAGCCTAAGCCTTTGACCAGGCTGTTGGTGAATTGCTCGCCGGGAGAGGGCGGTAAATAAACGGGTGGATATGCCGTATTGGGCCAGGTTCCATACACGGTATTCGGGTTATAGGCAGGAACGTAAATCACCTGCGGATCGGCGGATTCAATCTTAATGACCGTCGGCGTGGTTGTTGATTCCGTTGTTGTTTTTGTCGAGGCAGGCTTTGTCACGGTGGTGACGGTCTGCTGTGGTGTGGATTGCAATGCGCCGGTTTGCTGCGCCAGTAATCGCAGGCGCTGAACGGAATCCATCACATCTTTAGGCTGCGCGAGGAAAGCATCTCCCAGGTTTTGCACCCACGGCGGGTTTTCGCCCATCAGTGACATCAACTGTGGAAAGGCGACCAGCGACTTAACGCTTGGGTCCCACGGTTGCCCGGCAACGGCCTGGATAGCCGCGTCGCCCTGCATTTTAGGATTGTCTTTTGACCACTGTGCAGCCTGGATAACGTTGGACGGGTAGGTTGATGCCATAAAAATTTGCGACAGCAGGGCATCCGGGTAGAGTGCAACAGGGGCAACCCACTGATCGATTTGCGCGGCGGTATAGGCTGGCGCGGCAGACTGTTGAGCGACGGGAGCAGGGGCGGCAGGTTCCGTTGCGCGGCTTTTGACAAACATCACGCCAGAGGCGGCAAACAGCCCGACACTGCAAAGAAGAACAAGCAGATGTGGCTTAAAGGGCAACTTCATAAAATGACTCCGACGAGACGAGCGCTGTGCCGTAAGGCGTTTATGTAGCCGCGAGTATATTCACCCGTGTTTTACAGTTTTGACTTTTATTGGGGAACCACCCGGTACGTCCGGATAAAGAGTGTGAGTATTTATTACACAATTATATCGGATGGCTGGAAAGTCGTTGGATGTCCAACTTTCGGGGTTCACTTCAATCCGGGCGGTTTTTTTGTGTCTGAAATTCAGTTCACCCCCTGCTATACCATCCTTAACGATTCAGCAAATTATTTAATGTTGCTTTTTTGTAAACAGATTAACACTGTGCAGAAATCCTGCTATGCTGCCCGACGCGGTATCGGGCATTTACCCTACAACCTGCTGTCTCACAGGAGCGTGAAGAGAACGCCCGCCGCATATGACAATGAGAGCGAGGAGAACCGTCGTGCTAGAAGAATACCGTAAGCACGTAGCAGAACGTGCCGCCGAGGGAATTGTACCCAAACCTTTAGATGCAACCCAAATGGCCGCGCTCGTCGAGCTGCTGAAGAACCCGCCTGAGGGCGAAGAAGAATTCCTGTTAGATCTGTTGATCAACCGCGTACCGCCTGGCGTAGATGAAGCTGCCTACGTAAAAGCCGGATTCCTTGCTGCTATCGCCAAAGGCGAAGCCACCTCCCCACTGGTTACTCCTGAAAAAGCCATTGAACTGCTCGGCACCATGCAGGGTGGTTATAACATTCATCCGCTGATTGACGCGCTGGATAACGACACGCTGGCACCGATTGCCGCGAAAGCGCTCTCCTCAACGCTGCTGATGTTCGATAACTTCTACGATGTGGAAGAAAAAGCCAAAGCAGGCAACGTCTATGCGAAGCAGGTGATGCAGTCCTGGGCGGATGCCGAATGGTTCCTGAACCGTCCTGCCCTGGCTGAAAAAATTACCGTCACTGTTTTCAAAGTGACCGGTGAAACTAACACCGATGACCTCTCTCCGGCACCGGATGCATGGTCCCGCCCGGATATCCCTCTGCACGCCCTGGCGATGCTGAAAAACGCCCGTGAAGGGATCGAGCCAGATCAGCCTGGTGTTGTTGGCCCGATCAAGCAGATCGAAGCCCTGCAGCAAAAAGGTTTCCCGCTGGCTTACGTCGGTGATGTTGTGGGTACCGGCTCATCCCGTAAATCCGCCACTAACTCCGTGCTCTGGTTCATGGGCGATGACATTCCGCACGTGCCGAACAAGCGCGGCGGTGGCCTGTGCCTCGGCGGTAAAATTGCACCAATCTTCTTTAACACCATGGAAGATGCGGGCGCGCTGCCAATTGAAGTGGATGTGAGCAACCTGAACATGGGCGACGTGATTGACGTTTACCCGTATAAAGGTGAAGTACGCAACCACGAAACTAACGAGCTGCTGGCCAGCTTCGAGCTGAAAACCGACGTGTTGATCGACGAAGTGCGTGCCGGTGGCCGTATTCCGCTGATCATCGGCCGTGGCCTGACCACCAAAGCGCGTGAAGCGCTGGGTCTGCCGCACAGTGACGTGTTCCGTCAGGCGAAAGATGTGGCGGAAAGCAGCCGCGGTTACTCGCTGGCACAGAAAATGGTCGGTCGCGCGTGCGGCGTAGCCGGTATCCGTCCTGGCGCATACTGCGAACCGAAAATGACCTCCGTAGGCTCTCAGGACACCACTGGCCCAATGACCCGTGACGAACTGAAAGACCTGGCGTGCCTGGGCTTCTCTTCTGACCTGGTGATGCAGTCCTTCTGCCACACTGCGGCGTATCCGAAGCCGGTTGACGTAACCACGCACCACACGCTGCCAGACTTCATCATGAACCGTGGCGGCGTGTCTCTGCGTCCGGGTGATGGCGTCATCCACTCCTGGCTGAACCGTATGCTGCTGCCGGATACCGTGGGTACAGGCGGTGACTCCCATACCCGTTTCCCTATCGGTATCTCCTTCCCGGCGGGCTCTGGTCTGGTGGCGTTTGCTGCGGCGACCGGCGTAATGCCGCTGGATATGCCGGAATCGGTGCTGGTGCGCTTCAAGGGCAAAATGCAGCCGGGTATCACCCTGCGTGACCTGGTTCACGCGATCCCGCTGTATGCCATCAAACAGGGCCTGCTGACCGTTGAGAAGAAAGGTAAGAAAAACATCTTCTCCGGCCGTATCCTGGAAATTGAAGGTCTGCCGGATCTGAAAGTTGAACAGGCGTTCGAGCTGACCGATGCGTCTGCAGAGCGTTCTGCCGCGGGCTGTACCATCAAGCTGAACAAAGAGCCGATTATTGAGTATCTGAACTCTAACATCGTGCTGCTGAAGTGGATGATCGCAGAAGGCTACGGCGACCGTCGCACGCTGGAGCGTCGTATCCAGGGTATGGAAAAATGGCTGGCCGATCCGCAGCTGCTGGAAGCTGACGCTGACGCAGAATATGCGGCAGTGATCGACATCGATCTGGCGGATATTAAAGAGCCAATTCTGTGTGCGCCGAACGATCCGGATGACGCGCGTCCACTCTCTGAAGTGCAGGGCGAGAAGATCGACGAAGTGTTTATCGGTTCCTGCATGACCAACATTGGCCACTTCCGTGCTGCCGGTAAGCTGCTGGATACCCACAAAGGCCAGCTGCCAACCCGCCTGTGGGTGGCACCGCCAACCCGTATGGACGCTGCACAGCTGACCGAAGAGGGTTACTACAGCGTGTTCGGTAAGAGCGGTGCGCGTATCGAAATCCCTGGCTGTTCCCTGTGTATGGGTAACCAGGCGCGCGTGGCCGACGGTGCGACGGTGGTGTCCACTTCGACCCGTAACTTCCCGAACCGTTTAGGGACGGGCGCTAACGTTTACCTGGCCTCTGCGGAGCTGGCGGCGGTTGCGGCGCTGATTGGCAAACTGCCAACGCCGGAAGAGTACCAGACCTTTGTGGCGCAGGTTGATAAGACAGCGGTAGATACCTATCGCTATCTGAACTTCGACCAGCTCTCTCAGTACACCGAGAAGGCTGACGGGGTGATCTTCCAGACCGCGGTATAAATGCTACCCTCTCCCGTGGGAGAGGGGCTGGGGGTGAGGGCACCAGACCGCACCTGACCCATTGCCGGTGGCGCTACGCTTACCGGGCCTACAAAACCCATCGCAACGTCGGTGGGTTTTTTATTTTCATTCCTCCCACCTCCCGCGCTTTTTTTCTTCCTCGCTGCTGCGATAATTACCCTAATGGCTTTGCAGAGGAAAACACTATGGATTACGAATTTCTGCGCGACATCACCGGCGTGGTGAAGGTGCGTATGTCGATGGGCCACGAAGCCGTTGGGCACTGGTTTAACGAAGAGGTGAAAGAGAATCTCGCGCTTCTCGATGAAGTTGAACAGGCGGCGAATACGGTAAAAGGCAGTGAGCGTTCCTGGCAACGAGCCGGGCATGAATACACGTTATGGATGGATGGTGAAGAAGTTATGGTGCGTGCCAACCAGCTTGAATTCTCGGGTGACGAGATGGAAGAGGGGATGAGCTACTATGACGAAGAAAGTCTGTCGCTGTGCGGCGTCGAGGACTTTTTACAGGTAGTGGCGGCGTACCGCGAGTTTATGAAACAGAAGTAAACCGGAGCGTCCTTGCTCCAGCGTTTTTACACGGCCGGAATATTGCGGCCGTAGTAGATTTCGCGCATCTCTTTCCAGAGCAGGTCGGTGATGGCCTTGCGCTCTTCTTCGCTTAACTCTTCCGGTTTGGTATGGAACATGTAGTGCTTAAGGTCGAATTCCTTAAGTAACATCTTGGTATGGAAGATGTTCTCCTGATACACGTTCACGTCCATCATGTCGTACAGCGCCTTCATATCCTCAGACATAAAGTTCTGAATGGAGTTGATCTCATGGTCGATAAAGTGCTTCATGCCGTTGATATCACGGGTAAAACCACGCACGCGATAATCAATGGTCACGATATCGGATTCCAACTGGTGGATTAAATAATTGAGCGCATTCAACGGAGAAATCACGCCGCAGGTCGATACTTCGATATCGGCGCGGAAGGTACACAGCCCGCCCTCCGGGTGGCTCTCCGGGTAGGTGTGAACACAAATATGGCTTTTATCGAGGTGTGCGACGACCACTTCCGGCAGCGGGCCGGGATGCTCGGTTTTGTCGATAAGCTGAGGATCGACCGGCTCTTCACTCACCAGAATGGTGACGCTCGCGCCCTGAGGCTCATAATCCTGACGGGCGATGTTCAGGATATTTGCACCGATGATCGAGCAGGTTTCTGACAGGATCTCGGTCAGACGGTTGGCGTTGTAGAGTTCATCGATATAGGCGATATAACCATCGCGCTCTTCCGCTGTTTTGGCGTAGCAGATATCGTAAATACAAAAACTCAGGCTTTTGGTCAGATTGTTAAAGCCATGCAGTTTGAGTTTTTTCAATTAGTTCACCTCCTTTAAGGACAATGCGTCTTGCAGATATTGTGGCAAGGCAAACGCCGCGGTATGGATGGCCGGATTGTAATAGCGGCATTTAAGACCGGCCTGGTGGAAGCGGGCCTGAACAATTTCGGTTGAGAGATGGCGTAACACATCGTTATCGGTCGCCCAGGCGAAGGTCATGATCCCGCCGTAGTAGGTCGGAATGGCGGCCTGATAGAAACTGACGTCACCAAAGTAAGTGCTTAGCTTGCGATGGCTGTCGAGGGCTTCATCCTGCTGCAGGAAGCAGACGCCGTTTTGTGCCACGAAGATCCCGCCTGGTTTCAGGCAACGCTTGCAGCCTTCGTAGAATGAGGAGGTAAACAGCGACGCGCCCGGACCGATCGGATCGGTGCAGTCGGAGATAATGACATCAAAGGTTTGCGTGGTCTGGTTAACAAAATTGACGCCGTCGTCGATAACCAGCTTAAAGCGCGGATCGTCATAGCTACCGGCATTATGGTTCGGCAGATACTGACGACAGAACGAAACCACACCGGCATCGATTTCCACCATAGTGATGGTTTCGAGGGATTGATGACGGGAGACTTCACGCAGCATGGCACCGTCGCCGCCGCCGATAATCAGCACATGTTTCGCGTGGCCGTGGGCCAGCAGCGGGACGTGGGTCATCATCTCGTGATAGATAAACTCATCGCGCTCGGTGGTTTGCACCACACCGTCCAGCGCCATCACGCGGCCAAAGGCGGCGTTCTCGAAGATGATCAAATCCTGATGATCGGTTTTCTCGTGGTAAAGCACGTTATCCACGGCAAAGTATTGACCAAATTGATCATGCAGCGTTTCATGCCATACCGTTTTTTCGGTCATGGGTTGTCCTCTCCTTCGTTAACATCCTCACATCCAGCAGAAGGGGCGCAACACATTACCGCCGTTGTGAGCGGTTAGCGAGTCAACAAGGGGCGTCGGGAAGGTTACTTCACGTAGGCGAGCAGGCTGAGTGAATCGCGTGCCAGCGCTTTGCATTTTTTAGCAGTGGGAATGCCAATACCGCTCAAATCACGGTAGCTGTCTTCACCGAGCGCCTTCATGTCGAAGCTGTCGTAGTTGCTGAGATCCCATTGGTTCTGCTGGGCAAAAAAGACCAGTGCGCGACGAATTTGCCCGTTGGGTAAATTCTGGTAACCGCAATCGTTTTTCAGAAACACAAAAACTGCCGTCAGATCGGCCATATCTTCTGCTTCGTTTTCACTCAGCGCGTAACTGTTTGCACACATCGCCATCAGGCTACTGAACAAAATTGTTCTGAAAAACGTCTTCATTGCTTTTACCACTGCATCACGGAAAATTAACGTTAGCATACCTGGTGTCAGGGCGACGAGCTTTATTATTGCCGCTGTGCTTGACCTTCCGGTTAGGGGAGGGTTTATGCTCAAAAGATCGCCTGCAGGAAATAAGGAAATGAACATGCAACGTCGTGATTTTTTGAAATATTCCGTTGCGCTGGGTGTTGCCAGCGCGCTACCGCTGTGGAGCCGCGCGGTTTTTGCGGCTGACAGGCCAGCATTACCGATCCCTGAATTACTCACCGCAGATGCCAGTAGCCGTCTCCAGCTTGTCGTGCAATCCGGTAAAACGACCTTCGGTGAACATACCGCCACGACGTGGGGCTATAACGGTAATCTCCTCGGGCCGGCCCTCCAGCTACGCAAGGGGAAAACGGTGACGGTTGATATCCACAATACGCTGGCAGAAGAGAGCACGCTGCACTGGCATGGTCTGGAAGTGCCTGGTGGGGTGGATGGCGGCCCGCAGGGCGTTATTAAAGCCGGTGGTAAGCGCAGCGTAACCTTTACGCCTGACCAGCGCGAGGCGACCTGCTGGTTCCATCCGCATCAACATGGCAAGACGGGTCATCAGGTGGCGATGGGGCTGGCCGGGCTGGTGCTGATTGAAGATGACGAAAGTCGTCTGCTGCGCCTGCCGAAACAGTGGGGCATTGATGATGTCCCGGTGATTGTGCAGGATAAAAAATTCAGCGCAGACGGGCAGATTGACTACCAGCTGGATGTGATGAGCGCGGCGGTGGGCTGGTTTGGTGATACGCTGCTGACCAACGGTGCGATCTACCCGCAGCATGCCGCACCGAAAGGCTGGCTGCGTTTACGGCTGCTCAACGGCTGTAACGCCCGCTCGCTCAATTTTGCTGCCAGCGATAAGCGCCCGCTGTATGTGGTGGCGAGCGACGGTGGTCTGTTGCCGGAGCCGGTGAAGGTGAACGAGCTGCCGATGCTGATGGGAGAACGCTTTGAGGTGCTGGTGGATATCAGCGACGGCAAAGCGTTCGACCTGGTGACCCTGCCGGTCAGCCAGATGGGCATGGCCATCGCGCCTTTTGATAAGCCGCACCCGGTGCTGCGCATTCAGCCGTTGCAGATCGCTGCGTCCGGCACTCTGCCGGATACGTTAACCACGCTGCCTGCGCTCCCTGCGCCTGGTGGGTTAACAGAACGTAAGCTGCAGCTTTCGATGGACCCGATGCTTGATATGATGGGCATGCAGGCGCTGATGGCGAAGTACGGCAATCAGGCAATGGCAGGGATGCACCACGGGCAGATGATGGGCCATATGAACATGGACCACGGCAAAATGGGCGGCATGAATCATGGTGGTCATGGCTTTGATTTCCATAACGCCAACATGATTAACGGCAAAGCCTTCGATATGAACACGCCGATGTTTGCCGCCACGAAAGGGCAGTTTGAACGCTGGGTGATCTCCGGCGAGGGCGACATGATGCTGCATCCGTTCCATATCCACGGCACGCAGTTCCGCATTGTCTCAGAGAACGGTAAAGCGCCGGACGCGCATCGCGCGGGATGGAAAGATACGGTGAGAGTGGAGGGCGGCGTCAGCGAAGTGCTGGTGAAGTTTGACCACGAGGCACCGAAAGAATTTGCCTATATGGCGCACTGCCATCTGCTGGAGCATGAGGATACGGGGATGATGCTGGGGTTCACCGTATAAAAAAAGCCGGGTGGCGGCTTCGCCTTACCCGGCCTACATTTCGCAGGTGCGGCCTGATGCTCTCACCCTGGCCCTCTCCCACAGGGAGAGGGAACAAACACTAAAAACGGCAACTTTCGTTGCCGTTTTGCATTTATTTTGCTTCATCCGGCAGCGCATACGCGACAATATAATCGCCCATCTTCGTGCCAAACGAACCGTGACCCCCCGCAGAGATGACAACGTACTGCTTGCCATTCACTTCATAGGTCATCGGCGTTGCCTGTCCACCAGCTGGCAGACGGCCTTGCCACAGTTTCTCACCGTTGGTCATGTTGTACGCGCGCAGGTAGTTATCTGCGGTTGCCGCGATGAACAGCACGTTACCGGCGGTAGAGATTGGGCCTCCCAGCATTGGCATCCCCATATTGAACGGCACCGGAACCGGCATCGGGAACGGCATGCTGTCCTGTGGCGTACCAATACGTTTTTTCCAGACGATCTGGTTGGTTTTCAGATCCAGACCGGAGATATAACCCCAGGCAGGCTGTTTACATGGCAGACCGAACGGAGAGAGGAACGGGTTCAGCGTCACGCCATACGGCACGCCGTACTGTGGCTGAATACCCGCTTCAGTACCGCTGCCTTTAGCATCTTTCGGTTGTTCCATTGGGTTGCCTGGACCACGCGGGATCAGACGTGAAACGAACGGCAGCGCCATTGGGTTGGCAATCGCCACCTGACGGTTCGGATCAACGGAAATACCGCCCCACTCGAACATCCCCAGGTTACCAGGGAAGACCAGCGTGCCCTGCTCGGAAGGCGGCGTGAAGATGCCTTCGTAGCGCAGTTGATGGAACATCACGCGGCAGACCAGCTGGTCAAACATGGTGGCACCCCACATGTCTGCACCGCTGAGGTCTTTCTTCGGACGGAAGCTCAGGTCAGAGAAGGGCTGCGTTTTGCTGACATAATCGCCTTTCGCTGCACCCTGCGGAACCGGTTTTTCCGGCGCAGGCACGACCAGCTTACCGTTGCTGCGATCCAGCACGAAGATGTTGCCGGTTTTCGCCGGAGCGTAAATCACCGGTACGGTTTTACCGTTAACGGTAATGTCCGCCAGCGTCGGCTGGGACGGCATATCCATATCCCACAGATCGTGGTGAACGGTCTGGTAGCTCCATGCCAGTTTACCGGTGGTCGCGTTCAGCGCCACGATAGCACTCGCGTAACGCTCCTGCTCTGGTGTGCGGTTACCGCCCCAGATATCTGGCGTGGTGACGCCCATCGGCAGGTAGACCAGGTCCAGCTTCGCATCATAGGCAGCAGGAGCCCAGGAGTTTGGCGAGTTAAAGGTAAAGGTGTGTTCGTCCGATGGGATCGCGTTTGGTTCTTTCGCGCCCGGATCGAAGGCCCACAGCAGTTTACCGGTGTTCACGTCGAAGCCACGGATAACGCCTGAGGTTTCACGGGTGGAGAAGTTATCCGTTACCGAACCGGCAATCACGATGGTTTTATCGGTGATGATTGGCGGTGAGGTGGGTTCATACAGACCCGGCGTGGTGTCCGGCATGTTGGTCTGCAGGTTCAGGATACCTTTGTTGGCGAAGGTTTCGCACAGCTTGCCCGTTTCGGCGTTAATCGCGAACAGACGGCCATCGTTTACCGGCAGCATAATGCGGCGCGGACAGTCAGCAATGACTTCCGGGCTGGCATTGTCGGCACGCGCTTCGTGGTAAGAGACGCCACGGCAGGTCACGTGCTGGAACGACGGGTTGGAGTTCAGCTGTGGATCAAAGTGCCATTTCTCTTTACCTGTCGCAGCGTCAAGTGCGAACAGACGCTGGTGCGCTGTACACAGGTAAAGCATGTTGCCCACTTTAATCGGCGTGACTTCGTTGGTCAGTTCGCCCGGATCGTTTGGCATCTTCAGGTCGCCGGTACGGAATACCCAGGCTTCTTTCAGATTTTTAACGTTATCCGCGTTGATCTGCTTCAGTGGAGAGTAGCGTTGGCCTTCCTGGTTACGCCCGTAGGCAGGCCAGTCGCCATCCGCGACCTGCGAGATAGCCGCAGCAGGTGTGGATTGTGCGTTCAGCGTACCGTTAATTTCCTGTGGGTCGTTAAAACCGGCCCAGGTCAGGATACCGCCGGTAATCAGCAGCGCAACGACCAGACCCGCCACAGCGCCGCTGGAAGGCACAATCAGACGACGCCAGACGAACGGCAGGATCAGCCAGATTCCGAAGAAGACCAGAATGTCACTGCGCGGCGTCAGTGCCCAGAAGTCGAAACCAACTTCCCAGACGCCCCAGATCATGGTGGCAAGGAGGAGTGCGGCATACAGCCACAGTGCGGATTGTTTTCTACGTAACAGCAGGATGGTTACGCCAACCATAACCAGACCCGCAATCGGGTAGTACCAGGAGCCGCCAATCGCGACCAGCCATACGCCACCGATTAACAAATACAGCGCGCAGAATGCGGCAAACGCGGCTGTTAATGTCACCAGAAGACGCGGCTGCTTAGTTTTTGTTTCAGCCATAGAAAAGTACTCGTCAGTTTTGTTAATTATTTGCTAGCAATTAATTATAGGTATTAACAAGTGTGATCGGAATCACAAATATTGCTTTTTATAACTCATACGCCAGGCTTATCCATTTGCTGGTATAATGGCTGGCTTGCGTATCGATGCCGGAAAAACACTCATCCGCATTGAGAGATTTTCATTAAAATCATATGGTTAGCAATATGAAACATACTGTTGAAGTGATGATCCCGGAAGCCGAGATCAAAGCGCGTATCGCCGAACTGGGTCGTCAAATCACCGAACATTACAAGGACAGCGGCAGCGAAATGGTGCTGGTGGGTCTGTTGCGTGGCTCTTTCATGTTCATGGCCGACCTGTGCCGTGAAGTGCAGGTGTCACATGAGGTCGATTTTATGACCGCCTCCAGCTACGGCAGCGGCATGTCCACAACCCGTGATGTGAAAATCCTGAAAGATCTGGATGAAGATATTCGTGGCAAAGATGTGTTGATCGTCGAGGACATCATCGACTCCGGCAACACGCTCTCTAAAGTGCGCGAGATCCTGAGCCTCCGTGAACCTAAATCGCTGGCGATTTGTACGCTGCTGGATAAACCTGAGCGCCGTGAAGTGCAGGTTCCGGTGGAGTTTGTCGGTTTCTCAATTCCTGATGAATTCGTGGTTGGCTACGGCATTGACTACGCGCAGCGTTACCGTCATCTGCCGTATGTCGGGAAAGTTGTGTTGCTGGACGAATAATTGTGGTTTGTTGCCCGGTGGCGCTACGCTTACCGGGCCTACGAATGGGCACATGTAGGCCGGGTAAGGCGCAGCCGCCACCCGGCTTTGTTTATTTATGGTTCACATGCTTGAGCTTGAGGTTGGCAATCCCCGAACGGTAACGCTGCTCCAGCGTTTCACGGTTGGTGGCGGTGACTTCCAGGTTGCGCAGCAGGCCATCATGAATGCCATATGCCCAGCCGTGAATCGACACTTTCTGCCCGCGTTTCCACGCGGATTGCATAATCGTGGAGTGTCCCAGGTTATAGACCTGCTCCATCACGTTCAGCTCACACAGCGTGTCGAGACGACGTTCCTGCGGCATTTCGCCCAACAGTGAGCTATGTTTGAACCAGATATCGCGGATGTGCAGCAGCCAGTTATCGATTAACCCCAGTTCCGTATTTTCGACCGCCGCCTGTACGCCGCCGCAGCCGTAGTGACCGCAAATGATGATGTGCTCGACTTCCAGCACGTCAACGGCGTACTGAACAACAGAAAGGCAGTTGAGATCCGTATGAATGACCAGGTTGGCAACGTTACGGTGAACAAACAGTTCACCCGGTTCGAGGCCGGTCAGGCGTTCTGCCGGTACGCGGCTGTCGGAACATCCAATCCATAGAAAGCGCGGATTCTGCGCTTGTGCCAGTTTCCCAAAAAAACCGGGATCTTCTTCCACCAGCATTTTTGACCATAGTGCATTGTTGCTGATGAGTGTATCTATGTCATTCATGGACGTTAACGACCTGTAACCGAGTAATTGCGTTGCGCTACTATAGGGTAACCCGACTTTTAATGAAACCACACAACGTGTGTCAGAACTATAGGTAAGTTTAATTCATGGCGATTGCACTTGAGCTTGAGCAGCTTAAAAAAACCTATCCGGGCGGCGTTCAGGCGCTGCGCGGGATAGATCTTAAGGTAGAGGCGGGAGATTTCTACGCGCTTCTGGGGCCGAATGGAGCAGGGAAATCTACCACTATCGGTATTATCAGTTCGCTGGTTAACAAGTCCTCTGGCCGGGTCAGCGTGTTTGGCTACGATCTGCAAAAAGATGTCGTGAACGCCAAACGCCAGCTGGGGCTGGTGCCGCAGGAGTTCAATTTCAACCCGTTTGAGACGGTGCAGCAGATCGTTGTCAACCAGGCGGGCTACTACGGCGTTGAGCGTAAAGAGGCGGTCGAACGCAGCGAGAAATACCTCAAACAGCTCGATCTGTGGGAAAAGCGTAACGAACGTGCGCGAATGCTCTCCGGTGGGATGAAACGCCGCCTGATGATTGCCCGTGCATTAATGCATGAGCCGAAGCTGCTGATCCTCGATGAGCCAACCGCGGGGGTGGATATCGAACTGCGTCGTTCCATGTGGGGCTTCCTGAAAGATCTCAACGACAAAGGCACCACCATTATCCTGACGACGCACTATCTCGAAGAAGCTGAGATGCTGTGCCGCAATATCGGCATCATTCAGCACGGTGAGCTGGTTGAAAACACCTCGATGAAAAATCTGCTCTCCAAGCTGAAATCAGAAACGTTTATTCTCGACCTTGCCGCGAAAAGCCCGCTGCCGAAGCTGGAAGGGTATCAGTATCGCCTGGTTGATACGTCGACGCTGGAAGTGGAAGTGCTGCGTGAACAGGGTATTAACAGCGTGTTTTCTCAACTGAGCGCTCAGGGGATTCAGGTATTAAGTATGCGTAATAAAGCGAACCGACTGGAAGAGCTGTTTGTCTCTCTGGTGCATGATAAACAAGGAGACAAGGCATGACGCATCTTTACTGGGTCGCGCTGAAAAGCATCTGGGCGAAAGAGATTAACCGCTTTATGCGCATCTGGGTGCAGACCCTGGTGCCGCCGGTCATCACCATGACGCTCTATTTCATCATTTTCGGTAACCTGATTGGTTCTCGTATTGGTGAGATGCACGGTTTTACCTATATGCAGTTTATCGTGCCGGGCCTGATCATGATGGCGGTGATCACCAACGCTTACGCTAACGTGGCGTCGTCATTCTTTAGCGCCAAGTTCCAGCGCAACATTGAAGAGCTGCTGGTGGCCCCGGTGCCGACGCACGTGATCATTGCGGGTTACGTGGGCGGCGGCGTGGCGCGAGGCTTGTGCGTGGGCGTCCTGGTGACGGCCATTTCACTGTTCTTTGTGCCGTTCCAGGTGCACTCGTGGTTGTTTGTCGCGCTGACGCTGTTGCTGACGGCGGTGCTGTTCTCGCTGGCGGGCCTGTTAAATGCCGTATTTGCCAAAACGTTTGACGATATCAGCCTGATCCCCACCTTTGTGCTGACGCCGTTAACCTACCTCGGTGGGGTGTTTTATTCCCTGACGCTGCTGCCGCCGTTCTGGCAGGCGCTGTCGCACCTGAACCCGATTGTATATATGATCAGCGGCTTCCGCTTTGGCTTCCTCGGCATTACCGATGTGCCGTTGTTTACCACGGTGGCGGTGCTGGTGGTGTTTATCGTCGCGTTTTATGCGCTGTGCTGGTATCTGATTCAGCGCGGGCGCGGGCTGCGCAGCTAATCTACCGCCCGGCAACATTCTGGTTGCCGGGCGCTTTTCTTTGATGATTATCACCGTAACCTGACCTTCACTCCGCTAAACTACTCGCCTGCTAAGGAGAGAGTGTATGCTGGGATGGGTAATCACCTGCCATGATGATGAGGCTCAGTCGATTCTCGAACGCCTGGAGATGAAATTTGGACCACTGGCGCAATGCCAGGCGGTTAACTACTGGCGTGGGCTGAGCACCAATATGCTAAGCCGCATGATGTGCGACGCACTGCACCAGACAGACAGCGGTGATGGCGTCATCTTTCTTACCGATAAATCTGGCGCGGCACCTTATCGTTCAGCGGCGTTGTTAAGCCATAAGCACGAAAACTGTGAGGTGATTTCCGGCATCAATTACGCGTTGCTGGAAATGATGTACCCGCTTCGTGAAACCTTAAGTAGCGCCGATTTCCGTAATGCTATCGTTGATCAGCAAGTTCATGGTGTCAGTAGCCTGTGGCATCAGCAGCAGAAAAATCCACCGTTTGTCCTGCTTCATGATTTGTATAAGAATTAAACGTTGGTATTGATGTCGCTTTTGCTACAATGGCGACTGATTTCCCGTATCGATTTATATCCCATGTTCATTCGCGTTATTTTCCTTCTGTTGTTGCTCTCCGGTAGTGCTTCTGCCAGCCTGATGAGTCAGCAAGGCCTCCCTGCTCAATATATGCAAACCACCGAAGATGCAACCATCTGGGCGCAGGTGGGCAATAATGTGGTTAACGTGGGCAATGTGCGGGCCGGGCAGATCCTTGCGGTTGTGCCTGCCGCGGCAGATTACTACGAATTTCGCTTCGGTTTCGGTACTGGCTTTATCGATAAAGGCCACCTTGAGAAGGTGCAGGGAAAACAGCGTGTAGAAGATAGTCTGGGCGATCTGAACAAACCGTTGAGCAATCAAAACCTGATTACCTGGAAAGACACGCCGGTCTATAACGCCCCCAGCAGCGGAAGTGCACCGTTTGGCACATTGAGTTCTAACCTCCGTTACCCGATTCTGAATAAACTCAAAGACCGACTGAACCAGACCTGGTATCAAATCCGTATTGGTAATCGACTTGCCTGGATAAGCAGCCTGGATGCGCAGGAAGATAACGGTATTCCGGTCCTGACCTATCACCATATTTTACGCGATGAAGAGAACACCCGTTTTCGCCATACCTCGACCACAACCAGCGTGCGCGCGTTCAGTAACCAGATGACCTGGCTGCGCGATCAGGGTTACACCACCCTGACGATGTCCCAGCTGGAAGGATACGTGCGTAACAAAATGAATTTACCGGCGAAGTCCGTGGTGCTGACCTTTGATGATGGGCTGAAATCGGTAAGCCGCTACGCGTATCCTGTGCTGAAAGAATACGGCTTTCACGCCACGGCCTTTATTATCTCTTCTCGGATCAAAGGGTATTCACAAAAATGGGACCCAAAATCGCTGCAGTTTATGAGCGTTAAGGAGATTAAGGGTATCCAGGATGTGTTCGATATTCAGTCTCACACTCACTTCCTGCATCGCGTTGACGGCAACAAACATCCCATTTTATTAAGCCGTAGTTACCACGTGATCCTGTTTGATTTTGAACGTTCCCGGCGGGCGCTGGCACAGTTTAACCCGCATGTGCTGTATCTCTCTTATCCGTTTGGCGGATACGATACTAAAGCGGTGAAAGCGGCAAATGATGCCGGTTTTCATCTTGCGGTGACAACGGTGAAAGGAAAGGTGAAGCCTGGCGATAATCCGTTCTTACTGAAACGCTTGTACATCTTAAGAACGGATTCGCTGGAGACGATGTCGCGGCTGATCAGTAATCAGCCGCAGGGGTGAATCAGAAATAATCAATCGTAAACGTGGCGATGGCTTTAAAATTACCTGCTTTGAGCGGGATATTATTGTCTCTTCGCAAATGGGCCATAAAGGGGAGGTCGATACTTGAATTTGCTCCAACCTGATATTGCAGACCTACATAGATATAAGAGGGATCGTTAATAAACGGCTCGCCATGACCGGATGGGTTTGCCTCAAATTCTTGCTCAATTGTCACACCAATGCCAGCGGCAGCATCAGACGTTAAAGTATTTATCATCATATCTCCGATGCCTGAAGTATATGATGTGTTGTTAGAGCTAACTTTATATTTAATCGCTGTGACGTTGTTGCAACCTTTTAACTGGAGATTGAAGTCTTGATGCGGATAAAATCCTTCTCGTATGGAGGAAAACATCATTTCGCCAAAATCGACATTGTTTGTGCCCCCATTAACGACCGTTGCCTGACAAGTTGCAGCGGCAATAGGCAAACTGAAGGTTGACGTTGTTACATTAAACCACCAGGGTTGGTTATCGGTACTTGTATGACCACCAACGGACATACCACCTATTTTTTTAGATTCTTTCGGTGTAATCACCGTAGCGTATGAGGTGTTACCTATAAATTCGCTCGTTTGAATGAGCTTAATCTGCGCTTTCCAGCTATGATCTGGTTGACTGGCGTTTAATGGTAAGTTTGTCCATTGTCCATTACTATATTGAAAATAAGAGCCAACATTCTTATCACTATAAATTCTTACTGCGTAATAAATACCCGGAATATTTGTTGGCCACATCGCGCCGTCTACACCACCAATTGCATCATAAGTGATGTTGGACATCTGCTCCCCATCAGTACCAGCATCACAGTCAGACCACAATGCAGGAGAAAGGGCTGCCTCATAAGGGCCTCCTATTTCAACCCCCTCGCTTGGAAACTGGCCCGTAGGAACGGCATGAAAATAAACGGGCGAGCTGGCAAGTGTATTGACGATAGTGGATGTCCCACCTTCACCATTCTCCCCAAAATGGCATTCTCCCCATGCGTAGCCCTGCACAAGCAGCAACATGACAGTTGTACATATGGAGCCCGTTAAACGTCCTTTAAAATTCATAAGATTATCCTCCCTGTCTTATTTAGCGGTATGTCGCATTCACAACAACCCGGCTGGTCACTTTCCCTGATGCAACTGGGCCGGTATTTTGCAGGCGAGCATAAAATTGATATTCCTTCGCCCAGTCAGTAGCTCCTGCATCAAGCAATACACTGGAACTCCCATCGCTATTCAGAACGTTGGTATTCAATTCCTTTGAAAAAATGACTACGCCAGTATTATCAGCGCCGCCTTCAGCAACCGCTGTTTCATTAATAAAAACCTGGCGTGAGCCGACAGGCCATTGCTGGCTCTGCGGTTGAAAGCTGAAATTCAGCTTGTTAATGGTACTGCCGGTCGAACAACTTTCTACTTTTACGGAAAATTCCGTACCCGCCGCGGCATCCGTGGGTTGCAGGCGTGAGCTACCATCACCATTATAAAACCAGCTCTTGCTTACAATCGGTAGATGCACTTTTCCGTCGCCTGGAATAGATATCTGGCAGGTATTTTCTACGATATTGGCATTGAGCGTAACATCCATGCCTGTCTCAACGGACAGGCATGGGGCAGACCAATACCAGCTTATAAGCCCGGCAAAGAACACTGTTCTTTTCAGGACATTATTGTTTGATATTTTCGACATGGTGGCTCTGCCCCTGCTTATTATTATTGGTAAGTCACAACAAACGTAACAGGTGCGCTAACGTCACCGGTGGTTACATCAGCAATTGCTTTGTCCTTAGCGATCACGATACGCGCAGCCATATTGAAATTGGCTGTACCGCCGCTGATGGTGACGTTTTGTACGGGTTTAGTGTTACAGCTCATCAGTGTTCCTGAACCCGCAGTACCTTTCCATACTTCAAATGCTGTGGCATTTGATGCATCGAAAGAATCGCCCGTATGCGCGTCACCTGAGCACGTCCCGCCTGAACCTGCGGTTGCTTCTACGCTAGCGCTTCTTACACCAGCACAACCACTGAACGCGATTTTAAACGGCTCGCTGCGACTTTGTGCTATCAGGTCAGATTTGAATACGTCACCAAAAGCCAGGGTGCTAATAGGTTGACCGCCAGCATTCTGGAGCTGCGCGGTACAGGTTCCTGCTTCTACCGTTGTGGTAAAGGTTGCCTGTACGCTCGGGGTTCCCGTAATAGCG
The DNA here is from genome assembly GCF_009176645.1 of Enterobacter oligotrophicus. NCBI lineage: Bacteria > Pseudomonadati > Pseudomonadota > Gammaproteobacteria > Enterobacterales > Enterobacteriaceae > Enterobacter > Enterobacter oligotrophicus. The sequence goes on from NZ_AP019007.1 coordinate 3,347,131, forward strand.
CTGGATGCGGATGCGGAAATAAGACCGGCAGAAACTGCCAGAGCAATGAGTGTGGATGTTTTCATGTTCATTGTTGCGTATCCTTCCGCTTACTGATATTCAAAGTTAAAAGTGGCAATTGCACTAAAATCACCGGTTGTAGCCGAGCCGCTTTTCGTTTCCACAAGGCGGGCAATCAACGCGACTTCCTGACTGGTAATTTCCTGACTGCTCCATACAAGGCGCTTATCGTCATCAGCCGAGTTAATCGTAAACGGCGCAGTTGGTGCAGATGCACGTGCGATGGAAACGCCCGTGTAATCAGCTTTACCCGTCGTTACTCCGTTTGTTATTGCGGTATCAAGGTAGCCGGACTTCGAACCAGAAATGGTTGTTTTCAATCCTGCCAGGCTGGCCGGGCATTCAATGATTTTCAGCTTGAATGTGGTAGAGGCGCTTTCAGAACCACTGGCAATGTCTGCCAGCGAAATTTTTCCGCCTGCACCAATAGGAATGATATTGGCCTTACCATCGCCTGTACCGCCTTCGATTTTCATGTCGCAGGTGGTTTCACGCAGCAGAGCGGTGAAAGTCACATCAAGGTTAGTACCCGCAGCAAAGGTCTGAGAACTTACCGCCAGAGCCAAAAAGGCAGCAAGACGCGTAAGTGACATTGTTTTCTTCATTAAAATAACTCCCTGTTAAAAAAGCATTACATCTGGCAAATCTGGTTGGTGAGCATGGTTGTCAGGCCAACTTTCTGAGCTGATGGTGTGATTTGATACGTCACGGTACAGGCGCCATCGGCACCGCTACTCCAGACGACACGTAATTTTCCGCTCTCTCCGATCCCGCGCACATAGGCCTGGCCTGCCTGACCTACGGAGCCGACAGACTGACCCTTTTCGTCGATGACATCGGCACCGAGTGGAATAAAGCTGTTATCTGAACGATGCAGATCGAGTAGCAGTGAGCGACCCTGATCGGTTTCGAAATCCACCCGCACGATCGCCCCGCTACGCGGTACAGTCACCGTACTGGTGCTTTTCACTTCAACGTCGGATTCCAGTTTGGAAATATCGATACCAACCGTATTCTCGCGGTATGCTGACAGATACGGCATGATGGCGTAGCCAGAGCTACCAATTACACCGTCGCCAACGCTTAACCTGGCACCTTTCGCGCCCGGAGCATTGACTAACGCCAGCGTATCGGTGTCGCCAATGCTGCCCGGCGACAGTGTGACACCGCCTGAATGCATCAACATTCCCCCGCTGTAGCTCAAGGAATACTGCTGGCTGTTATCGTCGGAAGCCGAAGCAGAAATACTCATCGGTCCGTATGGACTGTTATAGCTGCCATAGCCGCCAACCTGGTTAAGATCGCCGCTATCTGCGTGGCTGGTACTGGCGTTTACGCTATAGCTAAAGCGGTAATCATCGGTATTACCGTTTGCACTGGTGTTGAACGCAGTGCTTTTTTTGAAGTCCGAGTTCATGCTCATATTGACGCTTGAGAATCCGCCCGGATGCTTCTTATGGCCCAGCAGGTTTTCCAGCGGGATACTCAGGTTCAGATATACGCTGTCATCTTTTTCACCGTATTCGTCATAGCTGCGTTGCAGCGAGACGCTATAGCTCCCCAGCCAGAATGAGTTGTTATAACCCACTGAATATTGGGAGGTTGAGCTGGACTCGGTCCAGTAGTCCTGCCAGCTTCCGGTGACGTACAACGAGCCATACTCATTTTGACCATCGGAGATCGGTTGGCTGACGTTAAGCTGGACCTGATTTTTCATACGCTGGAAATGGTTGTACACGTCTTCGCCGGTACGATCCGGGTTACGAGCACTATCGCGGTATTTGACGTCCTCCGCGAGTGAGGCAGCATCGTTCAGCGTCAGGTAATCTTCCGTTGAGAAACGATACGCCGCCACGTTAAACGAGGTATTCGTATTTTCAACGAGCTTACTCCAGGAAAGGCGATAGCTCTGACCAGTCAGATTACCTACGCCATCGACATCAGCATCGGAGTGCGTAATATCCAGCGCAAAGGCACCGAGCGGAGTATTCATGGCGATACCCGCCAGCCCGGAGAAATAGCCCGTGTCCATGTATTGCAGGCCGGTGTAACCTGTGAAGGTGTTATTCAGGCCATAATATCCAGTGGCGTAACCGAGGCGTGGCTTATCGCGCAGGCCATTGTCGTGGAGTTCACCCACGCCAATATCCCAGCGACTATAGCCTGGACGAAGCATCTGGCTGACGGATGAGTAAGGGACGGAGAAGGTACGTATGCTCCCGTCTGATTCTTCAACCGTGACAACCAGATCGCTGCCGTAACCAGTGGTACTCAGATCGTTAATCTCGAAAGCACCCGGTGGAACCGTGCTTTCATAGATTTTATTTCCGCTCTGCGTAACTGTAACTTTGGCGTTACTCTTGGCCACGCCGCGAATAGTTGGTGCATAGGTTGAAATACCACCAGGCAGCATACGGTCGTCGTTATACATGCGCATGCCACGCAGGCTTAACGAGTTGAAGGTATCGCCTCGGGTAAAGGAGTCACCTATCAGTAACTGCGCACGCAGCGGGGTAATGTCACGCTGAAGATAAATATCCTGGCTTGAGTAATCGGAACCGCTCTCCTGATCCCAGTTGAGTGTGCCGCGTGAACGCAACCGCCATGGCCCCATATTGAAACCATATTTTAGCCCAGCGTATGCCGTATCGCGTGCGCCATCCGTACTGTCTGAATGCCAGGCATTAAGATCGTAGGACAGTATACCGGCCGTAATTCCGTCTTCCCAAAGCGAAGGATCAACATAGCCATAAGGACGGCGTTCTACATAAATTTGTGGAACGGAGAGGCTTAATTCCTGCGTACCGGTATTGTAATCCCAAGAAGAACCTGCGAACGTCTGGCTGATATTGATACAAATTTCTTCACTTTCTTCAGCGGCCTCTTTGCTAATCGCTCCTTCTACCGCGTCTCTTTTGATACCAATTTGCATCAAAAACTTTGGCGTGAAGCAAGGCGCTGCTCGCGGCGTTCCGTTGTCTTTAAAGGTAAACTCTGTCAGCAGTTTCTTCTGACCATTCAGGATAATTTGCGTTTTAAAGGTGCCAGGAACGACCGGGTTCCCCTGAGAAAAGCGGCTAACGTCTATATTGGTCCCTGTATTAAACAGAAACTGATCGTTGAATTCGACCTCTTCACTACCAGAGGATGGCACAGCAGTTTTTTCAGCTGCTAAAGACGCAGTCTGAAGCGCTGCGCAAATGGCAATACAAAGAAATGAGCGGCGAAATAACATTGCTATCACTAATCCGTTAGCTGCTAATTATTAGAGAAAATTTATGGATTATCAGGCGTCTTAATTAACAGTCGCCTCATGTTTCTCCGAGCCTCCAAAATCATTAATGGAGGTATAAGTTAATTTTTTAACTTGCGCCGAGCCTGCGTTCTTCATTTCATAAGATTGGGTAGCAAACGGGGCGACAACATGCGGTTCTATTTCGATTGGCTTACCGCCCGCGCTGACCTCAATTTTGGCAACGGAAACGTAATAAGGTGAGTCGTTACGCGCGACAAGTGAGCTTGCCTGTTGCGACCATTTCAGTTGGGATGCTGCAGTAGACGCGTCGCCTTTCAGATTGTCAGGACGGAAAAACATTTTGATACGCGTACGGAATGCCAGTTGCAGCATGTTTTGGGCGTCGGCACCTTTGGTTTTAGGTGGAACCTCAAGTACGTTAAACCAGTACATTGTCTCTCTGTCCTGCGGCAGAGATTGTCCAAGCCAGGTTATACGAACGGTCTGCCCTTTGGCTGGATCGACGCGGGAGACAGGTGGTGTGACGATAAACGGTAATTTCAATTCTTGTGGGTTGGTTGAGTCACGACCATCATCAAGCCAGGTTTGCACCAGCAAAGGCTTATTACCACGGTTTTCCATCTTGACAGTGACATCTTTGGCTGACGCCGGATAGATAACGCGGGTGCCAGAAATAACGATATCCGCAAGAGCAGAATGAGAGACAGCAAAAGCCGCACTGAAAATAAGTGCGGTCATACACATTTTAAAAGGGCGCATAGTATTCATCCATTAAATAAAAATGCGCCCACCTCATCCGTGAGCGCATGGTAACAATGAGGCTATTATTCGTAGCTCATGGTGAAAGTAACGTTGCTGCTTACTTTACCGGCGGTTACATCGTTGGTGCCAGCCGCCCAGTTAGCGCTAGGAACGTATGCAACGCGGTAGGCCAGGGTGCCTTCACCAGCGGTCAGACCTGCCTTCTGGGTGTTGTTTTCTGGCTGACCGATCAGTACGCGATCGCTGTTAGCAGTGGTGTTGTTGTACAGCGCCAGGCTTACGTTGTCAGCGTGGCCAGCAACAGTTGGGTCAGCTTTCAGAGTGCCGTTAGACAGGTCAGCGAATTGCTGAGAAGTAAAGGTTGCAGATGCTTTAGTCAGGCTTTCCGGGCATTTGCTCAGGTGCAGTTCAAACTCTTTAGAACCTACGCCTGCATCAACGGTGGTACCTTCAACGTCTGCTTTTTTAACAACTGGCAGGGTTACGGTGACGTTGTTTGCGTCAACACCGTTGTTGGTAGTAATAATGCAAGTTGTATCAGTTACCGCACCGTCAAAAGTGATCAGACCAACGTCATCAGCCATTGCAGAGACAGAACCCATTGCCATTACAGCCACAGACGCAGCTAAAACAGTTTTCTTAAACATATAAAACATCCATTTATTAGAAAAGATTATTCAAAAATTGGTGCTTATAGATAAAGCGAAAGAAATATAATATTGTTTCTTTGTAACCAATAGTGAGAATTGCTTCAATGTGATTTGAGTGAATCTAAATTGACATATTTAAGGTTTAAAAAACAAAACGTTACGATTGTTTTTTTAAATATGTATAGAGAGGGTTACACGTTCAGTTAATTCAAATAATATTAATCATGATGAGTGATTTATTCATGATAAATATAATGCCAAATGTTTCTGGAAATATAATTGCTCAGGTTATAATTATATGCAACTTATTTTTCCCTTAAAAAGGGGGCGGTAAGTGTTTGATATTTGCTTTTTTTTGCACCTGTTTCGAGATTGATCATACATTCCGTGAATAAATGTGATAAAGAGTAATAAACAAAGAAAGGAAAATCTGAAGGGAAAGATGTACAGGGCATCACCCGCAAGGCAGGGCTGAACATATTGTTCAGCCCTGTAAATGACATTACGCTACCTGAACCGGAATCGCCTTCGCAGTGCGTTTCATGTCGTTATCACCGTCAAAGTAGGCGACTTTTGGCTGCCAGCGACGGGCTTCTTCGTCAGACATCATCACGAAGCTGGCGATAATGACGATATCGCCCACGTCCGCGCAATGCGCAGCAGCACCGTTGACGGAGATGATTTTTGAGCCGCGCTCGGCAGCGATCGCATAGGTGGAGAAGCGTTTACCATTGTTCACATTCCAGATATCAATGGCTTCGTTTTCAAGGATGCCCGCTGCATCAAGAAAATCCTGGTCAATTGCGCAGGAGCCTTCATAGTGCAGATCTGCCTGGGTCACTTTTACACGGTGAAGTTTACCTTGCAGCATTTTGCGAATCATTACGTTTACCTTTAATAATTTGAGGCTGAAAGCACTACGCCAGTTCAACCACTTTGTTGTCAATCAGACGCGCCTGGCCGAGCCAGGCCGCCACCAGAATCACCGCATGTTTGCTGCTGTCGGTGAGTTCGAGCAGCGTATCGGCATCACGAATCTGAATATCGTCAGCGCGGAAGCCTTTATCGTTCAGCGCCTGCTCTGCCAGTGCGATAATCTCTTCTGCGGTCAACTCTTTCGCCAGGAGTTGCTCTGCCATGGTATTCATGACCTTGCTTAATCCTGGCGCGATTTTGCGCTGCTCGGCGGTCAGATAGCCATTACGGGAGCTGAGTGCCAGACCATCTTTAGCCCGCACAATCGGCACACCGACGATCTCAATATCGTAGCCCATATCTGCCACCATCTTGCGGATCAGCGCCAGTTGCTGGAAATCTTTTTCGCCGAAGCAGGCGATATCCGGCTGCACCAGGTTGAACAGCTTGCTGACGATAGTCGAAACGCCACGGAAATGGCCGGGACGGCTGGCACCTTCCAGCATGGTCGAAATGCCCGGCACATCAACGTAGGTCGCTTCATCGGTGCCCTGTGGGTACACATCCGCCGGAGCCGGAGAGAAGACAATGTCCGCGTGGCGTTTTTTGAGCTTTTCGCAATCTTCCTGCAGCGTGCGTGGGTAGCGCGCCAGGTCATCAGCGCGGTCGAACTGCATCGGATTAACGAAAATACTGACCACCACGATATCTGCACGTGCCCTTGCCTCATCGACAAGTTTCATATGGCCGTCATGCAGATTGCCCATGGTCGGGACAAGGGCAATACGTTTCCCTTCCTGACGAGCACGACGGATATGCTGGCGCAGCAGCGGCAGGGTTTCTATGATTAGCACACCTTGACTCCTTAATGGAAACTGTGTTCTTCGCCCGGATACACGCCGGACTCAACCTCGGCAATATACTGCCGCACAGCAGCGCGCATGTCGCCTGCTTCTGTCAGGAAATTTTTGGCAAATTTCGGGATGTGTCCGCCGGTAATGCCGAAGGCATCATGCATCACCAGGATTTGCCCATCGGTGACATTGCCTGCGCCAATTCCGATAACCGGAATAGAGAGCGCTTCGGTAATGCGTTTCGCCAGCTCAACCGGGACGCACTCAAGCACCAGAAGCTGTGCGCCTGCGGCTTCCAGCGCCACGGCGTCATCAAACAGCGTTTGCGCGGCATCGCCACGGCCCTGCACCTTGTAGCCGCCAAAGATATTAACGGACTGCGGCGTTAACCCTAAGTGCCCACAGACCGGCACAGCGCGCTCGGTGAGCATTTTTACCGTATCAACAAGCCATGCACCGCCTTCGATTTTGACCATGTTGGCACCGGCGCGCATGACGACTGCCGCGTTTTCAAAGGCCTGCTCCGGAGTGGCATAGGCCATAAATGGCAGGTCGGAAAGTAACAGACAGGCAGGCGCACCGCGACGTACAGCGCGCGTGTGGTAAGCAATATCGTCGACCGTGACTGGCAGGGTGGAATCATGTCCTTGTACCGTCATCCCTAACGAATCCCCGACCAGCATGACGTTGATACCCTCTTCGGCAAACAGTCTGGCGAAGCTGTAATCATACGCAGTGATGGTGGCGAAGCGTCTCTTTTCCTGTTTGCATTTCTGCAGTAAGGAGATGGTGGTTGGTTTCATACTGTTTCCTGATAGCCCAAAAGCGAATCTTTGCGCATTCTATCAGTAACATTCGGGGGAACAATGATTTTAGGCAATCGATTAACCACAAAATGTTAATGGTTAACCGACGGAATGAGGGGATTACCAGCGGGCCGGTTTTTCGGCGTTAAGGTTTTCCAGAACGGCCTGCAATGACATACCGTCAGGGAAGGTAAGGTCGGGGGCAATTTCAAACAGTGGCCAGAGCATAAATCCACGATTTTTCATGTCGTAATGGGGAACCGTAAGACGCTCAGTATGAATCACGTTGTTGCCAAACAGCATGATATCGAGGTCGAGCGTTCGCGGTCCCCAGCGCTCGGCTTTGCGCACACGGCCCTGCTGCAGTTCAATACGCTGGGTATTATCCAGCAGCGTGTCGGCATCCAGAGCGGTTTCCAGCACAACCGCCGCGTTCAGGTAGTCAGGTTGATCCTGCGGCCCCAGCGGCGGCGTGCGGTAGAAAGAGGACACTGCCACGATCTGGCTCTGTGGGATCTCCCCCAGCGCGTGAACGGCAGCGTTAACCTGCTCCAGCGGAGAGGCCAGATTGCTGCCGATGGCGATATAAGCGAGGGTCATGCCGTGCCTTCGCGACGCGGTGCGCGCTTGTGCGGGCGACGGTGACGACGGCGCGGTGCCGGTTCATCATCCAGATCGGTGAGCATATCTTTCTGTTCTGGCGGTGCGGAAACCTGGAACTCGCCCCACCATTGTGCCAGACGTTGCAGCTCCTGATTTTTTTCAATTTCAGCCCGCAGAGACAGCAGATCGAACGCGGCGCGGAATTTTGGATGCTCCATCAGCTTCCAGGCTCGTTTGCCCTGACGGCGAGACATGCGCAGTTGAAGCTGCCAGATATCACGCACCAGCGTCGTGATGCGTTTCGGGATGGCCAGCGTACGGCAGCCTTCGTCCAGCACATCGTTTGCGGCCAGTGCGAAGGCATCGTAATAAGCGAGACCGCTTTCCTGGGTGATCCGCTGGGCGGTTTCCAGCAATGGATACCAGAACATCGCCGAGAACAGGAACGCCGGGTTCACGCGCATATCGTTGTGGATACGGGTGTCAGTATTTTTCAGCACCTGCGCAATCATGCGCTCCATCGGGCTGTCGCCGTTTTCGGTGAAATAGCGGGTAATTGTCGGGAACAGCGGCTGGAACAGATTATATTCGCGCAGCAGGTTATAGGTCTCAAACCCGTAACCGGCCTGGAGTAGCTTCAGGGACTCTTCAAACAGACGTGCAGGTGGCACGTCGTTAATCAGCGTTGCCAGGCGTGGAATTGGCTCGGCAGTTTCCGGGCTGATGCGCATATTCAGCTTGGCGGCGAAACGCACGGCGCGCAGCATGCGCACCGGATCTTCGCGATAACGCGTTTCCGGCGTACCGATCAGGCGAATCAGGCCCTCTTTCAGATCCTGCATGCCGCCGACGTAATCGCGCACGGTGAAATCCGCCACGCTGTAGTAAAGGCTGTTGATGGTGAAATCGCGACGCTGGGCATCTTCTTCGATTGAGCCGAAGATATTGTCACGCAGCAGCATGCCATTCTGACCGCGCTGGGACGTGGTACGATCGGCAATCCCCGCTTCGTGGTGACCACGGAACGTCGCCACTTCGATAATTTCTGGCCCAAACATCACGTGCGCAAGGCGGAAACGGCGGCCAACCAGGCGGCAGTTACGGAATAATTTGCGCACCTGCTCGGGCGTGGCGCTGGTCGTCACGTCGAAATCTTTTGGTTTTTTGCCCAGCAGTAAATCACGAACCCCGCCACCGACGAGGTAGGCCTCGTAGCCTGCTTTATTCAGACGATAGAGCACCTTGAGGGCATTTTCACTGATATCTTTGCGGGAAATATTGTGCTGCTCACGCGGAATAACCGACATGCGGTTTTGCGCAATAGCGTCGTTCGCCATGCTCTCTTCGCGGCTAAGCACTTTACGGCAAAAATTAGCGACTCGGGTAAAAATAGTACACCTCGTAGTGTGTTTTGTTATCAAAAAAGCGGCTAATCATAGCTCAGCGCAACGCATTTGAGAATGCTGGATTTTTGGCACGTCTTTTAGGGCCCAGTTGGCCGTCGCCATTTTCAGCAATTCATCAACAGAGAGATCCTGCCATTCATTCGTTACATTCTGGTTGAGAAATCGCAGCGCGTCGATTAATACAGGCCGTGGATCGCCCTCAGGCAGGGCAGGGGCGTGATTCTGCTTCGACAGTTTATTGCCCTGCTCGTTGACCGCCAGCGGCAGATGAATGTAATCCGGTGCCGTCCAGCCAAACTGGTGGTAGAGCGATATTTGCCGCACGGTAGGTTCAACCAGATCCGCTCCGCGCACAATTTCCGTCACCCCCTGGAAATGGTCATCCACGACCACCGCCAGATTGTAAGCAAACAGACCGTCGCGACGATGGATAATAAAATCCTCCCGCGCCAGGCGTTCATCCGCCTGAATCTCACCGGTCAGCAAATCATTAAAATGGGTGACGGGAGCGCGCTGTATTATACGCACGGCCGCATTTTCAGGGCCATTTTTAAGCGTGCGGCAATGACCATCATAAACGCCACCCACGCTCTGAATACGTGCGCGGGAGCAGGTGCAGTAGTAAGACAATCCTTGCTTATAGAGCCACGCCAGACGTTCCCGGTAGGCGTCATGACGCTGAGACTGCCAAAGCACGTCGCCGTCCCAGTGAAGACCGTAATGTTCCAGCTGACGCAGGATGGTTTCTGCTGCACCGGGAACTTCACGGGGGGGATCAATATCTTCAATACGCACGAGCCATTTTCCCTGACTGGCGCGAGCCTGCAGGTAGCTGCCGAGCGCGGCAATTAACGAGCCGAAGTGTAATTCACCGGAAGGAGATGGCGCGAAGCGCCCGATATAGTGTGATTCAGACATATCAACAGTAACAAGGCGGGAGGAACTCCCGCCTTTGTAGTGTGTTTAGAAGGCTGGAATTAACCAGCCATCTGTTTTTCGCGAATTTCTGCCAGCGTCTTACAGTCGATGCACAGGTCGGCGGTTGGACGCGCTTCCAGGCGACGAATGCCGATTTCAACACCGCAGGATTCGCAGTAGCCAAAATCTTCGTCCTCAACCTTTTTCAGCGTTTTTTCGATCTTTTTGATCAGTTTGCGTTCGCGGTCACGGTTACGCAGTTCAAGGCTGAACTCTTCTTCCTGAGCGGCACGGTCCACCGGGTCCGGGAAGTTGGCAGCTTCATCCTGCATATGTGTAACGGTGCGATCGACTTCATCCCTGAGTTGATTACGCCATGCTTCAAGAATACGCTTGAAGTGCGACAGCTGGGCTTCGTTCATATACTCTTCGCCCGGCTTCTCTTGATACGGCTCCACCCCAGCGATGGCGAGAATACTCAGGGACGATGTTTTACGGTTTTGCCCTTCTTGCATGTTGCTTCTCCTTAACACGCACTATCGATCCCCGTGTTGGGGGAAAAATCAGGTCGCTATAAATAGCAGATGCTTTTCCGTATGGCAATTATCTAAACGTAACACTTGACAAGCCTGTGAGGAAAAGCGTATTTGCGCACGCGGCCAGAACACTTAATAGTCAATCGTCTACTCCCTTATAAGACAATGGGAAGAGAGGATCTCAGAGTCATATTATCGGCAGAAAGTTCCGCTTTATAAGCGAAAACCTCTACCCCCTGCTTTTGTGCCTCATTCAACAATTGCGCGTATTTAGGATCAATATGGCGGGCGGGAGAGAAACGTTCAATGGCTGAGTGCAAAACTGCAAACAGCAAAACGGCGCGTTTGCCCGCCGCCGCTACACTCATTAGCTCTCGCAGATGCTTCTGACCACGTAGCGTTACCGCATCCGGAAAGAAGCCGTTTTCCTGTTCCGCTAACGTCACTGATTTGACTTCAATATAGCACTCAGGACGGTCTTCCGCCTGTAACATAAAGTCAATTCTGCTGCCTTCATCGCCATATTTCACTTCACTTTTTTGCGTACCATAACCTACCAGTTCGGGAAGCGTGCCATTCGTAAGCGCCTCTTTAACGAGTTGATTTGCGCGCAATGTATTCACACAAATAAATGCCCCTTGTTGGGTCTGCGTCATCTCCCAGGTATGGGGATATTTGCGTTTAGTATTTTCTGATGTGGAATACCAGACCGTGTCACCGGGAGTGGCGCAGCCGGTCATCGCGCCAGTATTCGGGCAGTGCAGGGTTAAGTGCACACCTTCTGGCGTGACCACATCAGCAAGGAAGCGCTTATAGCGCTGGATCAGCGTGGCGTGCTGTAAAGCGGGACTAAACTTCATCAGAGTTCCTTAGGGTGTCGCTCAGCGTCCAGCGCTGTAGCGGCGTGTATCGGGTGCGTCCTTGTGCAAAGACAGATTCGTAAAGCGCGAAGTCTTTCACCGGAAAGGACCAGTGAAAGCCAGGCGGTGGAATGGCAACGGCCCGACCCGCATCGCGCAGCAGGGTGATATGAGGATGAAACGGCTGTGGGCTTTGGTAGCAGCCGCTACGGGCCGCCTGCGCGCGGAGCATACTGGCGAGCTGTAATAACCCGCGAGGCGGCTGGCGCGTCCCCAGCCAGACCACGCGGGAGCGCAGCCACTGTCCGGCATCATCAAGCTGCAGCGTAAATTCAGGCTGGGAAATACGTCCGGCCAGTGCGGCTAAGGCGCGCTGTTTTTCGGCGGTTACATCGCCCAGAAAGGCCAGCGTCAGGTGCAGATTCGCGGCGACGACAGGGCGTCCCGCTTCCGGCGGGAAGTGTTCAGCGCGCCAGCGGACGATTTGTCGCTGAAGGGGGGCGGGCAGTTCAATGGCAAAAAACAGTCGTTTCGACTCAGACATACGGAGGACTCGGTAATGGTATGCGCCGATGCTACAATGTACGCCGACTAATGTTAACCCTCTGGAGTTGTTAGTGTCCTCATTGCCGGTCGCCGTCGTCCTTCCTGAGCTTCTCGCTGCCTTACAACATGCCCCGCAGGTTTTGCTGAATGCCCCCACGGGTGCCGGTAAATCGACCTGGCTGCCGATTCAGCTTCTGAAAGACGGGAATATCAGCGGGAAAATTATCCTGCTGGAGCCGCGCAGGCTGGCCGCGCGCAACGTGGCACAGCGCCTGGCGGAACTGCTTAACGAAAAACCGGGCGAGACGGTAGGCTATCGAATGCGTGCCGAAAATTGTGTCGGTCCGTCCACGCGGCTGGAGGTGGTCACCGAGGGAATTCTTACCCGCATGTTGCAAAACGATCCTGAACTGACCGGCGTCGGGCTGGTGATTCTGGATGAATTTCACGAACGTAGCCTGCAGGCGGATCTGGCGCTGGCGTTGTTGCTGGATGTGCAGCAGGGGCTGCGTGACGATCTCCGGCTGCTGATCATGTCGGCGACGCTCGATAATGAACGGCTGCAGCAGGCGTTACCTGACGCGCCGGTTATCTCCTCCGAAGGACGTGCTTTTCCGGTTGAGCGCCGCTACCAGACGCTTTCAGCACATCAACGTTTTGACGACGCGGTTGCTATCGCGACCGCAGAACTGCTGCGTCAGGAATCCGGCTCGTTGCTGCTATTTTTACCCGGTGTGGGTGAAATTCAGCGCGTACAGGAGCAGCTGGCTTCCCGCGTGGGCAACGACGTTGTGCTTTGCCCGCTCTACGGCGCACTGTCGTTAAACGATCAGCGCAAGGCCATCCTTCCTGCACCCGCGGGGCAGCGTAAAGTGGTGCTGGCAACCAATATCGCCGAAACCAGTTTGACCATCGAAGGGATTCGCCTGGTGGTGGATAGCGCTCAGGAGAGGGTCGCGAGCTTCGATCCGCGTACCGGGCTGACCAAACTGCTGACGCAACGGATAAGCCAGGCGTCGATGGTACAGCGCGCGGGCCGTGCAGGGCGGCTTGAGCCGGGGATTTGTCTGCATTTGATCAGCGCGGAGCAGGCAGAGCGCGCTGCACTGCAGAGTACGCCGGAAATTTTACACAGCGATCTCTCTGCTCTGGTTCTGGATCTGCTGCAATGGGGGTGTCCTGATCCGGCTCAACTGACCTGGCTCAATCCGCTGCCCGCCGTGAACCTCGCGGCGGCACGCGCGTTGCTGGTTCAGCTTGGCGCGTTGAAAGATGAACGCCTGACGCCGCGCGGCCAGAAAATGGCGGCGCTGGGAAATGAGCCTCGCCTGGCAGCCATGCTGATAACCGCGAACGGAGAGGATGAAATTGCCACGGCGGCGAAGCTGACGGCTATTCTTGAGGAGCCGCCGCGTGGGGGAAATTGCGACCTGGCGCTGGCCTTTTCGCGCAATCAGAGCAACTGGCAGCAGCGGGCGCAGCAGCTTTGCAAGCGGCTAAACTGCCGCGATGGCGCGCCGGACAGCGATAAAATGGCCGTCCTTCTGGCGCAGGCTTTCCCGGACAGGATCGCCCGTCGACGGGGGATAGATGGGCGTTACCAGCTGGCAAACGGCATGGGCGCTATGCTGGACAGCGACGATGCCCTGACGCGCCATGAGTGGTTAATTGCCCCGTTATTGTTGCAGGGTAGCCACTCGCCGGACGCGCGCATTTTGCAGGCGATTGCGGTAGATATCGACACCCTGACGCGCCGTTGTTCGCAACTGCTCCAGCAATCCGATAGTGTGGAATGGGACGACGCGCAGGGCACGCTGAAGGCATTCCGTCGTAGCCAGATTGGCAAACTGATTCTGGGCAGCAGACCGCTGGCAAAGCCGTCGGAAGACGAGCTGCACCAGGCGATGCTAAACGGCATACGGGAAAAAGGGCTGAGCGTGCTGAACTGGACGCCAGACGCTGAACAGTACCGTATTCGTCTGCACTGTGCTGCGCGCTGGCTGCCAGAGTATAGCTGGCCTGCAGTAGATGATGAGACGTTACTGGCCTCGCTTGAGACGTGGCTACTGCCGCAAATGAGCGGTGTTCACTCGCTGCGGGCGCTAAAAGCACTTGATGTTAAGGCGGCGTTACAGAATTTACTGGACTGGTCATTACGTCAACGTCTGGATAGTGAACTGCCAGGGCATTACACTGTGCCGACCGGAAGCCGGATTGCCATTCGATATCATGAGGATAATCCCCCGGCGCTGGCGGTACGGATGCAGGAGATGTTTGGCGAGGCGACCACACCGTCAATCGCCGAAGGGCGCGTTCCTTTGGTGCTCGAGCTGTTGTCGCCAGCACATCGCCCGCTGCAGATCACCCGTGATCTGAGCGCGTTCTGGGCGGGAAGCTATCGTGACGTGCAAAAAGAGATGAAAGGACGTTATCCCAAACACGTCTGGCCGGACGATCCGGCTAATACCGCGCCGACACGGCGGACAAAGAAATATTCGTAGTGGGGCAAATGTGGGCTGATGCCCTCACCCCGGCCTTCTCCCACAGGGAGAGGGAGAAAACCAATTTTGAGAGATTTCTTCTTTCACAGGTCAGTGGAAGAAAAGAAAATCGGGCCCTTGCGCCTGAAAGTTGCGGAGAAAAAGCATGGCGGGGAATGACCGCGAGCCAATAGGACGTAAGGGAAAACCCACGCGTCCGGCGAAAGAAAAGGTGAGCCGTCGTCGCCTCAGAGATGAGGAGTATGACGATGACTATGAAGACGATTATGAGGATGAAGAACCGATGCCACGTAAAGGAAAAGGCAAAGGGCGTAAGCCTCGTGGTAAGCGCGGCTGGTTCTGGCTGCTGCTGAAGCTGTTCATTGTTTTTGTTGTGCTGATCGCGATTTACGGCGTCTATCTGGATCAGAAGATCCGCAGCCGTATAGACGGGAAAGTCTGGCAGTTACCTGCTGCGGTTTATGGCCGCATGGTGAACCTTGAGCCGGATATGCCCATTAGCAAGAACGAGATGGTGAAACTGCTGCAGGCCACGCAGTATCGTCAGGTCACAAAGATGACGCGTCCTGGCGAATTTACCGTGCAGGCGAAAAGCATTGAGATGATCCGCCGCCCGTTCGACTTCCCGGACAGCAAAGAGGGGCAGGTGCGGGCGCGTCTGACCTTTGATGGCGATCGTCTGGAAACCATCGAGAACATGGATAACAACCGCCAGTTCGGTTTCTTCCGTCTCGACCCGCGTTTGATCACCATGCTCTCGTCGGCGAACGGCGAGCAACGTCTGTTCGTGGCGCGTAACGGCTTCCCGGATCTGCTGGTGGATACCCTGCTGGCAACCGAAGACCGCCACTTCTACGAGCACGATGGCATCAGTCTTTACTCCATCGGCCGTGCGGTGCTGGCGAACCTGACCGCGGGCCGTACCGTGCAGGGGGCAAGTACGCTGACCCAGCAGCTGGTGAAGAACCTGTTCCTCTCCAGCGAGCGCTCCTACTGGCGTAAAGCCAACGAAGCGTACATGGCCGTGCTGATGGACGCGCGCTACAGCAAGGATCGTATTCTTGAGCTGTATATGAACGAGGTTTACCTCGGTCAGAGCGGTGATAACGAGATCCGCGGTTTCCCGCTGGCGAGCCTGTACTACTTTGGCCGTCCGGTGGAGGAGCTGAGCCTTGACCAGCAGGCGCTGCTGGTGGGCATGGTGAAAGGGGCGTCTATCTACAACCCGTGGCGTAACCCGAAACTGGCGCTGGAGCGTCGTAATCTGGTGCTGCGTCTGCTGCAACAACAGCAGATCATTGACCAGGAACTGTATGACATGCTGAGCGCGCGTCCGCTGGGCGTTCAGCCGCGCGGCGGCGTGATCTCCCCGCAGCCTGCGTTTATGCAGATGGTGCGTCAGGAGTTGCAGGCTAAGCTCGGCGATAAGGTAAAAGATCTCTCCGGCGTGAAGATCTTCACCACCTTTGACTCCGTAGCGCAGGACGCGGCTGAAAAAGCGGCGGTTGAAGGCATTCCGGTCCTGAAGAAACAGCGCAAGCTGAGCGATCTGGAAACCGCGATGGTGGTTGTGGATCGTAATACCGGCGAAGTGCGCGCGATGGTCGGCGGTGCCGAGCCACAGTATGCGGGCTACAACCGTGCCATGCAGGCGCGTCGTTCGATTGGTTCTCTGGCAAAACCGGCGACCTATCTCACCGCGCTGAGCCAGCCGAACATGTATCGTCTGAACACCTGGATTGCCGATGCGCCAATCTCCCTGCGCCAGCCAAACGGCCAGGTGTGGGCCCCGCAGAACGACGATAAACAGTTCAGCGGCCAGGTGATGTTGGTGGATGCGCTGACCCGCTCCATGAACGTACCAACGGTTAACCTGGGGATGGCGCTTGGGCTGCCGGCTATCGTGGATACCTGGCAGAAGCTGGGCGTGCCGAAAGATCAGCTTCATCCGGTGCCTGCGATGATCCTGGGGGCGCTTAACCTGACGCCAATCGAAGTGGCGCAGGCGTTCCAGACTATCGCCAGCGGCGGTAACCGCGCACCGCTCTCTGCGCTGCGTTCGGTGATTGCTGAAGATGGTTCCGTGCTGTACCAGAGCTTCCCGCAGGCAGAACGCGCTGTTCCGGCGCAGGCGGCCTATATGACCCTGTGGACCATGCAGCAGGTGGTGCAGCGTGGTACAGGGCGTCAGCTGGGTGCGAAATATCCAGGCCTGCATCTGGCGGGGAAAACCGGGACCACCAACAACAACGTTGATACCTGGTTCGCCGGTATTGATGGCCGTGAAGTGGTGATCACCTGGGTGGGGCGTGACAACAACCAGCCGACCAAACTGTATGGTGCGAGCGGGGCGATGTCGATTTACCAGCGCTATCTGGCGAATCAGTCCCCGGTGCCGCTGAACCTGGTTGCGCCAGAAGATATCGTCGATATGGGTGTGGATGATTCCGGTAACTTCATCTGCGGTGGCGGTATGCGCACGCTGCCTGTATGGACAACGAATCCTGACGCGCTGTGCCAGCAGAGTCAGCCTGAACAGCCGACGGGCAACCCGTTTGAGCAGTCTTCTCAACCGCAGCAGCCGCAGCAGCAACCGGCGCAGCAGAACGAGAAGAAAGACAGTGACGGTGTTGCTGGCTGGATCAAGGATATGTTTGGCGGTAACTAACCCTCAAAATACCCCCTTATTCGTAAGGGGGTATTTTTTCACCTGTGATACCCATTTCCTTAACCCAAAATTCAACCCTTATTAACCTCACGTTCTCTCTTGTTTATTTCTTAAACCCTCAATTCTTGTAGGGCCGCATACTGCTTGCTATGCAGTCAGCGTTTCGCATATTATTCTGCGGTCATAATAATAATTCTCGTTTACGTTATCATTCACTCTTTCATCAGAGATACATCATGGCGCTTTCCAATACTGCTCAGCCAATTAATACGTCGCTGCGTAAAATCGCGGTCGTCGTCGCCACAGCGGTTGCCGGCATGTCTGCTTATGCTCATGCAGCCGAAACCCCGAAAAAAGAAGAAACCATTACTGTTACTGCCGCACCGGCTTCACAGGAAAGTGCCTGGGGTCCTGCTGCAACGATTGCAGCAAGGCAGTCTGCAACCGCAACGAAAACAGATACGCCTATTCAAAAGGTGCCACAGTCTATTTCCGTAGTCACCGCCGAAGAGATGGCATTGCACCAGCCGAAATCGGTTAAAGAGGCGCTCAGCTATACGCCGGGCGTTGCTGTAGGAACGCGCGGCGCGTCCAACACCTATGATTACCTGATTATCCGCGGTTTCGCTGCCGACGGCCAAAGCCAGAACAACTATCTGGATGGCCTGAAGATGCAGGGCAACTTCTACAACGATGCGGTGATCGATCCTTATATGCTGGAACGCGCCGAAGTGATGCGCGGTCCGGTTTCCGTGCTTTACGGAAAGAGCAACCCAGGCGGCTTGCTGAACATGGTCAGTAAGCGTCCGACCACAGAGCCACTGAAAGAAATCCAGTTTAAAATGGGCACCAACAGCCTGTTCCAGACTGGCTTTGATTTTAGCGATGCGCTGGATGATGACGGTGTTTATTCTTACCGTTTAACCGGCCTGGCTCGCTCGGCAAATGCTCAGCAACAAGGTGCGGAAGAGCAACGTTACGCCATCGCGCCATCTTTCAGCTGGCGTCCGGATGACAAAACGAATTTCACGTTCTTGTCTTATTTCCAGAACGAGCCTGAAACAGGTTATTACGGCTGGCTGCCGAAGGAAGGTACGGTGTCTCCGCTGCCAAACGGCAAGCGTCTGTCTACCGACTTTAACGAAGGTGCAGAAAACAACACCTATTCTCGTAACGAGAAAATGGTGGGCTACAGCTTCGATCATGAATTCAACGACACTTTCACGGTGCGTCAGAACTTACGTTATGCGCAGAATAAAGTGTCGCAAAAAAGCGTGTATGGATACGGTATGTGTTCCGATCCCCTCTATTCAGGCAACCCGGCAAGCAGCCCTTGTGCTGGCGTTCCGCAGTCTGAATGGGGCCACACGCTCACCCGTCAGTATGTTATTGATAATGAGAAATTAGAAAACTTCTCCGTTGATACTCAACTGCAAAGCAAATTCGCTACCGGCTCACTGGATCACACCCTCCTGACCGGCGTTGATTTTATGCGTATGCGTAACGATATTGATTCCTGGTTTGGCTATGCAGGCTCTGTTCCACCGTCTGACATCTATGATCTCGATCGCGGAGATTTTGATTTTGGTTCACACCCAGGCCCATCCGGTGCTTACCAGGTGTTAAACAAGCAGAAGCAAACGGGTCTGTATGTTCAGGATCAGATGCAGTGGGATAAAGTTCTGGTCACCCTCGGCGGTCGTTATGACTGGGCGAAGCAGGAATCCCTGAACCGCGTTTACGACACGAAAGATTCACGTGATGATAAAGAGTTTACCTGGCGTGGCGGCGTTAACTACCTGTTCGATAACGGCGTAACGCCTTACTTCAGCTACAGTGAATCCTTCGAACCTGCTTCTCAGACAGGGGCGAGCGGTAACATCTTTGCGCCATCTAAAGGCAAGCAGTACGAAGCGGGCGTGAAATACGTTCCGAACGATCGTCCAATTGTGATCACCGGTGCGGTGTATCAACTGACGAAAACCAACAACCTGATGGGGGACCCGGCAGGTTCGATCTTCTCGGTTGAAGGTGGTGAGATCCGTTCCCGTGGTGTGGAAATTGAAGCGAAAGCGGCACTGTCTGCGAGCGTTAACGTGGTGGGTTCTTATACCTATACCGATGCAGAATACACCACCGACACCAACTACAAAGGCAATACGCCTGCGCAGGTGCCTAAACACATGGCATCCCTGTGGGGTGATTACACCCTCTTTGACGGTGCGCTGTCCGGTCTGACGCTGGGTACTGGCGTTCGTTATACCGGCTCCAGCAAAGGAGATCCGGCGAACACCTTCACGGTGGGCAGCTATACCCTGGTGGATGCGTTAGTTCGTTACGATCTGGCGCGTGTCGGGCTGGCGGGCTCCAACGTCGCGCTGCATGTGAACAACCTGTTCGATCGTGAGTACGTTGCCAGCTGCTTCAACACCTACGGTTGCTTCTGGGGTGCTGAACGTCAGGTTGTTGCCACGGCGACCTTCCGCTTCTAATCTCTCTTTGGGCACGGTTCGCCGTGCCCTTTTTATTTAAGTTGGCTGACATGCAGGATAATAAAACGCAATCCGACACCACCTTTACGCTCAATAACCTCTCCTTTCGCGTACCTGGACGCACTCTGCTGCATCCACTCTCTTTAACGTTCCCCGCAGGTAAAGTGACCGGCCTGATTGGTCACAATGGTTCCGGTAAATCGACGCTGCTTAAGATGTTGGGCCGGCACCAGCCGCCGTCAGAAGGCGATATTTTGCTGGACGGACAACCGCTGGAGAGCTGGAGCAGTAAAGCCTTTGCCCGCAAAGTGGCGTATCTGCCGCAGCAGTTACCGCAGGCGGAAGGGATGACGGTGCGTGAGCTGGTAGCGATTGGGCGTTATCCGTGGCACGGCGCGCTTGGGCGCTTCGGTGTGGCCGACAGAGAGAAAGTGGAAGAGGCGATCGCGCTGGTGGGGCTTAAACCGCTGGCGCATCGTCTGGTGGATAGCCTTTCCGGCGGTGAACGCCAGCGTGCGTGGATTGCGATGCTGGTGGCGCAGGACAGCCGCTGCCTGCTGCTGGATGAACCCACCTCTGCGCTGGATATTGCTCACCAGGTTGATGTGCTGGCGCTGGTGCATCGCTTAAGCCAGCAGCGCGGTCTGACGGTCATTGCGGTTCTGCACGATATCAATATGGCCGCACGTTATTGCGATTACCTGGTGGCGCTGCGTGGCGGTGAAATGATCGCCCAGGGGACACCTTCTGAACTGATGCGCAGTGAAACGCTGGAACATATTTACGGTATTCCCATGGGTATTTTGCCTCATCCTGCCGGGGCTGCACCGGTGAGCTTTGTCTATTGATGCTGGATTCAACCTTAATCAGCCGCCGTCGCCTGCTGGCGGCCATGGCGCTCTCACCGTTGCTGTTAAAAATGAACATGGCGCAGGCAGCAACGATAGATCCTCACCGTATTGTGGCGCTGGAGTGGCTGCCCGTAGAGCTGATGTTGGCGCTGGGCATCACACCTTATGGCGTGGCCGATATTCCCAACTACAACCTGTGGGTGAACGAGCCGAAGCTGCCTGACTCGGTGATCGACATCGGCCTGCGTACCGAACCGAACCTTGAACTCCTGACGCAAATGAAGCCGTCGTTCTTATTCTGGTCCGCAGGTTATGGTCCGTCGGAAGAGACCATGGCGAAGATTGCGCCTGGCCGGGGCTTTTCCTTCAGCGATGGCAAAAAACCACTGACGATGGCGCGAAACTCGGTTAACGAGATGGCGCAATTTCTGAACCGGGAAGCGGCGGCGAAGCACCATCTCGACGAATTTGATGCGCTGATTGACTCCCTGAAGCCACGCTTTACTAACCGTGGCGACCGCCCGCTGCTGATGGTGACACTACTGGATGCCCGCCATATGCTGGTCTTTGGCAAAAACTGCCTGTTCCAGGAAGTGCTCGATAGCTTTGGTATTCGTAATGCCTGGGAAGGCGAGATGACCTTCTGGGGCAGTACCGCCGTCGGCATTGACCGCCTGGCGGCGTTTCGTGATGTCGATGTGCTGTGCTTCGATCACGGCAACGATCGTGAAATGCAAACCCTGATGGCGACACCGCTCTGGCAGGCGATGCCATTTGTGCGTGAGCAACGCTTCCAGCGCGCACCCGCGGTGTGGTTCTACGGTGCAACGCTCTCGGCCATGCACTTTGCCCGCGTGCTGGACAACGCAATGGGAGGCAAGGCATGAGTACGCGAATTGCCCGTTTCCCGGCGCTGTTGCTGACCCTCATTTTCCTGGCCGCGCTGGTGTTAACCTGGTTCAACCTGTCGACGGCATTACCGCGTGAGCAGTGGGGAGCCGCCCTTGCCGCCCCGGATATCGACAACATTCAGCAAATGCTGTTCCATTACAGCTTGCTGCCGCGTCTGGCGATTTCGCTGCTGGTCGGTGCAGGATTGGGCCTGGTAGGCGTGCTGTTCCAGCAGGTTTTACGTAACCCGCTGGCGGAACCGACTACGCTCGGTGTGGCAACGGGGGCCCAGCTTGGGATTACGATTACTACGCTCTGGGCATTGCCTGGGGCGTTAACGTCGCAGTTTGCAGCGCTCGTGGGGGCGTGCATCGTGGGTGCGCTGGTCTTTGGCGTGGCATGGGGAAAACGTCTCTCGCCGGTCACGCTGATTCTGGCGGGACTGGTGGTGAGTTTGTACTGCGGGGCTATCAATCAACTGCTGGTGCTGTTCCATCACGATCAGCTGCAAAGCATGTTTATGTGGAGCACCGGTACGCTCACCCAGACCGACTGGAGCATCGTGCAGCGCCTGTGGCCGCAGCTGGCTGGCGGTGTGGTGCTGACATTGCTGCTGTTGCGCCCACTGACGTTAATGGGGCTGGATGACGGCGTGGCGCGTAATCTGGGGCTGGCACTGTCGCTGGCCCGTCTTGCAGCGCTAACGCTGGCGATTGTGCTGAGCGCGTTGCTGGTTAACGCGGTCGGCATTATCGGGTTTATCGGCTTGTTTGCGCCGCTGCTGGCAAAAATGCTTGGAGCGCGTCGTCTGCTGGCGCGTCTGCTGCTGGCACCGCTGATTGGTGCCCTTATCCTCTGGCTTTCCGATCAGGTCATTCTCTGGCTGGCACGTGTCTGGATGGAAGTTTCTACCGGTTCCGTGACCGCGCTTATCGGCGCGCCGCTGCTGCTGTGGCTGCTGCCGCGCCTGCGCAGTATCAGCGCGCCAGCGATGGATGCGGGCGATAAAGTGCATACCGAGCGCCAGTCGGTGCTGTGGTTCAGTCTCGCCGGGCTGGCGGTGCTGATCCTTGCTTCGTTTGCCGCGCTGTCTCTGGGCCGCGATGCTACAGGCTGGCACTGGGCGACGGGCGACTTACTGAATGAACTGTTGCAATGGCGCTGGCCGCGTATCTTCTCGGCGCTGATTGCGGGCGTTATGCTGGCGGTTGCGGGCTGTATTATCCAGCGTCTTACCGGTAACCCGATGGCCAGCCCGGAAGTGCTGGGGATCAGCTCCGGTGCGGCGTTTGGCGTGGTGCTGATGCTCTTCCTGGTGCCCGGAAACGCGTTTGGCTGGCTGATGCCTGCCGGGAGTATCGGGGCGGCGGCGACGTTGCTGATCATTCTGATTGCCTCCGGGCGTGGCGGTTTTTCACCGCATCGCATGCTGCTGGCCGGTATGGCGCTCAGCACCGCATTTACGATGCTGTTGATGATGCTGCAGGCGAGCGGCGATCCGCGCATGGCACAGATCCTGACCTGGATTTCCGGCTCCACCTACAGCGCGACCGGCAGTCAGGTGGTTAACACCGGGATTGTGATGATCGTGCTGTTGGCTATTGTGCCGTTGTGTCGTCGCTGGATGACCATTTTGCCGCTCGGCGGGGAAACCGCGCGTGCGGTGGGGATGGCGCTGACGCCAACGCGTGTGGCTTTGCTGCTGCTCGCGGCGTGCCTGACGGCAACGGCTACCATGACCATTGGTCCGCTGAGCTTTGTCGGTTTGATGGCTCCGCATATTGCCAGAATGCTCGGCTTCCGCCGGACAATGCCGCATATCGTAATATCTGCGCTGACGGGCGGGGTGATCCTGGTGTTTGCAGACTGGTGTGGAAGGATGGTGCTGTTCCCGTATCAGATCCCGGCGGGGCTGTTGTCGACCTTTATTGGTGCGCCGTACTTTATTTATTTGTTAAGGAAACAGAGCAGATAAAAAAAAGCCGGGTGTTGCTGACGCTCACCCGGCCTACGTTTCTGGCGCGATTTACAACTTCGCAAACACCTTACGCGCCGCGTCGATGGTGTTATTGATATCTTCTTCGCTGTGTGCCACGGACATAAAGCCCGCTTCGAACGCAGACGGTGCCAGGTACACGCCTTCTTCCAGCATCAGGTGGAAGAAACGTTTGAAGCGTTCAACGTCACACTTCACGACGTCCTGATAGCAGGTCACGGTTTTCGCATCGGTGAAGAAAATCCCGAACATCCCGCCGACATGGTTCACAACCAGTGGAATGCCTGCATTTTCTGCCGCGTCCAGCAGGCCGTTTGCCAGCTGAGTGGTCAGGGCGGTCAGGGTTTCGTGAATACCCGGCTGCGCCACTTCGGTCAGGCAGGCGAAACCGGCCGCCATCGCGATTGGGTTGCCGGAAAGCGTACCCGCCTGGTAAACCGGGCCGGTCGGAGCCAGCGCTTCCATCACCTCTTTGCGGCCACCAAATGCGCCGACAGGCATGCCGCCGCCGATGATTTTACCCAGGCAGGTGAGATCCGGCTCGACGCCGTAGTAAGACTGCGCACCCGCCAGCGCCACGCGGAAACCGGTCATCACCTCGTCAATGATCAGCAGCGCGCCGAACTCATCGCACAATGCGCGCAGGCCAGGCAGGAATTCAGGCTGTGGCGGAATGCAGTTCATGTTGCCCGCAACCGGTTCAACGATGATGCAGGCGATCTCCTGCGGATACTGCTCGAACGCGGCGCGAACGGTGTCCAGATCGTTATAGGTGCAGGTCAGCGTGTGTTTGGCGAAGTCAGCAGGTACACCCGGCGAGTTCGGCTGGCCAAGTGTCAGCGCACCGGAACCGGCTTTCACCAGCAGGCAATCGGCGTGACCGTGGTAGCAGCCTTCGAACTTGATAATTTTGTCGCGGCCGGTGAAACCACGCGCCAGGCGAATCGCACTCATGGTGGCTTCCGTACCGGAGTTCACCATACGTACCATATCCATGGTTGGCACCAGCCCGGTGACCAGCTCCGCCATTTTCACTTCCATCTCAGTTGGCGCACCGAAGCTCAGGCCGCGTTGGGCCGCTTCAATCACCGCATTGCGGATCGCCGGATGGTTATGCCCCAGCACCATCGGACCCCAGGAGCCGACGTAATCGATATAGGCTTTGCCATCGACATCATACAGATACGCGCCGTCTGCACGTTCGATAAACAGCGGCGTACCGCCTACGCCGGTAAAGGCGCGAACAGGTGAGTTCACACCACCGGGGATTAGCTCGCGGGCTGCACTGTAGAGGTTTTCAGACTTGCTCATGGCGTCGTTCCTGGTTCGTATAAAATGGTTAAGCACACTATTCTAAGTGATTCGTGGAAGGTTATGAAATTTTTGCCCCATTAACCTCTCAACATTTGTTAAGTATTTTTCAGGGGACGAGGGGATTGTCTCTGGTAAACTCCTTGCGGCTATTTGTATGACCAAAAAGAACAGACAATGAAAGCAACGACTCCCTCATTTGAAGAACAACAGTTTGCGCGCGCGCAGCACCGTATCAGTATTCGGCGTTTACTTAATCGCGATAAAACGCCTCTGGCGATCCTGCTGGCCGCTGCCGTGGTGGGAACCTTGGCAGGGCTGGTGGGGGTCGCGTTCGAAAAAGCGGTTAACGCCGTCCTTAACTGGCGCATTGGAACGGTCGCCGGGCACGCAGATAGCGGATGGCTGGTCTGGGTGTGGGCGTTTGGCCTGTCAGCCCTGTTTGCGATGGTCGGTTATTTTCTGGTGCGCAAATTCGCCCCGGAAGCGGGCGGCTCGGGTATTCCTGAAATTGAAGGCGCGCTGGAAGAGTTGCGTCCTGTGCGCTGGTGGCGGGTGATCCCCGTTAAATTCATTGGCGGCATGGGAACACTTGGCGCGGGAATGGTGCTCGGGCGGGAAGGGCCAACGGTGCAGTTAGGCGGTAACGTGGGGCGAATGGTGGGCGATCTTTTTCGGATGCGCAGTGCCGAAGCGCGTCATACGCTGCTGGCAACCGGGGCTGCTGCCGGGCTTTCTGCGGCGTTTAATGCGCCGCTGGCGGGTATCCTGTTTATTATCGAGGAGATGCGCGCGCAGTTTCGCTATAACCTCATCTCGATAAAAGCGGTGTTTACCGGTGTGATTATGTCGAGCATTGTCTTTCGCATTTTCAATGGCGAAGGGGCGGTGATTGAAGTCGGTAAGCTGACCAACGCGCCGGTGAATACGCTATGGTTGTATCTGGTTCTCGGCATGATTTTTGGCGTCGTCGGCCCGCTGTTTAACACGTTGATCTTACGTGCTCAGGATATGTTCCAGCGTATTCACGGGGGTAATACCACCAGATGGGTGCTGGTCGGCGGTTTGCTTGGCGGAGCTTGCGGGCTTCTTGGCTTTATCGAACCGAATGCGGCGGGCGGCGGCTTCGGGTTGATCCCGATTGCGGCGGCGGGGAATTTTAGCGTTGGCCTGCTGCTGTTTATGTTTATTTCACGGGTTATCACCACGGTGCTCTGCTTTTCCTCTGGCGCGCCTGGCGGTATTTTTGCTCCCATGCTGGCGTTGGGAACTCTGCTGGGAACGGCATTTGGCATGGCTGCCACGGCAGGTTTCCCGGCGTATCATCTGGATGCCGGGACGTTTGCGATAGCGGGAATGGGCGCGCTGCTGGCGGCGTCACTGCGTGCGCCCTTGACCGGGATCGTGCTGGTGCTGGAGATGACGGACAATTACCAGCTCATTTTGCCAATGATCATTACCTGTCTCGGCGCGACACTATTAGCCCAATTCCTGGGTGGAAAACCGTTATACTCCACCATTCTTGCTCGTACCCTGGCAAAACAAGAGGCTGAGCGGGCCTCAACGCAGAATACTTGAATGAATTACCAGGGTATTAGATAATGACAAAAAGAATTGGGTGATTTTTACCCAATTGCAGTAAGCAGTATTCATGGGAGCATAAGATGAGTGATGACGTAGCGCTGCCGTTGCAATTTACCGAAGCAGCAGCCAAGAAAGTGAAAACCCTGATTGCCGACGAAGACAATCCGGATCTGAAACTGCGTGTATATATTACGGGTGGCGGCTGCAGCGGCTTCCAGTACGGGTTTACCTTTGATGACCAGGTTAACGATGGCGATATGACTATCGAGAAGCAGGGCGTCGCACTGGTGGTTGACCCGATGAGCCTGCAATATCTGGTGGGCGGTGCAGTGGATTACACCGAAGGTCTGGAAGGGTCTCGCTTTGTCGTGACCAACCCGAACGCAAAAAGCACCTGTGGGTGTGGTTCTTCGTTCAGTATCTAAGAAGGTGCGGGCTGATGCCCTCACCCTGGCCCTCTCCCACAGGGAGAGGGAGAAAAGACTAAAAACGGTAACCTTGCGGTTACCGTTTTGCGTTTACCTGTCATCCAGCGCAAACGTTGGCAACTTCAGGTGCCAGCGGATCGCCGCTAACCGTATCCCCAGCGTAACGACCATCCCCAGCATCGCGGAATTCTCCAGCGGGATCGCAAAGGTGTAGTACGCGGTGGCGTGAACAATCCCGCCAACAATACAGGCCGTCGCATAAATTTCGGTTCGCAGGATCATCGGCACTTCACGTGCCAGAATGTCGCGAATGATCCCGCCACCCACGCCGGTTAATACACCCATGCAGATCGCCACCATCGGGCCTGTCCCTGCATTAAAGGCTTTATTCACGCCGATGCCGACAAACACCGCCAGACCGACGGCATCCAGTACCGGGAGTATCCATTTTGGCAATCTGCGAGGCTGGCGAACCAGCACGATCGTTAACAGACAAGTGACCATCGCAACCACCAGATCGGTTGGGTCTTTAACCCAAAAAACCGGGCCATGCGCCAGCGCCATATCGCGGATTGTTCCGCCGCCCACAGCAGTGACAACGCCAAGCACCAGCACACCAAACGGGTCCATGCGCAGTTTTCCGGCAAGCAGAACGCCGGAGATAGCAAAAACGGCTGTGCCAAGAATATCCAGCCAATATACGAGCATCGTGAAATCCTCGAATTCTTCGGGTCTACGTTAATGACTCTCAGCCAACGCGGCGCAGAGTTGTTTTGCGGCGAGGATAATACGCGGGCTGGCGCGTTCAAACCAGTCGCTGTGTAGCGCTATCACCGGAATTTTGAGCTGGCGTTGCCAGAATTGTTCAATTTTAGGAATCTCGCTCGCACTTCCGACCACGACAATGGCCTGAGGTTGCCGCGCCAGCACCTGTTCCCGGCTCACCTGCGGCCAGGGCACCCGGCTGGCGGCAAAGATATTTTCACCGCCGCAGGCTTCCAGTACCTGATTCTGTATTGAACCTTTCCCGGTGGTGAACAGCGGCTGGCTGCCAAACTGCAGGAAAACGCGCTTTTTGGCAGGCGTATCGTATCTGGATTTCAGCGCGGCATAGTCGCTGAGCAACTGCTGTGCGGTTTGCACGGCTTTTTTGGGGGTTGGGCTATAGGGAGCCAGGTCGCGCAGCGCCTGGGCAACCTGCTCAATGCTCACCGCGTCAACCCACATGACTTTTATTCCGAGCGACGAGAGCTGGTTTACCTGTCTTTCGGCGTTGCCGCCACGCCAGGCCAGCACGAGATCGGGCTTAAGCGCCACAATGCGCTCAAGATTCATCCCCTGCCATGTGGCAACCTGTTCTATATCAGCCGCTTGCGGCGGATAATCCGAAAAACTGCTGACGCCAACGGGCGTGATCCCGGCGGCAAAAGCCAGCTCGGTGTTGGCGGGGGAGAGCGTTATCACCCGCGGTGCAGCAAAAAGCCATACCGGGGCGAATAAAAGCAGGGCGGCCAGCGCCCTTAAGAACGGTTTAGCCACGTGCCAGTTTCTGCACCAGGCTTTCCACCATCACGGTAGACTGTTTGGCCGCAACGGCCAGGAA
This sequence comes from Enterobacter oligotrophicus, assembly GCF_009176645.1. Lineage (NCBI taxonomy): Bacteria > Pseudomonadati > Pseudomonadota > Gammaproteobacteria > Enterobacterales > Enterobacteriaceae > Enterobacter > Enterobacter oligotrophicus. The sequence goes on from NZ_AP019007.1 coordinate 3,375,628, forward strand.
CTCGTCAAAGCTCAGGTGAGACTGTTGATCGGCCACGTCAGAGATAGCGCGAACCACCACGAACGGTACGCTGAAATTATGGCAAACGTGAGCAATCGCGGTCGCTTCCATTTCAACGGCAACGGCCTGCGGGAAGTTATGACGGATTTTAGCCAGGCCGACAGAGCCATTGATGAAAGCATCGCCGCTAACGATCAAACCGCGCACCGCATTGAGGTTCAGCTCCGCGATGCAGCTTTCTGCTGCAGCAATCAGCTTGTCATCCGCTTTAAAGCCCGCCGGACAACCCGGAAGCTGACCATATTCGTAGCCGAATGCCGTGACGTCTGCATCGTGGTAACGCGCTTCGTCAGAAACCACGATATCGCCCACTTTTAACGTGGAGGCCAGGCCGCCCGCAGAGCCGGTATTAATGATCACGTCCGGCTTGCAGCGCTCAAGCAACAGCGTTGCACCCAGCGCAGCAGCAACTTTACCGATGCCTGATTTCAGCAGAGCCACATCCACTCCATTCAACTGGCCGGTGTAGATCTCACAGCCACCCAGAGAGAGAGTCTGACGGTTCTCAATTTTGTCACGCAGCAGCGTAACTTCTTCTTCCATTGCACCAATAATGCCGATTTTCATAGATTTACTCGCGATGTGCCTTGTTAAGATGCATAGTCTATCATGCGGTTAAGGGGAAACGCATTCTCACGCGGGGGAGCACATGGCACCAATCGATTTTCGCACCAAAATTAACTGGCATCGTCGTTTCCGTTCGCCACAGGGTGAAAAGAGCGAACATGAGATCCTGCGTATTTTCGAAAGCGATCGCGGGCGCATTATCAACTCTCCGGCGATCCGCCGTTTACAACAAAAAACCCAGGTCTTTCCGCTGGAGCGTAATGCGGCGGTGCGCACGCGCTTAACCCACTCGATGGAAGTTCAGCAGGTCGGGCGTTATATTGCCAAAGAGATTTTAAGCCGTCTTAAAGAGCAGCGGTTGCTGGAAACCTACGGTCTTGACGAACTGACGGGGCCGTTTGAGAGCATCGTTGAGATGGCTTGTCTGATGCATGACATTGGCAATCCACCTTTCGGGCATTTCGGTGAGGCCGCCATTAATGACTGGTTCAAACAGCGGCTTTTCCCCTCTGATGTGATAAGCCAGCCGCTCAGCGACGATCGCTGCGTGGTGCAGGATTTACGTCTGAGGGAAGGTGAAGAGGGGCTGAACGATTTACGTCGCAAGATACGTCAGGATCTTTGCCATTTCGAGGGGAATGCGCAGGGGATTCGGCTGGTGCACTCCCTGATGCGTATGAACCTGACGTGGGCGCAGGTTGGCTGCATTCTGAAATATACGCGACCGGCCTGGTGGACGGGGGAAACGCCCGCTACACACAGTTATTTGATGAAAAAGCCGGGATATTATCTTTCCGAAGAGGCCTATATTGAGCGGCTGCGTAAAGAACTTTCACTGACGCCAAACGGCCGTTTCCCATTGACGTGGATTATGGAAGCGGCCGATGATATTTCCTATTGCGTGGCAGATCTCGAAGACGCCGTTGAAAAAAGAATATTCAGCGTCGAGGAACTTTACCAGCATCTTTATGATGCGTGGTGCAGCCATGAAAAAGGGTCGCTGTTTTCTCAGGTTGTCGAAAATGCCTGGGATAAATCGCGTTCAAATTCCCTGAGCCGCAGTACGGAAGACCAGTTCTTTATGTATTTGCGGGTCAATACGCTCAATAAACTGGTGCCTTATGCGGCTGCGCGGTTTATCGATAATTTACCCATGATCTTCAGTGGGGAATTTAACCACGCGCTGCTGGAAGATGACAGCAGCTTTAGTCAGTTGCTTGAGTTATATAAAAATGTGGCCGTGCGCCATGTATTCAGCCATCCGGATGTCGAACAGTTAGAGCTGCAGGGATACCGGGTCATCAGCGGTCTGCTGGAAATTTATCGGCCTTTACTGCAATTGTCTGTTGATGAGTTCAGCGAGCTGGTTGAAAAAGAACGCGTGCGCCGCCTGCCCATTGAATCCCGGCTGTATCAAAAACTTTCAACCCGGCATCGTCTGGCTTATGTGGAAGCAATCAGCAAAATTGAGCGGCATGCGGTTCAGTGGCCGGTGATGGAATATTATTACCGTTGTCGCCTTATTCAGGACTATATCAGCGGCATGACCGATTTGTATGCATGGGATGAATACCGCAAGCTCATGGCCGTTGAATAAAGGCGGAGTTTTGTAAAGACGACCAATAAATTTTTACTTTTTCCATAAACTTAATCCCGGAACTAAGCGGTATAAAATGAATCTGAGTTACACAGCAATTTTGCGTTATCAGTAAATCGAGATTGAGAAACATGAAAAAAACCACATTAGCAATGAGTGCACTGGCTCTGAGTTTAGGTTTAGCGCTGTCTCCTCTGACTGCTACTGCAGCCGAGACTGCGTCTTCGGCAGCAACCGCGCAGCAGATGCCAAGCCTGGCACCGATGCTCGAAAAGGTGATGCCATCGGTGGTGAGTATCAACGTTGAGGGTAGCACGACCGTTAATACGCCGCGTATGCCGCGTAACTTCCAGCAGTTCTTTGGCGACAACTCGCCGTTCTGCCAGGACGGTTCACCGTTCCAGAGTTCCCCGTTCTGTCAGGGCGGTGGTGCCGGTGATGACAGCCAGGGCGGTAACGGCGGCCAGCAACAGAAATTCATGGCGCTTGGCTCGGGTGTCATTATCGATGCAGCAAAAGGCTATGTTGTGACCAACAACCACGTTGTGGATAACGCCAGCACCATTAAAGTGCAGCTGAGCGATGGCCGTAAATTTGACGCTAAAGTGGTGGGTAAAGACCCGCGCTCTGATATCGCGCTGATCCAGATCCAGGAACCGAAAAACCTGACGGCGATTAAACTTGCCGACTCTGATGCGCTGCGCGTCGGTGACTACACCGTGGCGATCGGAAACCCGTTCGGCCTGGGCGAAACTGTGACCTCAGGTATCGTCTCTGCGCTGGGTCGTAGCGGCCTGAACGCTGAGAACTACGAAAACTTTATCCAGACGGATGCAGCCATTAACCGCGGTAACTCCGGTGGTGCGCTGGTGAACCTGAACGGCGAACTGATTGGTATCAATACCGCGATTCTGGCACCGGACGGCGGCAACATCGGTATCGGCTTTGCAATCCCAAGTAATATGGTGAAAAACCTGACCGCGCAGATGGTGCAGTACGGCCAGGTGAAACGTGGTGAGCTGGGTATCCTGGGGACGGAGCTGAACTCTGAACTGGCGAAAGCGATGAAAGTGGACGCCCAGCGCGGGGCATTCGTCAGCCAGGTCATGCCGAACTCCTCTGCGGCGAAAGCGGGGATTAAAGCGGGTGATGTGATCACCTCCCTGAACGGTAAACCGATCAGCAGCTTTGCCGCGCTGCGTGCCGAAGTGGGCTCTATGCCGATTGGCAGTAAAGTGACTCTCGGCCTGCTGCGTGAAGGTAAGCCAGTTAATGTGAGCCTGGAACTGCAGCAGAGCAGCCAGAATCAGGTGGATTCCAGCACCATCTTCAGCGGTATTGAAGGCGCTGAGATGAGTAACAAAGGCCAGGACAAAGGTGTGGTGGTGAACAACGTGAAAGCGAATTCGCCTGCTGCCCGTATCGGCCTGAAAAAAGGTGATGTGATCATGGGGGCTAACCAGCAGCCAGTGAAAAACATCGCGGAACTGCGCAAAATTCTCGACAGCAAACCTTCCGTGCTGGCGTTGAATATTCAGCGTGGTGACACCTCGATCTACCTGCTGATGCAGTAATCCCCAGAAGCCCCCGCGTGTTCTGAGCGGGGGTTTTTCTCTTTTCTGTGACCCTTTCCACAAGTCCATATTTATCCCCCTGACTTTGTGCATCTGCACAATGCGACCGTAATGGAACTCTCCTATGCTTGAGCTCTGCTCACAGGAGGGTTACATGGCTGGCTGGCATCTTGATACCAAAATGGCGCAGGATATCGTGGCGCGTACCATGCGCATCATCGATACCAATATCAACGTAATGGATGCCCGCGGGCGCATTATCGGTAGCGGCGATCGGGAACGCATTGGGGAATTGCACGAAGGTGCGCTGCTGGTGCTTTCCCAGGGACGCGTGGTGGACATTGATGATGCGGTCGCAAAACATCTTCACGGTGTACGGCAGGGCATTAACTTACCGCTCCGACTCGACGGTGAAATTGTCGGCGTGATCGGCCTGACCGGGGAGCCGGAATCGCTGCGTAAATACGGTGAACTGGTGTGCATGACGGCAGAAATGATGCTGGAGCAGTCGCGCCTGATGCACCTGCTGGCGCAGGACAGTCGTCTTCGTGAAGAGCTGGTCATGAACCTGATTCAGGCAGAAGAGCATACACCTGCCCTGAGCGAGTGGGCGCAGCGGCTGGGGATCGACCTGAATCAGCCTCGCGTGGTGGCCGTGATTGAGGTGGATAGCGGTCAGCTGGGAGTGGACAGCGCGATGGCAGAGCTCCAGCAACTGCAAAATGCGCTGGCGACGCCGGAACGCGACAACCTGGTGGCGATAGTTTCTCTGACGGAAATGGTGGTGCTCAAACCCGCGCTGAACGCGTTCGGCCGCTGGGATGCGGAAGATCACCGTCGGCGTGTGGAGCAACTGATTTCCCGCATGAAAGAGAACGGCCAGCTCCGTTTTCGCGTTGCGCTGGGAAATTACTTTACCGGACCGGGCAGTATTGCCCGTTCCTGGCGCACGGCACGTACCACCATGATGGTGGGCAAACAGCGTATGCCGGAGAGTCGCAGCTATTTCTATCAGGATCTGATGCTGCCGGTACTGCTCGACAGCCTGCGCGGCGGCTGGCAGGCTAACGAGCTGGCGCGTCCGCTCGTGCGCCTGAAAGCGATGGATAATAACGGACTGCTGCGCCGCACGTTGCAGGCGTGGTTCCGCCATAACGTGCAGCCGCTGGCGACGTCTAAGGCGCTGTTTATCCACCGTAATACGCTGGAATATCGGCTTAACCGGATCTCGGAACTGACGGGGCTGGATTTAGGGAATTTTGACGACCGGCTACTGCTGTATGTGGCGTTGCAGCTGGATGAACAGAGATGATGCTGTTTGCCGGGTGGCGGCTTCGCCTTACCCGGCCTACATGCGTTCGTAGGCCCGGTAAGCGAAGCGCCACCGGGCAATAAAACGGCTCATTTGTTACGCGTCAATTTCTCAAGATCCGCTTCAATTTCGCTGATCTTGTTGGTAACAACGCTTTCCAGATGACGCAAGTCATCAAGGATCTTACGTTTGAGATCGACTTCGGTACGATCGCGCTGGCAGATCTGATCGAGTTCATCGATCACATAGCGCAGGTTAGGGCTGATTTCCTGTACTTCTTTGTATCCCTGACCGACACCGTCAGCAACGACGGTCTTACGCTGGCGCGGGTATTTAAACTTCACGCTCTTGGCGAAAAATTCTCCTTTGTCCTTGTGAAAATAGATTTTCAAAATATCGTTATTGGCTTCCTGACGGAGGCTGTAACGATCAATCTCATCAGGATTGGTAATGCCCAGACTTTTCAGATTATCGTACATAGCGGTACCCTTGATCTCAACATAACCTTTGAATAATTAACGAAAAAATCTATTTTCGCCACCCTCAGATACAAAAAAAGCGGGGTTGCCCCCGCTTTTTGTTATACCCGATTAATCGATGGTGCGCAGCAACTCGTTGATGCCCACTTTGCCGCGGGTTTTCGCATCGACTTTCTTCACGATGACCGCACAGTACAGGCTGTATTTGCCATCTTTAGACGGCAGGTTGCCGGAAACCACAACGGAACCCGCCGGTACGCGACCGTAATGCACTTCACCGGTTTCTCGATCGTAGATACGGGTGCTCTGGCCGATGTAAACGCCCATGGAAATCACGGAACCTTCTTCAACGATCACGCCTTCAACCACTTCGGAGCGTGCGCCGATGAAGCAGTTATCTTCGATGATGGTTGGGTTAGCCTGCAGTGGTTCCAGTACGCCACCGATGCCAACGCCGCCGGAGAGGTGGACGTTTTTACCAATCTGCGCGCAAGAGCCGACGGTCGCCCAGGTATCCACCATGGTACCTTCGTCTACATACGCACCGATGTTCACGTAAGATGGCATCAGCACAGTGTTGCGTGCGATGAATGCGCCCTGACGCACTGCCGCAGGGGGAACCACGCGGAAGCCTTCTTTCTGGAAACGCGCGTCGTCGTAGTCTGCAAATTTCATTGGCACTTTATCAAAGTAGCGGCTTTCTGCTCCGTCGATAACCTGGTTATCGTTGATACGGAAAGAGAGCAGCACGGCTTTCTTCAGCCATTGATGAGTCACCCACTGGCCGTCAATTTTTTCTGCGACACGCAGTGCGCCGGAATCCAGCAGAGAAATCACCTGGTTAACGGCTTCACGGGTAACGGTATCCACATTTGCCGGAGTGATTTCGGCGCGACGCTCAAAAGCGGACTCAATAACGTTCTGTAACTGCTGCATTGTTTACTCTTTCCATTTCAAAAAAACACGTCACCCTTTATCGTTTGGATTGAGGGCTGCTGTCAACCGTTGTTGCACCTCAAGTTGCAGGTCATTATTAAGGGCACGCCGGTCGGCGGTCGCGATTATAAATAAATCTTCTACTCGCTCGCCAATGGTTGTAATTCGGGCACCGTGTAGCGAAATTCCCAGATCGGCAAAAACCTGGCCGACGCGGGCGAGCAGCCCTGGCTGGTCAAGTGCGATAAGCTCAAGGAACGATTTACGATCGGTGTGGGTCGGCAGGAAATTGACCTCAGTATCGACGGTAAAGTGTCGCAATTTCGCCGGTTGACGGCGCGGCTGCGGTGGCTGCCAGCTGCGCTGGGTAATGGCCTGTTCCAGACCGAAGCGTATCCCTTCATGGCGATCCGACGACAGCGGGCTGCCATCCGGTTCCAGCACAATAAAAGTATCCATTGCCATGCCGTCGCGGGTGGTGAAAATTTGCGCGTCATGAACGCTCAGGTTACGCCTGTCCAGCTCGGCGCACACCGCAGCAAACAGATAGGGCCGATCCGGGCTCCAGATGAAAATCTCCGTCCCACCGCGCGTGGCCTGCGGGCTGAGCAGGATCATCGGCTTTGACAGATCGTGCTGGAGCAAATGCCGTGCATGCCAGGCGAGCTGGTTTGGGCTGTGGCGCACAAAGTAGTTAGCACGACAGCGCGCCCAAATCTGGTGCAGTGCCTCTTCATCAATATTATCCATCCGCAGCAGTGCCAGTGCCTGCAACTGGTGGTGGCGCACGCGTTCGCGCATGTCCGGGGTGTTCTGCATCCCGCGACGTAGCTGTTTTTCCGTTGCGAAGTAGAGTTCACGCAGCAGGCTTTGCTTCCAGCTATTCCACAGCGTTTCGTTGGTGGCGCAGATATCGGCCACCGTCAGACACACCAGGTAGCGCAGGCGGTTCTCCGTTTGCACCGCTTCGGCGAACTGCTTGATCACCTCCGGGTCCTGAATATCACGACGCTGTGCAGTCACTGACATCAGCAGGTGATGGCGTACCAGCCAGGCGACCAGCTGCGTTTCACGCGAGTTCAGCCCGTGCAGCTCGGCAAATTTCAGCACGTCCTGGGCACCCAGCACCGAGTGGTCGCCACCGCGGCCTTTGGCGATGTCGTGGAACAGGGCGGCAATCAGGATCAGCTCAGGGCGAGCCAGGCGCGGCCACAGCTCCACGCACAGCGGATGGCGGGATCGCGTCTCTTCTTTCGCAAAACTTTCCAGCTTGAGCATGACGCGGATCGTGTGTTCATCTACCGTGTAGGCGTGGAAAAGATCGAACTGCATCTGCCCGACGATATGCGACCACTGCGGCATATAGGCCCACAGTACGCTGTGGCGGTGCATGGGCAGCAGCCCACGACTGACGGCTCCCGGATGGCGCAGCATGCTCAGAAACAGAGAACGTGCTTCCGGGATATAGCATAGCGGCTGCTTCAGATGGCGGCGGGCATGGCGCAGATGGCGCAGGGTGGTGGAGTAGATCCCGGTGATCGTGCTGTTGCGAACCATAGTGTAAAACATCCGCAGGATCGCTTCCGGCTCGCGGATAAATAATGTTTCGTCGCGCAGGTCGATAAGCGTACCGCGCAGCTGGAATTCGTCATCAATGGGGCGCGGCTTTTCGTCTGCCGTCAGCGCCAGAATCGCTTCGTCGAACAGTTGCAGCAGCATCTGGTTCAGCTCGGTGACGCGACGAGTGACACGGAAGAAATCCTTCATCATGTGCTCGACCGGCTCGTTGCCTTCACCGCTATAGTTGAGGCGCTGGGCCACGCTGAGCTGGCGATCAAACAGCAGGCGGTTATCGTAGCGCGTGACTTCCAGATGAAGGGCAAACCGGATACGCCACAGCAGGTGCAGACACTCGTTTAGCTCGTTGCGTTCGGCCTCAGTTAAGAAGCCAAACCCGACCATCTCATCGAGCGATGTCGCGCCGAAGTGGCGGCGGGCGACCCACTGTAAGGTGTGGATGTCGCGCAGGCCGCCGGGGCTGCTTTTGATATCCGGCTCAAGGTTATAGCTGGTGCCGTGATAGCGCTGATGGCGCTGATTTTGCTCCTCAACCTTTGCGGCGAAGAATTTTTCTGACGGCCAGAAGCCGTCGCTGAAGATATGTTTTTGCAGTTCAAGGAACAGGGCCACGTCGCCAATCAGCAGGCGGGTTTCAATGAGGTTGGTGGCAACGGTCAGGTCAGATAACCCTTCCAGCAGGCACTCTTCCAGGGTGCGCACGCTGTGGCCGACTTCCAGCTTCACGTCCCACAGCAGCGTCAGCAGTTCGCCAATCTTTTGTGCTTGTTCGTCCGGCAGCTTTTTGCGGCTTAAAATCAGCAGATCGATGTCGGAAAGGGGATGAAGCTCGCCGCGACCATAGCCCCCGACGGCGACCAGCGCGATGTCGCCAATCTGCCCGAATCCGTAATCAATCCACAGACGCTGCAGGAGCTGGTCGATAAATTCTGTACGTGCTTCGATCAACTGCTCAGCGGAAATACCGGCATCAAAGGCGCTACCCAGCCAGCGCTGGAAGATATCCATATGCGCTTTGATGTGGGCGCAGGTCAGTTCATGTGGTGGCCAGACGCCTGGGTTGTCGGGCTGATCGGGGAGGGTGGGAAGGGCTGTGTTAGCATACTGTTCGGGTAAAAGATTACTCATCGTGCGCCACCCATAAGAAAAAGCTATCGCCATTAAAAAAGCCGGCATTCGCCGGCTTTTTATCACTCAATGTTCGTCAGTATCGCCGGGATGGTGTCATCCTTGCGCAACGTCATAATTTCGCAGCCGTTGTCTGTTACCACAATAGTATGCTCGTACTGTGCAGACAAGCTCCGGTCTTTGGTTTTCACCGTCCAGCCATCTTTCATGGTGCGGATACGGTAATCACCTGCGTTCACCATTGGTTCGATGGTGAAGGTCATGCCTTTTTGCAGCACCACGCCACCGTCATCCGCATCGTAGTGCAGAACCTGCGGTTCTTCGTGGAAGACGCGGCCAATGCCGTGACCGCAGTATTCACGCACCACGGAGAAACCTTCCGCTTCAACGAATTTCTGAATCGCCGCGCCGAGGGTACGCAGACGGATGCCCGGTTTGACCATTTTCAGCGCCAGATAAAGGCTCTCTTGCGTCACCTTGCACAGACGCTCGCCCAGGATAGTTGGCTTGCCGACGATGAACATCTTTGAGGTGTCACCGTGGTAGTCATCTTTAATGACGGTGACGTCGATGTTGACGATGTCGCCATCTTTCAGCAGTTTTTCGTCGTCCGGAATACCGTGACACACCACTTCATTAATGGAGATGCAGACGGATTTCGGGAAGCCGTGATAGCCGAGGCAGGCGGAAACCGCGTGCTGCTCTTTCACGATATAGTCGTTACAGATGCGATCCAGTTCACCGGTGCTGACGCCCGGTTTCACAAACGGTTCGATCATTTCCAGCACTTCAGCGGCCAGACGACCGGCGACGCGCATCTTTTCAATTTCTTCAGGGGTCTTAATAGAGATAGCCATGTAATCTGTCCATCAGTGTCGATTTTTTCGACAATACTAGTCTAAGTATCGTCAATGGTATCAGTCTGGCGCACCCCGTGCCAAATTGAGAATCATTAACAGCACACACCGCCAACAATTATTGGTTTCTGGCCGTGTTTTGTGGTATAAAGCGCGCCGGACTTCCGATCCATCTCGAATACACAGGCTGGACGGGAGCGACAAATCTCACTTTGTGTAACAACACACACGTATCGGCACATATTCCGGGGTGCCCTTTGGGGTCGGTAATATGGGATACGTGGAGGCATAACCCCAACTTTTACTATAGAGGTTTTAAACATGGCAACTGTTTCCATGCGCGACATGCTCAAGGCTGGTGTTCACTTTGGTCACCAGACCCGTTACTGGAACCCGAAAATGAAGCCTTTCATCTTCGGCGCGCGTAACAAAGTTCACATCATCAACCTTGAGAAAACTGTACCAATGTTCAACGAAGCCCTGGCTGAGCTGAACAAGATCTCTTCCCGTAAAGGTAAGATTCTGTTCGTTGGTACTAAGCGCGCTGCAAGCGAAGCTGTGAAAGATGCTGCTAACAGCTGCGACCAGTTCTTCGTGAACCATCGCTGGTTGGGCGGCATGCTGACCAACTGGAAAACTGTTCGTCAGTCCATCAAGCGCCTGAAAGATCTGGAAACCCAGTCTCAGGACGGTACTTTCGACAAGCTGACTAAGAAAGAAGCGCTGATGCGCACTCGTGAACTGGACAAGCTGGAAAACAGCCTGGGCGGTATCAAAGATATGGGCGGCCTGCCAGACGCGCTGTTCGTTATCGATGCAGACCACGAGCACATCGCTATCAAAGAAGCTAACAACCTGGGTATCCCGGTATTCGCTATCGTTGATACCAACTCCGATCCGGACGGTGTTGACTTCGTTATCCCGGGTAACGACGACGCAATCCGTGCTGTTAGCCTGTACCTGAGCGCTGTAGCTGCTACCGTTCGTGAAGGCCGTTCCCAGGATCTGGCTTCTCAGGCGGAAGAAAGTTTCGTAGAAGCTGAATAATAAGGTATTACCCCTTATTAGTACCGTGTATGAATAGGGGCCCATTATCGGCCCCTTTTTTCAATTTATACTGTTTGGCTTCTGGCCGGGCAGTTCACATCTCCCGAGGATTTAAGAATGGCTGAAATTACCGCATCCCTGGTAAAAGAGCTGCGTGAGCGTACTGGCGCAGGCATGATGGATTGCAAAAAAGCGCTGACTGAAGCGAACGGCGACATCGAGCTGGCAATCGAAAACATGCGTAAATCCGGTGCGATCAAAGCAGCTAAGAAAGCAGGCAACGTTGCTGCTGACGGCGTGATCATCACCAAGATCAACGGCAACTACGGCATCATTCTGGAAGTTAACTGCCAGACTGACTTCGTTGCTAAAGATGCTGGTTTCCAGGCATTTGCGAACAAAGTTCTGGACGCCGCTGTTGCGGGCAAAATCACTGACGTTGAAGTTCTGAAAGCACAGTTCGAAGAAGAACGTGTTGCGCTGGTTGCTAAAATCGGTGAGAACATCAACATCCGTCGCGTATCTTCTCTGGAAGGTGACGTTCTGGGCTCTTACCAGCACGGCGCGCGTATCGGTGTTCTGGTTGCGGCTAAAGGCGCTGACGAAGAGCTGGTTAAACAACTGGCAATGCACATCGCTGCAAGCAAGCCAGAATTCGTTAAGCCAGAAGACGTGTCTGCTGAAGTGGTAGAGAAAGAGTACCAGGTTCAGCTGGACATCGCGATGCAGTCTGGTAAGCCTAAAGAAATCGCAGAGAAAATGGTTGAAGGCCGCATGAAGAAATTCACCGGCGAAGTTTCTCTGACTGGCCAGCCTTTCGTTATGGACCCAAGCAAGTCTGTTGCTCAGCTGCTGAAAGAGCATAACGCTGACGTCACTGGCTTCATCCGCTTCGAAGTGGGCGAAGGCATCGAGAAAGTTGAGACTGACTTCGCAGCTGAAGTTGCTGCAATGTCCAAGCAGTCTTAATGAGTGAAAAGGAGCCGCCTGAGGGCGGCTTCTTTTTGTCACCCATCAGACGAAATCAGACAGGCTCCAGTATCGCTGTGCTGATTTGCGACATATCATGTCGCCAGAATTAACCCCCATCTTAATCGTTGACAGTCTCAGGAAAGAAACATGGCTACCAATGCAAAACCCGTGTACAAACGCATTCTGCTTAAGCTGAGTGGCGAAGCGCTGCAGGGAACGGAAGGCTTCGGTATTGACGCAAGCATCCTTGACCGCATGGCACAGGAAATCAAAGAACTGGTCGAACTGGGTATCCAGGTTGGCGTGGTCATTGGCGGTGGCAACCTTTTCCGTGGTGCTGGTCTGGCGAAAGCGGGGATGAACCGCGTTGTGGGCGACCACATGGGTATGCTGGCAACCGTAATGAATGGCCTGGCCATGCGTGATGCGCTGCATCGTGCCTATGTCAACGCTCGCCTGATGTCCGCTATTCCTCTGAATGGCGTATGCGATAACTACAGCTGGGCAGAGGCCATCAGCCTGCTGCGCAACAACCGCGTGGTGATCCTCTCCGCCGGTACGGGTAACCCGTTCTTTACCACCGATTCCGCTGCCTGCCTGCGCGGTATCGAAATCGAAGCCGACGTGGTGCTGAAAGCGACCAAAGTCGACGGCGTGTTTACGGCCGATCCGGCAAAAGATCCTTCTGCGACCATGTACGATCAGCTGACCTATAGCGAAGTGCTGGATAAAGAGCTGAAAGTGATGGATCTTGCCGCCTTCACGCTGGCTCGTGACCACAAACTGCCGATCCGTGTCTTCAACATGAACAAGCCTGGTGCGCTGCGTCGCGTCGTTATGGGCGAAAAAGAAGGCACTTTGATCACGGAATAATTTCCGTCGGCGATAAATACAGGTAAGATTCCGCTTTATTTTGTAGTGGTATCTTACCCGGACGCGCCTTTGGCGTTGTCATGAATTAAACGCGACTATACTTAGCACACCTGTAGCGCTGTGCTGGCGGATAGTCTGCCTGAGACAAGTTTTCAAGGATTCGTAACGTGATTAACGACATCAGAAAAGATGCTGAAGTACGCATGGAAAAATGCGTAGAAGCGTTCAAAAACCAAATCAGCAAAATCCGTACTGGCCGTGCTTCTCCAAGCCTGCTGGATGGCATCATCGTGGAATACTACGGTACGCCAACACCTCTGCGTCAGCTGGCGAGCGTGACTGTCGAAGATACCCGCACGCTGAAAATCAACGTATTCGATCGCTCCATGAGCCCGGCCGTTGAAAAAGCGATCATGGCGTCTGACCTGGGTCTGAACCCAAGCTCTGCGGGTGCTGACATCCGCGTTCCGCTGCCTCCGCTGACCGAAGAGCGTCGTAAAGATCTCATCAAAGTGGTGCGTGGTGAAGCTGAGCAGGGTCGCGTTTCCGTGCGTAACGTGCGTCGTGATGCGAACGATAAAGTAAAAGCCCTGCTGAAAGAAAAAGAGATCAGTGAAGATGATGACCGTCGTTCTCAGGACGACGTACAGAAAATGACTGACGCTGCGATCAAGAAAATTGACGCGGCGCTGGCAGAGAAAGAAGCGGAACTGATGCAGTTCTGATTTCTGTCGTACACTGATAAAACGCCGTTCAGAAGGACATGATGTCTTACTGGCGGCGTTTTGCTTTTATCGGGTCTAACTTTTTCCGGGCATCTCATGAAGCATTTAACACTCCTTGGCTCAACCGGCTCGATCGGTTGCAGCACCCTCGACGTGGTTCGCCATAATCCTGACAGCTACACCGTGACTGCTCTCGTGGCCGGAAAGAACGTGCAGCGCATGGTTGAGCAATGTCTGGAGTTTACGCCTCGCTTTGCGGTGATGGATGATGAAGTGAGTGCTCGCCAGGTGAAAGCGTTGCTGCAGGAGAAGGGCTGCCGCACCGAGGTAATGAGCGGGCAGCAGGCGGCCTGTGACATGGCGGCACTGGCTGAAGTGGATCAGGTGATGGCGGCCATCGTCGGAGCCGCAGGGCTTCTGCCGACGCTTGCTGCTATTGATGCCGGTAAAACGGTATTACTGGCGAATAAAGAGTCTCTGGTGACCTGCGGACGCCTGTTCATGGACGCGGTCAAACAGCGCGGAGCGCGTCTTTTGCCGGTAGATAGCGAACATAACGCGATTTTTCAGAGTTTACCGCAACCTTTTCAACAGAACCTGGGGTACGCTGACCTGGAGCAGAATGGCGTCGTGTCGATTCTGCTTACCGGGTCTGGTGGCCCGTTCCGTGAAACGCCACTGTCTGAACTGAGCGCAATGACGCCGGATCAGGCGTGCCGTCACCCGAACTGGTCGATGGGGCGTAAGATCTCCGTCGATTCAGCCACCATGATGAACAAAGGTCTGGAATACATTGAAGCGCGCTGGCTGTTTAATGCGTCAGCGAAACAGATGGAAGTGCTGATCCACCCGCAATCGGTGATTCACTCTATGGTGCGCTATCAGGATGGCAGCGTGCTTGCACAACTGGGCGAACCGGATATGCGCACGCCAATCGCGCACGCCATGGCGTGGCCGAATCGCGTAAAATCCGGCGTGAAACCGCTCGATTTTTGCAAGCTGAGTTCACTGACCTTTAGCGAACCTGACTACGACCGTTATCCGTGCCTGAAACTTGCGATGACGGCCTTTGATCAGGGGCAAGCGGCGACGACGGCACTCAATGCGGCCAATGAAATTACCGTTGAGGCATTTCTTCAACAGCAGATCCGCTTCACCGACATCGCTGCGCTGAATCTGTCGGTGCTGGAGATGATGGATTTGCGTGAACCACAAAGTGTGGAAGAGGTGCTGGCGGTGGATAAAGAGGCACGCATTGTTGCGCGGAAACAGGTGACACGTCTCGCAAGCTGGTGATAAAGCAAGCACTAGTGGTCGTGCTATTTGTTAGCGTTGGGCTTCAGTGATATAGTCTGCGCCACCTGATCGCAGGTATTTGACTTTGTGTGGTCAGGTAAGCCGTGGTTTGACACGGCTTTTTTATGTATAGGCTTCAGTATTCCTGAGTACCGTTACATCCTTTTCAGGGACTAAAAACGCGTTATGTTGTCTGCGAATCAACCAATGAGCGAAAACTTGCCAGCACATGGCTGTCGCCATGTAGCAATCATCATGGATGGCAATGGCCGCTGGGCGAAAAGACAAGGGAAGATACGAGCCTTTGGGCATAAAGCTGGGGCGAAATCTGTGCGCCGCGCTGTTTCTTTTGCCGCCAATAACGGCATTGATGCGTTAACGCTCTATGCTTTTAGCAGTGAAAACTGGAATCGACCTGCGCAGGAAGTGACGGCGCTGATGGAACTGTTTGTGTGGGCGCTCGACAGCGAAGTAAAAAGCCTGCACCGCCACAATGTCCGCCTGCGTATTATTGGCGAAACCAGTCGTTTTAACTCACGTTTGCAGGAACGAATTCGTAAAGCAGAAGCGCTGACGGAAAACAACACCGGTCTGACGCTCAATATCGCGGCGAATTACGGCGGACGCTGGGATATTATCCAGGGCGTTCGGCATCTGGCCGAACAGGTTCAGGAAGGGCTGTTGAGACCCGACCAGATTGATGAAGAGGCGCTGAGTCAGCAAATCTGCATGAATGAACTGGCACCTGTGGATTTGGTAATTAGGACAGGGGGAGAACACCGCATAAGTAACTTTTTGCTTTGGCAAATCGCCTACGCCGAACTTTACTTTACTGATGTTCTTTGGCCCGATTTTGATGAACAAGACTTTGAAGGTGCGCTGCATGCCTTTGCCAATCGAGAGCGTCGTTTCGGCGGCACCGAGCCAGGTGGCGACAACGCCTGATGGGGGTAGCTTTTGCTGAAGTATCGCCTGATTTCCGCTTTTGTATTAATACCCATTGTCATAGCGGCGCTGTTTTTACTGCCCCCGGTGGGATTTGCTATCGTTACGCTGGTGGTGTGTATGCTTGCCGCGTGGGAATGGGGACAGCTTAGCGGCTTTACGTCGCGCACACAGCGGGTATGGCTGGCGGTACTCTGTGGCTTTTTACTGGCCCTGATGCTGTTTACCTTGCCTGAATATCACCATGATATTCACCAGCCGTTGGTTGCAGGCTCCTTATGGATCTCGCTGGTCTGGTGGGTTGTCGCGCTTTTGCTGGTGCTTTTTTATCCAGGTTCTGCGGCGATATGGCGTAATTCAAAAGTGTTGCGCCTTATTTTTGGCCTGCTCACAATTGTTCCTTTTTTCTGGGGTATGCTCGCGCTACGCGCCTGGCACTACGACGATAACCATTACAGCGGTGCGTTATGGCTGCTTTATGTGATGATTCTCGTCTGGGGGGCTGACTCAGGGGCCTATATGTTTGGTAAACTGTTCGGCAAACATAAACTGGCACCGAAGGTTTCTCCGGGCAAAACCTGGCAAGGGTTCATTGGTGGCCTGTTTACGGCGGCGATCATCTCCTGGGGCTATGGCGTCTGGGCGAATCTTGAGGTTGCTCCGTCAACGCTGCTGGTATGCTCGATTTTCGCTGCGCTGGCATCGGTACTGGGTGATTTAACCGAGAGTATGTTTAAGCGTGAAGCAGGGATTAAAGACAGTGGTCACCTTATTCCAGGGCACGGCGGAATACTGGATCGCATTGACAGCCTGACAGCGGCTGTTCCAGTGTTTGCTTGTCTGCTTTTACTGGTATTCGGGACGATTTAACGGAAGGTTTTATGCTGAGCATTCTCTGGAATCTGGCGGCGTTCATTGTTGCACTGGGTGTACTGATTACCGTGCATGAATTTGGCCATTTCTGGGTTGCCCGGCGTTGCGGTGTGCGGGTGGAGCGATTTTCCATCGGTTTTGGTAAGTCGCTCTGGACGCGCACCGACAAGCATGGCACCGAGTTTGTCATTGCCCTGATACCGCTGGGCGGCTATGTCAAAATGCTCGATGAGCGCGTCGAGCCAGTCGCCCCGGAACTCCGACACAGTGCGTTTAACAACAAAACGGTTGGACAACGTGCTGCTATCATTGCTGCCGGCCCGGTAGCCAATTTCATTTTCGCTATCTTTGCCTACTGGCTGGTGTTTATCATCGGCGTGCCTGGCGTACGCCCGGTTGTGGGTGAAATTACCCCTGACTCCATCGCGGCAAGTGCGCAAATTACACCGGGAATGGAACTTAAAGCGATTGATGGTATCGAAACCCCTGATTGGGATGCCGTGCGATTGCAACTGGTCGCTAAAATCGGCGATGAGCAGACGACTGTCAGCGTGTCGCCGTTTGGATCTGACCAGCGGCAGGAAAAAGTGCTGGATTTACGTCACTGGAGTTTCGAGCCTGACAAAGAGGACCCTGTTTCTGCACTGGGGATTCGACCGCGCGGTGCGCAGATCGAACCGGTGCTCGCCGAAGTACAGGCAAATTCGGCGGCGAGCAAAGCAGGTTTGCAAGCAGGCGACAGGATCGTTAAAGTCGATGGTCAGCCATTAACACAGTGGATGACCTTTGTTACTCTGGTGCGCGATAATCCGGGTACGTCACTCGCGCTGGAAGTGGAACGGCAGGGGAGCCCGCTCTCGCTGACGCTGATACCGGATACCAAATCGGGCAGCGGCAAGGCGGAAGGGTTTGCAGGTGTAGTGCCGAAAGTGATCCCTCTGCCTGATGAGTACAAGACAATACGCCAGTATGGGCCGTTTAGCGCCATCCTTGAAGCCACGGATAAAACATGGCAACTGATGAAGCTAACGGTCAACATGTTGGGGAAATTGATAACCGGTGATGTGAAACTGAACAACCTCAGTGGGCCTATCTCGATTGCTCAGGGGGCTGGGATGTCAGCGGAATTCGGGGTGATTTACTATCTCATGTTCCTCGCGCTGATTAGCGTGAACCTGGGGATAATCAACCTGTTCCCGCTTCCCGTATTAGACGGGGGCCATCTGCTGTTTTTAGCGATTGAAAAGCTAAAAGGCGGACCGGTATCCGAGCGAGTTCAAGACTTTAGTTATCGCATCGGCTCGATTTTGCTGGTGCTGTTAATGGGGCTTGCACTTTTCAATGATTTCTCTCGGTTGTAAGAGAGTTAGTTAGGAAGAACGCATAATAACGATGGCGATGAAAAAGTTGCTCATAGCG
Source organism: Enterobacter oligotrophicus (assembly GCF_009176645.1). Lineage (NCBI taxonomy): Bacteria > Pseudomonadati > Pseudomonadota > Gammaproteobacteria > Enterobacterales > Enterobacteriaceae > Enterobacter > Enterobacter oligotrophicus. Next base: position 3,393,866 of record NZ_AP019007.1, read on the forward strand.
TCGCTGCTGTTTAGCAGCGCCACCGTATACGGTGCTGACGGGTTCGTAGTGAAAGATATTCATTTCGAAGGCCTTCAGCGTGTCGCCGTTGGTGCGGCCCTCCTCAGTATGCCTGTGCGCCCTGGCGATACGGTCAATGATGATGATATCAGTAACACCATCCGCGCTCTGTTTGCCACTGGCAACTTTGAGGACGTCCGCGTCCTGCGCGATGGTGATACGTTGCTGGTTCAGGTAAAAGAACGTCCAACGATCGCCAGTATCACTTTCTCCGGCAACAAGTCGGTGAAAGATGACATGCTCAAGCAGAATCTTGAAGCCTCTGGCGTTCGTGTGGGGGAATCACTGGACCGCACAACCCTTTCAGACATTGAAAAAGGTCTGGAAGACTTCTATTACAGCGTCGGTAAATACAGCGCCAGCGTGAAAGCGGTGGTGACGCCGCTGCCACGTAACCGTGTTGACCTGAAACTGGTCTTCCAGGAAGGTGTTTCTGCGAAGATCCAACAGATCAACATTGTGGGTAACCACGCGTTCAGCACCGACGAACTGATCTCAACCTTCCAGCTTCGTGACGAAGTGCCATGGTGGAACGTTGTCGGCGATCGCAAATATCAGAAGCAGAAGCTGGCAGGCGACCTTGAAACCCTGCGCAGTTACTATCTGGATCGCGGTTACGCTCGCTTTAATATCGATTCAACCCAGGTAAGTCTGACTCCGGACAAGAAAGGGATCTACATTACGATTAACATCACTGAAGGCGATCAGTACAAGCTCTCGGGTGTTGAAGTAAGTGGAAATCTGGCGGGGCACTCTGCTGAGATCGAATCGCTGACAAAAATTCAGCCGGGCGATCTCTATAGCGGCTCTAAAGTGACCAAAATGGAAGACAGCATTAAGAAGCTGCTCGGCCGTTATGGTTATGCGTATCCGCGTGTACAAACTCAGCCGGAAATCAACGATACGGATAAAACCGTTAAGCTGCACGTTAACGTTGATGCGGGCAACCGTTTCTATGTGCGTAAGATTCGCTTCGAAGGTAACGATACCTCTAAAGATTCCGTTCTGCGCCGCGAAATGCGTCAGATGGAAGGGGCGTGGCTGGGTAGTGACCTGGTAGACCAGGGTAAAGAGCGTCTGAACCGTCTGGGCTACTTTGAAACGGTCGATACCGATACACAGCGTGTACCAGGCAGCCCGGATCAGGTTGATGTCGTTTATAAAGTGAAAGAGCGTAATACCGGTAGCTTCAACTTTGGTATAGGTTACGGTACTGAAAGTGGCGTGAGCTTCCAGGTGGGCGTTCAGCAGGATAACTGGCTGGGTACGGGTTACTCCGTTGGTATCAACGGCACGAAAAACGACTACCAGACCTATTCTGAGTTCTCTGTGACTAACCCATACTTCACCGTTGACGGTGTGAGCCTGGGCGGTCGTATCTTCTATAACGACTTTAAAGCAGACGACGCGGATCTGTCCTCCTATACCAACAAGAGCTACGGTGTAGATGGCACGCTCGGCTTCCCGATTAACGAATACAACACCTTGCGTGCGGGCCTGGGTTACGTGCATAACGACCTGTCCAACATGCAACCGCAGGTGGCGATGTGGCGTTATCTGGACTCAATCGGCCAGTCTGCGAGCACGTCCAGCGACAACAACGGTTTCGCTGCGGATGACTTCACCTTCAACTACGGCTGGACGTATAACCGCCTTGACCGTGGCTACTTCCCGACGGAAGGTTCGCGTGTCAACCTGAACGGTAAAGTGACCATTCCGGGTTCCGATAACGAGTTCTACAAGGTGACGCTGGATACCGCGTCCTACTTCCCGATTGATGATGACCATAAGTGGGTTGTTCTGGGTCGTACTCGTTGGGGCTATGGTGATGGGATTGGCAGCAAAGAGTTGCCGTTCTATGAGAACTTCTATGCGGGTGGTTCCAGCACCGTTCGTGGCTTCCAGTCCAATAACATTGGTCCGAAAGCGGTTTATTACGGCGGTAATGACGAAGATAACTGCGCAAGCCGTGATCCAAAACAAGTATGTAGCTCTGATGATGCTGTAGGCGGTAACGCCATGGCCGTGGCGAGCCTGGAGTTCATCACGCCTACGCCGTTTATCAGCGACAAGTATGCGAACTCTGTCCGTACCTCGTTCTTTATGGATGCCGGTACGGTGTGGGATACCAACTGGAGCACCACAGGTATGCCGAGCGATATTCCAGACTACAGCGATCCAGGCAATATTCGCATGTCTGCAGGTATCGCATTACAATGGATGTCACCGCTGGGGCCGTTGGTCTTCTCTTACGCCCAGCCGTTTAAGAAATACGATGGAGACAAAGCGGAGCAGTTCCAGTTTAACATTGGTAAAACCTGGTAATAATCCGCTGCAATGGAATGCGTTGGCAGTGTAGCGCTGACAACCGGCGATCGGTAATACGGTCGCCTTGCCACGCAAAGAACGGTACTTTCGGGTGCCAATGGGATGGTAAGGAGTTAATTGTGAAAAAGTGGTTATTAGCTGCAGGTCTCGGTTTAGCGATGGCAACTTCTGCTCAGGCAGCAGACAAAATTGCAATCGTCAACATGGGTAATTTGTTCCAGCAGGTTGCACAGAAAACCGGTGTTTCTGCGACACTGGAAAACGAATTCAAAGGCCGTGCTGGCGAACTGCAGCGTATGGAAGGTGATCTCCAGACTAAAATGCAGCGTCTGCAGCGTGATGGTTCTACGATGAAAGCGAGCGAGCGCAGCAAACTGGAAAAAGACGTCATGGCTCAGCGCCAGACCTTCTCCCAGAAAGCGCAGGCTTTCGAGCAGGATCGTCAGCGTCGTTCTAACGAAGAGCGCGGTAAACTGGTCACTCGCATTCAGTCTGCTGTTAAAGCAGTCGCTGCCGATCAGAGTATCGATCTGGTTGTTGATGCGAACGCCGTTGCTTTCAACAGCAGCGATGTTAAAGACATCACCGCTGATGTTCTGAAACAGGTTAAATAAGTAATGCCTTCAATTCGACTGGCTGATTTAGCTCAGCAGTTGGATGCAGAATTACACGGTGATGGCGATATCGTCATCACCGCTGTTGCGTCCATGCAATCTGCTAAAGCTGGCAACATTACCTTCATGGTAAGCCCTAAGTACCGTGAACACCTGGCTCAATGCCAGGCGTCTGCCGTTGTGCTGACGCAGGACGATCTTCCGTTTGCCACTAGCGCTGCACTGGTAGTGAAAAATCCCTACCTGACGTATGCACGCATGGCCCAAATTCTTGATACCACGCCGCAGCCCGCGCAGAACATTGCAGCCAGTGCTGCAATCGATCCGACGGCGACGCTGGGTAACAACGTGGCAGTTGGCGCAAACGCCGTTATTGAATCTGGCGTAGCGCTGGGTGACAACGTGGTGATTGGCCCTGGCTGCTTTGTTGGGAAAAATACAAAAATTGGCGCAGGAACCCGTTTGTGGGCCAATGTGTCCGTTTATCATGACGTTGAGATCGGTGAAAATTGCCTCGTGCAGTCCAGCACGGTGATTGGTTCTGACGGGTTTGGTTACGCGCACGATCGTGGAAACTGGGTTAAGATCCCCCAGCTTGGCCGCGTGATCATCGGCGATCGCGTTGAGATCGGTGCCTGTACGACTATCGACCGTGGTGCGCTTGACGACACCATTATTGGTAATGGTGTTATCATCGATAACCAGTGCCAGATTGCACATAACGTTGTGATTGGCGACAATACCGCAGTTGCGGGCGGCGTTATCATGGCAGGCAGCCTGAAAATTGGCCGTTACTGCATGATTGGCGGTGCCAGCGTGATCAATGGCCATATGGAAATATGCGACAAAGTCACGGTAACGGGAATGGGCATGGTGATGCGTCCTATCACCGAGCCGGGCGTCTATTCCTCTGGTATCCCGCTGCAACCGAACAAGGTATGGCGTAAAACAGCTGCTCTGGTGATGAATATTGATGATATGAGCAAGCGACTCAAAGCGATTGAGCGCAAGATCGATCAACAAGACTAAGCGTTCATCCGTTTAACGCTATTTTTCCCGGCCTGTCGGCTTTCTTACAAACCGGCAGGCCGTGTTATTATTGCTATTTAGTACATTTGACAGGAAGAGTATTTTGACTACTGACACTCATACTCTGCATATTGAAGAGATTTTAGAGCTTCTGCCGCACCGCTACCCGTTTTTGCTGGTAGACCGTGTGCTGGATTTTGAAGAAGGTCGTTTTCTGCGCGCAGTGAAAAATGTCTCCGTTAACGAGCCATTCTTCCAGGGACACTTCCCTGGTAAGCCTATCTTCCCTGGTGTATTGATCCTGGAAGCGATGGCACAGGCAACCGGTATTCTTGCGTTTAAAAGCGTGGGTAAACTGGAGCCGGGTGAACTGTATTACTTCGCGGGTATCGATGAAGCGCGTTTCAAGCGCCCGGTCGTACCTGGTGATCAGATGATCATGGAAGTCACTTTTGAAAAAACGCGCCGCGGCCTGACTCGCTTCAAAGGTGTTGCTCTGGTTGACGGTAAAGTTGTTTGCGAAGCGACAATGATGTGTGCTCGTAGCCGGGAGGCCTGATACGTGATTGATAAATCCGCCTTTATTCATCCTACCGCTATTGTGGAAACCGGTGCCATCATTGGTGCCAACGTTCACATTGGCCCGTTTTGTATTGTTGGACCCAATGTCGAAATTGGTGAGGGTACAGTGCTGAAATCTCACGTTGTGGTGAATGGTCACACGACCATTGGCTGCAACAACGAGATCTATCAGTTCGCCTCCATCGGCGAAGTAAACCAGGATCTGAAATATGCTGGTGAGTCGACCCGTGTGGAAATCGGCGATCGTAACCGCATTCGCGAAAGCGTCACCATTCATCGTGGAACAGTACAGGGCGGTGGATTGACAAAGGTGGGGAGCGACAACCTGTTTATGGTTAATGCGCATATCGCGCATGACTGTACCGTCGGTAGCCGCTGTATTCTTGCCAACAACGCAACGCTGGCGGGACACGTATCGGTTGATGATTTCGCAATTATTGGCGGCATGACCGCGGTTCATCAGTTCTGCATCATTGGTGCGCACGTGATGGTCGGCGGCTGCTCCGGTGTGGCACAGGATGTCCCACCGTTTGTGATTGCGCAGGGCAACCATGCCACGCCGTTTGGTGTGAATATCGAAGGACTCAAGCGTCGTGGCTTTAGCCGCGAAGCGATTACAGCGATCCGTAACGCGTACAAACTGCTGTACCGTAGCGGTAAAACGCTGGAAGAGGCGAAGCCGGAAATTGCCGAGCTGGCGAATAAGCACCCTGAGGTGAACGCGTTCATGGAATTCTTTGAACGTTCAACGCGTGGTCTGATTCGTTAATGGTCGACAGTCGTCCGCTTACGATAGCCCTGGTCGCCGGAGAAACCTCCGGCGATATTCTTGGTGCAGGTCTTATCCGTGCGCTTAAGGCCCGTGTACCCAACGCCCGCTTTGTCGGCGTTGCTGGCCCGTTGATGCAGGCCGAAGGCTGTGAAGCCTGGTATGAAATGGAAGAGTTGGCCGTGATGGGCATCGTAGAGGTGTTAGGTCGCCTGCGTCGCTTGCTGCATATTCGTGCCGATCTCACCCGCCGTTTTACCGAACTCAAACCCGATGTCTTTGTCGGCATTGATGCGCCTGATTTCAATATTACCCTTGAAGGGAATCTGAAAAAGCAGGGCATCAAAACGATTCATTACGTCAGTCCGTCCGTCTGGGCGTGGCGACAGAAACGCGTTTTCAAAATCGGACGGTCGACCAATCTGGTGCTGGCTTTCCTGCCTTTCGAAAAAGCGTTTTACGATAAATTCAATGTTCCGTGCCGTTTTATCGGTCATACCATGGCGGATGCCATGCCACTGGACCCGGATAAAAACGCGGCGCGTGATGTGCTGGGCATTCCCCATGATGCACATTGTCTGGCGTTACTGCCAGGCAGTCGTGGTGCGGAAGTCGAAATGCTCAGTGCGGATTTCCTGAAAACGGCGCACATTCTTCGCCAGACTTACCCTGATCTCGAAGTGGTCGTGCCGCTGGTGAATGCCAAACGTCGCGAGCAGTTTGAACGCATCAAAGCGGAAGTGGCACCGGATCTCCATGTCCACCTGCTGGACGGGAAGGGACGTGAGGCGATGGTTGCGAGCGATGCCGCACTGCTGGCCTCCGGTACGGCCGCGCTGGAGTGCATGCTGGCGAAATGCCCGATGGTGGTCGGTTACCGTATGAAGCCGTTCACCTTCTGGCTGGCAAAACGTCTGGTAAAAACGGACTACGTTTCACTGCCAAACCTGCTTGCCGGGCGTGAGCTGGTGAAAGAGCTTCTGCAGGATGAGTGTCAGCCGCAGGCATTGGCCGAAGCGTTGTTGCCGCTGCTGGCAAACGGTAAAACCAGCCACCAGATGCATGATACCTTCCGCGAACTGCATCAGCAGATCCGCTGTAATGCCGATGAGCAAGCGGCGGACGCGGTGCTGGAGCTAGCAAAATGATGGAATTTGTTTATCCCCACACGCATCTCGTGGCGGGAGTGGATGAAGTCGGGCGTGGTCCGCTGGTCGGCGCTGTGGTGACCGCCGCGGTGATCCTCGATCCTGCTCGTCCGATTATTGGTTTGAATGATTCTAAAAAACTGTCTGAAAAGCGCCGACTGGCGCTGTTTGACGAAATTACAGAAAAGGCACTGGCCTGGAGTCTGGGGCGTGCAGAGCCGCATGAAATTGACGAGTTGAACATTCTGCATGCTACCATGCTGGCGATGCAGCGTGCTGTGGCGGGTTTGAAGATTGCGCCTGAGTATGTTTTGATCGACGGCAACCGCTGTCCGGCACTGCCCATGCCTTCTATGGCGGTTGTCAAAGGTGATAGCCGGGTTGCCGAAATCAGTGCGGCATCAATCATTGCCAAAGTGACACGCGATGCCGAAATGGCCGCGTTGGACCTCACTTATCCTGCGTATGGTTTCGCCCAGCACAAGGGATATCCAACGGCTTTCCATCTGGAAAAGCTGGCTGAACATGGCGCAACCGAACATCACCGACGCAGTTTTGGCCCGGTGAAACGCGCGCTGGGACGGGTGTCCTGAATCAATACGCAAGCAATTAAGTAACGCGGAATCTGAAGATGGCTGAACCACGTTTCGTACACCTGCGGGTGCATAGCGACTACTCCATGATCGATGGGCTGGCAAAGACCGGGCCGCTGGTGAAAAAGGCGGCCGCGCTTGGCATGCCTGCGCTGGCGATCACCGATTTTACCAACCTGTGTGGCCTGGTGAAGTTCTACGGAACGGCGCACGGCGCGGGGATAAAACCCATTGTTGGCGCGGATTTTCATGTCCAGAGCGATCTGCTTGGCGATGAATTGGCGCAGATTTCCGTGCTGGCAATGAACAACATCGGCTATCAGAATCTCACTCTGCTGATTTCCAAAGCCTATCAGCGCGGCTATGGTGCGCTGGGGCCATGGATCGATCGCGACTGGCTGGCGGAACTGAATGAAGGTCTGCTGCTGATCTCTGGTGGCCGTATGGGCGATGTCGGTAAAAGCCTGCTGCGTGGTAATAGTGCGCTGGTTGATCAATGCGTGTCGTTCTACGAAGAGCATTTCCCGGATCGTTTTTACCTGGAACTGATCCGCACCGGCCGCGCAGATGAAGAGAGCTATCTGCATGCTGCGGTCGCGCTTGCCGAAGAGCGCGGCCTGCCTGTGGTGGCGACCAATGACGTGCGCTTCCTTGAGTCAGGTGATTTCGATGCACATGAGATCCGCGTAGCAATCCATGACGGCTTCACCCTCGACGATCCGAAACGCCCGCGCAACTACTCATCGCAGCAATATATGCGCAGCGAAGAGGAGATGTGCGAGCTCTTCTCCGACATCCCGGAAGCGCTGGAAAACAGCGTAGAGATTGCCAAGCGCTGTAACGTGACCGTGCGCCTCGGCGAATACTTCTTGCCGCAGTTCCCGACGGGAGATATGACCACGGAAGATTTCCTGGTCATGAAATCGAAAGAAGGTCTGGAAGAGCGTCTGGAATTCCTCTTCCCGGATGAAGCGGTCCGTAAAGAGAAGCGCCCTGAATACGACGAGCGCCTGGATATTGAACTTCAGGTGATCAACCAGATGGGCTTCCCAGGCTACTTCCTGATCGTAATGGAGTTTATCCAGTGGTCGAAGGATAACGGCGTACCTGTAGGTCCGGGCCGTGGCTCCGGTGCCGGCTCACTGGTAGCCTATGCGCTGAAAATCACCGACCTCGACCCGCTGGAATTTGACCTGCTGTTCGAACGTTTCCTTAACCCGGAACGTGTCTCCATGCCCGACTTCGACGTTGACTTCTGTATGGAGAAACGCGACCAGGTTATTGAGCATGTAGCAGACATGTACGGCCGTGATGCGGTATCGCAAATTATTACCTTCGGTACAATGGCGGCGAAAGCGGTAATCCGCGACGTGGGCCGTGTGCTGGGGCATCCATACGGCTTTGTCGACCGCATCTCTAAACTGGTGCCGCCCGATCCCGGCATGACGCTGGCAAAAGCGTTTGAAGCTGAGCCGCAACTGCCGGAGATCTACGAAGCCGACGAAGAAGTTAAAGCGCTGATCGACATGGCGCGCAAGCTGGAAGGCGTGACGCGTAACGCCGGTAAGCATGCGGGGGGCGTGGTTATCGCCCCGACCAAAATTACCGACTTTGCACCGCTTTACTGTGATGAAGCGGGCCAGCACCCGGTCACTCAGTTTGATAAAAACGACGTTGAATATGCCGGGCTGGTGAAGTTCGACTTCCTCGGTCTGCGCACGCTGACCATCATCAACTGGGCGCTGGAGATGATCAACGCCCGCCGCGAGAAGAACGGCGAACCGCCGCTGGATATCGCGGCCATCCCGCTGGATGACAAGAAAAGTTTCGACATGCTGCAGCGCTCGGAGACGACAGCCGTCTTCCAGCTTGAATCCCGCGGCATGAAAGATCTGATTAAACGTCTGCAGCCTGACTGCTTCGAAGATATGATCGCGCTCGTGGCCCTGTTCCGTCCGGGGCCGCTGCAGTCGGGCATGGTTGATAACTTTATCGACCGTAAGCACGGGCGCGAAGAGATTTCTTACCCGGATGTTCAGTGGCAGCATGAAAGCCTGAAACCGGTACTGGAGCCAACCTACGGCATTATCCTGTATCAGGAACAGGTTATGCAGATTGCCCAGGTGCTTTCCGGCTATACGCTTGGCGGCGCGGACATGCTGCGTCGTGCGATGGGTAAGAAAAAGCCGGAAGAGATGGCCAAGCAGCGTTCCATCTTTGAAGACGGGGCGAAGAAAAACGGCGTTGACGGCGAGCTGGCGATGAAAATCTTCGACCTGGTGGAGAAATTCGCCGGTTACGGATTTAACAAATCGCACTCCGCTGCCTATGCTTTGGTGTCATATCAGACGCTGTGGCTGAAAGCGCACTATCCCGCTGAATTCATGGCGGCAGTCATGACCGCCGATATGGATAACACCGAGAAGGTGGTTGGCCTGGTGGATGAGTGCTGGCGCATGGGGCTTAAGATCCTGCCGCCGGATATCAATTCGGGCCTCTATCATTTCCACGTCAACGACGAGGGTGAAATTGTTTACGGCATCGGCGCGATCAAAGGCGTGGGGGAAGGCCCGATCGAGGCGATCATCGAAGCGCGTAACAACGGCGGGTATTTCCGCGAATTGTTTGATCTTTGCGCCCGTACCGATACCAAAAAACTGAACCGTCGCGTGCTCGAAAAACTGATCATGTCCGGCGCGTTCGACAGGCTGGGGCCGCACCGTGCTGCGCTGATGAACTCGCTGGGCGATGCCCTGAAAGCCGCCGATCAGCACGCGAAAGCGGAAGCGATCGGCCAGGCGGATATGTTCGGCGTGCTGGCGGAAGAGCCGGAGCAGATTGAGCAGTCCTACGCCAGCTGCCAGCCGTGGCCTGAACAGGTGGTACTGGATGGTGAGCGCGAAACGTTAGGTTTGTACCTGACGGGCCACCCAATCAACCAGTACATCAAAGAAATTGAGCGCTATGTCGGAGGCTACCGGCTGAAAGACATGCATCCGACAGAACGTGGTAAAATCACCACGGCTGCGGGGCTCGTGATTGCTGCAAGGGTAATGGTCACCAAGCGCGGCAATCGTATCGGCATCTGTACGCTGGATGACCGTTCCGGGCGTCTGGAGGTGATGTTGTTCACCGACGCGCTGGATAAATACCAGCAATTGCTGGAAAAAGACCGCATACTTATCGTCAGCGGACAGGTCAGCTTTGATGACTTCAGCGGCGGGCTTAAAATGACCGCCCGCGAAGTGATGGACATTGACGAAGCCCGTGAAAAATATGCTCGCGGGCTTGCTATCTCGCTGACGGACAGGCAAATTGATGACCAGCTTTTAAACCGACTCCGTCAGTCTCTGGAACCCCACCGCTCGGGGACCATTCCAGTACATCTCTACTATCAGAGGGCGGATGCACGTGCGCGGTTGCGCTTTGGTGCAACGTGGCGTGTCTCTCCGAGCGATCGTTTACTGAACGATCTGCGTGGCCTCATTGGTTCGGAGCAGGTGGAACTGGAGTTTGACTAATACAGGAATACTATGAGTCTGAATTTCCTTGATTTCGAACAGCCGATTGCTGAGCTGGAAGCGAAAATCGATTCTCTGACAGCAGTGAGCCGTCAGGATGAAAAACTGGATATTAACATCGACGAAGAAGTGCATCGTCTGCGTGAAAAAAGCGTAGAACTGACGCGCAAAATCTTTGCCGATCTCGGCGCATGGCAGATCGCCCAGTTGGCGCGTCACCCTCAGCGCCCGTACACCCTGGATTATGTCCGCCTGGCGTTTGATGAATTTGACGAACTGGCAGGCGATCGCGCATACGCTGACGATAAAGCTATCGTGGGCGGTATCGCACGTCTGGACGGACGCCCGGTGATGATCATTGGTCATCAGAAAGGCCGCGAAACCAAAGAGAAAATCCGTCGTAACTTTGGTATGCCTGCACCAGAAGGTTACCGTAAGGCGCTGCGCCTGATGGAGATGGCTGAGCGCTTCAACATGCCCATCATCACCTTTATCGACACCCCAGGTGCTTATCCTGGCGTGGGTGCAGAAGAGCGCGGTCAGTCTGAAGCCATCGCGCGTAACCTGCGTGAGATGTCTCGCCTGAGCGTGCCGGTCATCTGTACCGTTATCGGTGAAGGTGGCTCCGGTGGTGCGCTGGCGATTGGCGTGGGCGATAAAGTGAATATGCTGCAGTACAGCACCTATTCCGTTATCTCTCCGGAAGGTTGTGCGTCTATTCTGTGGAAGAGCGCCGATAAAGCGCCGCTGGCTGCAGAAGCGATGGGCATCATTGCTCCGCGCCTGAAAGAGCTGAAGCTGATCGACACCGTGATCCCGGAACCACTGGGGGGGGCGCATCGTAAGCCAGAAGTGATGGCCGCGTCTCTGAAAGCACAACTGTTGGCAGACCTGGCGGATCTGGACGTGCTGAGCAAAGAAGATTTGCTTAACCGTCGTTACCAGCGCCTGATGACCTACGGTTACGCGTAAGTTTCACAATTATCTGAAAAGCCGCACACTGTTGCGGCTTTTTTTATACCTGCGGTTTAGCCTGGCTATGCTTAGCTAATGTTTTTCAAGGAGGTAACCCGTGAATATTATTGCCATTATGGGGCCACACGGTGTCTTTTATAAAGACGAGCCCATCAAGGAGCTGGAGCAAGCCCTGCAATCCCGTGGATTCCAGCTTATCTGGCCGCACAACAGCGCCGATCTGCTGAAATTCATCGAGCATAACCCGCGTATCTGCGGCGTGATCTTCGACTGGGACGAATACGATCTGGAGCTGTGCAGCGATATTAACAAGCTGAATGAATATCTCCCGCTGTATGCGTTTATCAACACTCACTCGACGATGGATGTCAGCGCCCACGATATGCGTATGGCGCTGTGGTTCTTTGAATACTCCCTCGGCGTGGCGGAAGATATTGCGACCCGTATTCAGCAATACACCGGGGAATATCTTGATAACATCACGCCGCCGTTTACCCGTGCGCTTTTCACCTACGTAAAGGAAGGAAAATATACTTTCTGTACGCCAGGTCATATGGCGGGAACGGCCTATCAGAAAAGCCCGGTGGGTTGCCTGTTTTATGATTTCTTTGGCGGAAACACGCTGAAAGCGGACGTGTCGATTTCGGTGACGGAGCTAGGCTCGTTGCTTGACCATACCGGACCGCATCTGGAAGCCGAAGAGTATATTGCCCGCACCTTCGGTGCCGAGCAGAGTTATATGGTGACCAACGGCACCTCGACCTCAAACAAAATTGTCGGCATGTACGCCGCCCCGGCTGGCAGTACGCTATTGATCGACCGTAACTGCCACAAGTCTCTGGCCCATTTACTGATGATGAGCGATGTTGTACCGCTATGGCTGTCTCCCACGCGTAACGCGCTTGGTATTCTTGGCGGCATTCCACGCCGTGAATTCACGCATGCTGCCATTGAAAACAAAGTTGCGGCGATCCCTGAGGCAAGTTGGCCAATCCATGCGGTGATCACCAACTCTACCTATGACGGGCTGCTGTACAACACGAACTGGATCAAACAGACGCTGGATGTGCCCTCAATCCACTTTGATTCCGCGTGGGTGCCTTACACCAATTTCCATCCGATTTACGAAGGGAAAAGTGGCATGAGCGGCGAGCGCGTGCCGGGCAAAGTGTTCTTCGAAACCCAGTCGACCCACAAGATGCTGGCAGCATTTTCCCAGGCCTCGCTCATTCACATCAAAGGCGAATATGACGAGGACACGTTTAACGAAGCCTTTATGATGCACACCACTACTTCGCCGAGCTATCCCCTGGTGGCATCCATTGAAACGGCGGCGGCAATGCTGCGTGGCAATCCGGGCAAACGTCTGATCAATCGTTCGGTGGAACGGGCGCTGCATTTCCGCAAAGAAGTCCAGCGACTGAAAGATGAAGCCGACGGCTGGTTCTTTGATATCTGGCAGCCGGAAGAGATTGAAGAGGCGGAGTGCTGGTCTGTCGCGCCGGGTGCAAGCTGGCACGGCTTTCGTGATGCCGATGCGGACCATATGTTCCTTGACCCGGTGAAAGTGACGATCCTGACGCCGGGCATGGACGAGCAGGGTGTCATGGGCGATGAAGGGATACCCGCTGCGCTGGTGGCGAAGTTCCTTGATGAACGTGGTGTGGTGGTGGAAAAGACCGGACCCTATAACCTGTTATTCCTGTTCAGCATTGGGATAGACAAAACCCGTGCGATGGGGCTATTGCGTGGCCTGATGGAGTTTAAGCGTGCCTACGATCTAAACCTGCGGGTCAAAAACATGCTTCCTGATCTCTATGCAGAAGATCCTGACTTCTACCGCAACATGCGCATCCAGGATCTGGCGCAGGGTATCCACAAACTGATCCGCCAGCACGATCTGCCGCGCCTGATGCTACAGGCGTTTGACGTGTTGCCGGAGATGAAGCTGACGCCGCACAAGGCGTGGCAGCGTCAGGTGAAAGGCGAGGTGGAGACCATTGAGCTGGAAAACCTGGTCGGGCGCGTCTCAGCCAATATGATCCTGCCTTATCCGCCTGGCGTGCCTCTTCTGATGCCGGGAGAGATGATCACTGAGAAGAGCCGGGCGGTGCTCGATTTTCTGCTGATGCTCTGCTCTGTCGGGCGTCATTATCCGGGCTTTGAGACAGATATCCATGGCGCGAAGCGTGATGAGAACGGCGCGTACTGGGTCCGAGTCCTAAAATAAAGGTGACCGCTTGCCAGGGGCGGGTTGTCGGTTGTAACGTTCAGGCATCATAAAAAGGAGAAGCTATGCTGGGTTTAAAACAGGTTCATCATATTGCGATCATTGCCACCGATTACGCGAAAAGTAAGGCGTTCTACTGCGACATCCTGGGCTTTACGCTGTTAAGCGAGGTATACCGTGAGGAGCGAGATTCCTGGAAAGGTGACCTGGCATTAAACGGGCAATATGTCATTGAGCTGTTCTCCTTTCCCTTCCCGCCTGCGCGTCCATCGCGCCCGGAAGCCTGCGGGCTTCGTCATCTTGCTTTCAGTGTCGATGATCTCGATCGCGCGGTAAAATATCTGGAAGAGCACGGTGTAAAGTGCGAAGCGATTCGTATCGACCCTTTTACCAGCAAGCGTTTTACTTTCTTCAACGATCCGGACGGCCTCCCGCTGGAGCTTTACCAGCAGTAATTCTCATCCTGTGTGATAATGCCCGCTCAGTTCGGGCATTTTTATGTGTAATTTTCTATGACCCTACCCGTTATTGCGCAAGCCGTTTCACCGTACCGCCAACTGCTGGTGGGGTTTAGCGGTGGTCTGGATTCCACCGTTCTGCTCCATCGGCTTAAACGCTGGCGTGACCAGGAGCCTGACGTTCAGTTACGGGCGATGCATATCCATCACGGGCTCAGTCAACATGCCGACGAATGGGTGGCGCACTGTGAAGCGTTATGCGCGCAGTGGTCAATTCCGCTCATTGTTGAGCGGGTAAGCCTCCGGCAGGAAGGTCTGGGCACTGAAGCGCAGGCGCGAAAAGCCCGCTACGCTGCGTTTGCCAGCGCGCTGCAACCCTCAGAAGCGCTGATCACGGCGCAACATCTGGATGACCAGTGCGAGACCTTTTTGCTCGCACTGAAGCGGGGAAGTGGTCCGGCGGGGTTATCCGCCATGCCTGAACGTACTGATTTTGCCGGTACGCATTTAATTCGACCATTGCTGGGTGAAACGCGCGCTTCACTGGAAGCCTGGGCGCGCCAGCATCAATTGAGCTGGATTGAAGATGAGAGCAACCAGGATGCCAGCTATGACCGTAATTTCCTGCGTCTGCACGTCATTCCATTGCTGACTGAGCGCTGGCCCCATTTTGCCGAGGCTACAGCAAGAAGTGCTGCGCTATGCGCCGAACAGGAAACGCTGCTGGATGAGTTGCTGAGCGACGAGCTGACAGCATTGACGTCAGATGATGGGGCGCTGGCGATCGCGCCATTAGACGCGATGAGCGCGGTGCGTCGTGCCGCGTTGTTACGCCGCTGGCTGGCGACGCACAATGCGGTTATGCCATCCCGCACAATGCTAAACCGTATCTGGGATGAAGTGGCCCTGTCGCGCGAGGATGCTTCTCCGTGTGTGCATTTAAACGGCTTTGACGTGAGACGCTATCAGGGGCAACTCTGGTGGATAAAATCTACGCCGTCGCTTGTTGACGTTGTGCTCGACTGGCCGATGCCAGGAGATCCGCTGGTGCTGCCATGTGATGCGGGAGTCGTTTCTCTGGCTAAAATGGGTAACGTGCGCCTGCCTGAGGCTGGTGAGAAGGTTACCGTGCGGTTTAAAGCCAGCGGTATGTTGCATATTGTCGGGCGTAATGGCGGGCGTAAACTGAAGAAGATCTGGCAGGAGAATAATGTCCCCCCCTGGCGGCGAGATACCACTCCGCTGTTGTTTTATGGCGAGACGCTGATTGCGGCTGCGGGCGTATTCGTGACGGAAGAGGGGTGGAGTGAAAAAGGCGTTTGTTTTGAATGGAAAGTGTAACGGGCAGCAAGGCTACCCGTTAGTGATATCAGGACTCGCTCACCACGACGGTGCCGATTTCCGGGTGGCTGAAGCTGGCTATTTTGTCCAGGCGAAGCTCACGCGTCGCACCGGCATTTTCCACTATCAGATATTCCACATTCTTACGTGAAACCAGATCGTTGGCTTTTGCCTTCAATACTTCGCCATCTTTTAGCTCCAGCGTCAGTATTAAATGATGCTGGCAGGCGAGTTCGAGGTTGTCATAGTCATCACAATTGATGGGTTGATAAGTATCATTCATCGACATAATCGCTCACCAGTAAATTCGCAGCAGCATACGCTGCTTTTTCCCTGACCGATTCTGAAAGGCGCTCATCAGAGGCCACTTCATTAAGCACTTTCAATACACAGCCCAACGCGTCCGGGACATACCCCAGATCTCCGCTGGCGATTTCCGCATACCGTTTGCGAATTAACTCACAATAATTATTCACATCCCCTCCCGCCAGCGCACTGACTTACTGTGAGATACCCTTAAGCCTACGAAGATAAACTCGGTTTAGCAAGGTGACTATACCATACTCATTTAAGCAATATCAGCGCCTTGATTGGGGGCGGTTCATCATCTGTAACAGCCTTTTGCTGCGGTTTTCGCTACAATGCGCACCTGATTCGAAAGGAGTTTCCTCATGGCGCTGAAAGCGACAATTTATAAAGCTGTGGTCAATGTAGCGGATCTTGACCGTAACCAGTTTCTGGATGCGTCATTAACGCTGGCGCGTCACCCCTCCGAAACCCAGGAGCGTATGATGCTGCGCTTGCTGGCGTGGGTGAAGTATGCCGACGAGCGTTTGCAGTTTACCCGTGGCTTAAGTGCGGAAGACGAGCCAGAGGCCTGGCTGCGCAACGATCACCTGGGTATCGACCTGTGGATTGAACTCGGCCTGCCGGATGAACGCCGGATTAAAAAGGCGTGCACCCAGTCGGCTGAAGTGGCGTTATTCGCGTATAATCAGCGTGCTGCAGAGATTTGGTGGCAACAAAACAAGAGCAAATGCGGGCAGTTTAAAAATCTTACCGTCTGGTATCTGGATGATGATCAACTGGCGCGCTTGAGTGAATTTGCCGGGCGCACTATGGTTTTGCAGGCAACCATTCAGGACGGCGCAATCTGGCTCTCTGATTCTCAGAATAATCTGGAAATTCACTTAACGGCCTGGCAGCCTGCGTCATGATTGTTCTGTCCCGAAACGTCAGCATCCCTGATAACGAGCTGGAGATTACGGCAATCCGTGCTCAGGGTGCGGGTGGGCAGCATGTTAACAAGGCCTCAACGGCTATCCACTTGCGCTTTGACATTCGGGCCTCCAGCCTGCCAGAGTATTATAAAGAAAGTCTGCTCGCTGCCAGCCATCACCTGATTACCAGCGACGGTGTCATCGTGATCAAAGCACAGGAGTACCGCAGCCAGGAGTTAAACCGGGAGGCGGCACTTTCCAGGCTGGTGGCGGTCATAAAAGAGTTAACTGCAGTGCAAAAAAGCCGTCGGGCAACACGTCCTACTCGCGCCTCGAAAGAGCGCCGGTTGTCGTCGAAGGCACAAAAATCCACAGTGAAAGCACTACGCGGTAAAGTTCGTCACCCATAACGTGGCGAAAGGGAACACACTTTTCATAAGGAATTCATTGTGAAAAAAGCATTATGGTCAGCACTGGCAGTGAGTACACTGTTTGCGCTTTTCGGGTGTAACAACCGTTCAGAAACGCAGGTATTGCAGCCCACGCAGAATGAAGAATTAAAGCCGATGCAGCAGAGCTGGCGCGGCGTATTACCGTGTGCGGATTGTGAAGGTATCGAAACTTCACTGTTCCTGGAAAAAGATGGCACATGGGTGATGAACCAGCGCTATCAGGGTGCTAAAGAACCGTCATCGTTTGCGACTTACGGAACGTGGGCGCGTACGGCTGAGAAGCTGGTATTGACCGATACCACCGGCGATAAAACCTGGTTCCGTCCTAAAGGGGAGAGCATGGAGATGCTCGATCGTGACGGCAACCCGATTGAGTCCCAGTTCAACTACACGCTGGCTCCGGTGAAAGCGGCGCTGCCTGCAACGCCAATGGCGATGCGGGGCATGTATTTCTATATGGCGGATGCGGCGATCTTTACCGACTGCGCCACCGGTAAGAAAGTCAGCGTGGCGAACAATGCTCAGCTGGAGCGCGATTATGCCGTTGCGCGCGGCAATGACAGTAAACCAGTATTGCTGACGGTTGACGGCCACTTTACGCTTGAGCCAAACCCGGACAGCGGCGAGCTGGTGAAAACGCTGGTGGCAGATAAAGACGCGAAGTTTGCTGCGGGGAAAGACTGCGAAAGCAAGTAAGAGTTACCCATTAAAAAACCCCGCACTGGCGGGGTTTTTTGTTTCTTAACCTTTGATGGCTTTCACCAGGTAATCAAGAATGTCGCCAGTCTTGATCATCTGCTTCTCGCCGCTGCGACGGTATTTGTATTCAATCTCGTCGCTATCAAGGTTACGGTCGCCGATGACAATGGTGTGCGGAATACCGATCAGTTCCATATCGGCAAACATCACGCCAGGGCGCTCTTTACGATCGTCCATCAGCACTTCGATACCCTGCGCGCGCAGTTCGGCGTACAGCTTCTCAGCCAGTTCCTGCACACGGTATGACTTGTGCATGTTCATTGGCAGGATTGCGACCTGGAATGGCGCGATATTATCCGGCCAGACGATACCGCGTTCGTCATAGTTCTGCTCGATAGCGGCAGCCACTACACGCGTCACCCCGATACCGTAACAACCCATGGTCAGGATCTGATTACGGCCATCTTCACCCTGTACGGCAGCATTCAGCGCGCGAGAGTATTTATCACCCAGCTGGAAGATATGACCGACTTCGATACCACGTTTGATCATCAGCGTACCCTGGCCGTCCGGGCTTGGATCGCCAGCAACCACGTTACGGATGTCCGCCACTTCTGGCGTCGCCACATCGCGATCCCAGTTGATGCCGAAATAGTGCTTGCCGTCGATGTTCGCGCCAGCGGAGAAGTCGCTCATCGCGGCTACCGTGCGGTCAACGACCACTGGGACTGGCATATTGACTGGACCCAGGGAACCTGGACCTGCGTTAACGACAGCGCGGATTTCCGCTTCCGTAGCGAACGTCAGCGGGCTGGCAACCTGCGGCAGCTTCTCAGCTTTCACTTCGTTCAGTTCGTGATCGCCACGCACCAGCAGGGCAACCAGCGGGTATGTGCTGCCTTCGGTGGATTTCACCAGCAGCGTTTTTACCGTTTTCTCAACCGGCAAATTAAACTGCTCAACCAGCTCAGCGATGGTTTTCGCGTTTGGCGTATCAACCAGTTTCATCTCTTCGGTGGCAGCGGCACGCGGCGCTTTTGGTGCCAACGCTTCAGCAAACTCAATGTTCGCAGCGTAATCAGAGGAGTCAGAGAAGATCACATCGTCTTCACCGCTCTGTGCCAGCACCTGGAATTCATGAGATGCGCTACCGCCGATAGAACCGGTATCCGCCTGTACAGCACGGAAATCCAGACCCATACGGGAGAAGATTTTACTGTAAGCCTCGTACATTTTGTCGTAGGTCTCCTGCAGGGATTCCTGAGAGGTATGGAAAGAGTAAGCATCTTTCATCAGGAATTCACGGGAGCGCATGACGCCAAAGCGTGGACGCACTTCGTCACGGAACTTGGTCTGGATCTGGAAGAAGTTCAGCGGCAGCTGTTTGTAAGAGCTCAGCTCATTACGAATCAGATCGGTGATGACTTCTTCATGCGTTGGGCCGAGAACGAATGGACGCTCGCCGCGGTCGACGAAGCGCAGCAGTTCCGGGCCATACTGCTCCCAGCGACCGCTCTCCTGCCAGAGGTCAGCGGGCTGAACCACAGGCATGGACACCTCGATTGCACCGGCGTTGTTCATCTCTTCGCGCACGATGTTTTCGACTTTTTTCAGGACGCGCACGCCGGTCGGCAGCCAGGTGTATAACCCGGAGGCCAGCTTGCGGATCATCCCGGCGCGTAGCATCAGCTGGTGGCTGATCACTTCGGCGTCGGCAGGTGTCTCCTTCAGGGTGGAGAGCAGATATTGGCTAGTACGCATGTTGTTACGGTTCCATTTCGACGATTGGAACAGGCTGAAACACCAGCCTGATACAAAAAAAGTGGTTTAGTTTACCAGTGTGGCAAAGATGCCAAAAGAGAGGAGAATAAAATTACCTGGGTTCCAGGGCAAAGACTTCAAAACCCGCCTCTGTCACGCGCCAGCGAACGTTAAAATCCAGCAGCCAGACGGCGTACGTTTTCCCGGCTTCCTCTTCTTTACGGTAGGCTGGACGGGGGTCCTGAGCCAGAACGTCAACGATAAAGTCCCGCAAGCGGGGATAACGTTTTTCCAGTTGGCTGATATGTGCTGTTAATTCAGGTGTGAAAGAAACGGGCATATCAGCCGGCGGTGCTTCCTGAGCGTAGCTGGCGCGGGCATCCGGTAGCGCTTCAGCGAAGGGTAAATACGGCTTGATATCGATCACCGGCGTGCCGTCTACCAGGTCAAGGCTACCTAACTCCAGTATCACCTGGTCCTTCTGGCAACGTATGCCTTTCAGCTCGACCAGCGACATACCGATTGGGTTTGGACGGAAGGTTGAGCGGGTCGCGAACACACCCATTCGGGCGTTGCCCCCCAGACGAGGAGGGCGCACGGTTGGTCGCCAGCCGCCTTCCATTGTCTGGTGAAACACAAAGACAACCCACAGGTGGCTGAACGCTTCCAGCCCGCGTACCGCATCGGCCTGATTGTAAGGCGCGATCAAGTGAAGCTCGCCGCCGCCGCTTGTGACCAGGCCAGGCTGGCGCGGGACGGCGAACTTCTCTTTATAAGGGGAGCGGATAACGCCAATCTGCCCGAACTGAAATGAACTCATTTCGCCGTAATGTTAAGCGCAGAACCGATGCAAACCGCCTGACGGTAGCAGCCCGGTGTACCGCTGGTGACTTCGCAGCTGTGCAGCAGTACCGCATTGGCTTTCATTTTTGACGCGTTAATCTGCATACGTTTACGGGCTGTCGGGATGTTCGGTGGGGAGTCCTGATTCGTTGCCTGGCAGGATTCGCCGCTCACTTCACCCAGTTCACGGAATGGTTTGCCCACGAGATCGTCGGCCTTAGTAATAATACGTACCGGCGCAGGACGAGGCGCTTTCGGTTTTGCTGGCTCCGCTTTTGGCGGGGTTGCAGTGCTTTGAACAGGTTCAACAGGAGATCTGCTTAGCATAGAACAGCCGCTCAGCATGAGTGCTAAAAGACAGATCGGTAAAGCACGCATAATAGTTCCTCAGTGGATAATCAAAACGTCAGATATTGAATCAGTTGACTGCACAAATGACAAGACGGGCAGAAGCCCGTCTTGATGATATTACACTGCGGTGAGATTACCAGCCTTTAACAGCGCCGCCGTTAAACACCTTGTTGGCTTCCTGGTACACTTCGTCAGACTGATACGCCTGAACGAATTTTTTCACGTTCTCTGCGTCTTTATTGTCTTCGCGAGTCACGATCAGGTTGACGTACGGGGAGTCTTTGTCTTCAACGAAGATGCCGTCTTTCGCTGGCGTCAGACCAATCTGGCTGGCATAAGTGGTGTTGATAACCGCCAGGGCAATCTGCGCATCGTCAAGAGAACGTGGCAGCTGTGGCGCTTCCAGTTCGACAATTTTCAGATTTTTCGGATTCTCGGTGACGTCCAGAACGGTCGGCAGCAGGCCAACACCCTCTTTCAGTTTGATCAGGCCCACTTTCTGCAGCAGCAGCAGGGAACGGCCGAGGTTGGTTGGATCGTTAGGCACAGCGACCTGAGAGCCCGGCTGCAGTTCGTCCAGCGATTTGATTTTTTTGGAGTAACCGGCAATTGGGTAAACAAAGGTGTTACCCACGCCAACCAGCTTGTAGCCGCGATCTTTGATCTGCTGATCCAGATATGGTTTGTGCTGGAAGGCGTTGGCGTCGATATCGCCTTTGCTCAGCGCTTCGTTCGGCAGAACGTAATCATTGAAAGTGACCAGCTCAACGTCCAGGCCATATTTCTCTTTCGCCACTTTCTGAGCCACTTCAGCAACCTGCTGTTCTGCGCCCACAATAACGCCCACTTTAATGTGGTTTGGATCTTTTTCGTCCTGACCGCAACCCACCAGTGCCAGAGAGCCGATCAGCGCGCCTACCGCTGCAAAGGTCTTTAATTTAAACGCCATGTTATATCCTTAACTCGTCGAGTTTGTGTTGTGTGTAACGTTATTTGTGAGTAACTGCCCGGACGATGCGATCGCCAGAGAACTGGATTAAATAAACCAGAACAACCAGCAATACCAGAACGGTATTCATTACGGTAGCGTTATAACCAATATAGCCGTACTGGTAACCAATCTGCCCTAAACCACCTGCGCCGACCGCACCACCCATTGCGGAATAACCGACCAGAGTAATAAGGGTGATGGTTGCCGCATTCACCAGGCCCGGCAGCGCTTCAGGAAGCAGAACTTTACGCACGATCTGCATCGGCGTGGCACCCATCGCGCGGGAGGCTTCGATCAGACCGGTTGGAATTTCCAGCAGAGCGTTCTCCACCATACGGGCGATAAACGGCGCAGCACCGACGGTCAGCGGAACGATGGCCGCCTGCAAACCAATGGAGGTGCCAACGATCACGCGGGTAAATGGAATCATCCATACCAGCAGAATAATAAACGGGATAGAGCGGAAGATGTTCACCAGCGCAGAGAGCGTGCGATACAGCTTCGCGTTCTCAATGATTTGACCTGGACGCGTTACGTACAGCAGTACGCCGACCGGCAGGCCAATCACGAAACCAAAGAAACCCGATACGAAGGTCATTGCCAGCGTTTCCCATACGCCGCGAACCAGTAGCCACATCATCGGCTCAGACATAACCCAGTACCTCTACTTTTACGTGATGTTCTTGCAGCCAGGCAATCGCCGCCTGGGTTTCTTCTTGTGTGCCGTGCATTTCCGTCAGCATGATGCCGAACTTCACGCCACCGGCGTAATCCATCTGCGCGCTGATGATGTTGTTGTTCACGTTAAAGCGACGCGCGGTTTCGGAAAGCAGCGGTGCGTCGACGGACTGGCCGGTGAACTCCATGCGCAGCATCGGGACGCTGTCTGCTGTCGCTTCTGTTTTCAAACGTTCCAGATAATCTTCCGGAATATCCAGATGCAGCGTGGACTGAATAAACTGCTGTGCCAGCGGGGTCTTCGGGTGCGAGAACACCTCACTTACCGTGTCCTGCTCGATCAGTTCGCCGTTGCTGATCACCGCCACACAATCGCAGATGCGTTTCACCACATCCATTTCATGCGTAATAAGGAGGATGGTCAGGCCCAGGCGACGGTTAATGTCCTTCAGCAATTCCAGAATAGAACGTGTCGTGGCCGGATCTAACGCGCTGGTGGCTTCATCGCACAGCAGCACTTTTGGATTACTGGCCAGCGCACGGGCGATAGCCACACGCTGCTTTTGTCCACCGGACAGATTCGCCGGGTAACTATCATGCTTATCACCCAGACCTACGAGGTCCAGCAATTCAGTTACGCGACGCTTAACTTCTTCTTTAGGCGTGTTGTCCAGCTCCAGCGGTAAGGCGACGTTGCCGAACACGGTGCGGGAAGCCAGCAGGTTAAAGTGCTGGAAGATCATGCCGATCTGGCGACGCGCTTTAGTGAGTTCTTTTTCTGAGAGGGCGGTAAGCTCTTGTCCGCCAACTTCCACGCTACCCTGGGTTGGGCGCTCAAGCAGGTTAACACAACGGATCAGCGTACTTTTACCAGCACCCGATGCGCCAATGACGCCATAAATTTGACCCGCAGGAACATGCAGGCTGACATTGTTCAGCGCCTGAATGGTTCGGTTCCCCTGCTGGAACACTTTGGTGATATTGGAAAGTTTAATCATTAGATTATTTTTATCGTATATAAGTTAGCCGTGGCATTTTCGTCTGCCAGATACGGGGGATGACCGTAAACAAAACGGATGTTAAGGCATCCAGACGTCTAAATCAATCCAACTCTTTACGATGAGCACTTTATTGCGCTGCGATTCATGAGATACTAGCTGAACATGCCTTTTTCAGGAGCAAACCGGTGGCAAAATCAGTACCCGCAATTTTTCTCGATCGTGATGGCACTATTAATGTGGATCACGGTTACGTTCATGAGATTGATGAATTTGAGTTTATCGAAGGCGTAATAGATGCCATGCGCCAGTTGAAAGAGATGGGTTATGCACTGGTGGTTGTGACTAACCAGTCCGGTATTGCGCGTGGCAAGTTCACTGAA
The DNA here is from genome assembly GCF_009176645.1 of Enterobacter oligotrophicus. NCBI lineage: Bacteria > Pseudomonadati > Pseudomonadota > Gammaproteobacteria > Enterobacterales > Enterobacteriaceae > Enterobacter > Enterobacter oligotrophicus. Next base: position 3,417,890 of record NZ_AP019007.1, read on the forward strand.
GCACAGTTTGAAACCCTGACAGAATGGATGGACTGGTCACTGGCCGATCGTGGTGTTGATCTCGATGGCATCTACTATTGCCCGCATCACCCGCAAGGAACAGTAGAAGAGTATCGTCAGACCTGTGACTGCCGTAAGCCACATCCGGGCATGTTTATTTCTGCGCAGGAGTTCCTGCACATTGATATGGCCGCTTCTTATATGGTGGGTGACAAGCTGGAAGATATGCAGGCGGCAACCGCGGCTGGCGTAGGGACCAAAATACTCGTTCGCACCGGTAAGCCAGTGACGCCAGAAGCAGAGAATGCTGCGGATTGGGTGATTAATAGCCTGGCAGAGCTGCCCCAGGAGATTAAAAAGCACCAAAAATAGCCGCTTTGTCGAAAAGATGAGCGATTGAAATAAAAATGCATTTTTCCGCTTGTCATTCCTCGGCAGCTCCCTATAATGCGCCTCCATCGACACGGCGGATGTGAATCACTTCACAGACAAGCCGGTCGGCTGAAGAGAAAAAATCCTGAAAATCAGGGTTGACTCTGAAAGAGGAAAGCGTAATATACGCCACCTCGCGACAGAGCGCTGAAGCGCGTCGCAACTGCTCTTTAACAATTTATCAGACAATCTGTGTGGGCACTCAAAGTGACATGGATTCTTAATGTCTTCGGACAATAAATGAATACCAAGTCTCTGAGTGAACATACGTAATTCATTACGAAGTTTAATTCACGAGCATCAAACTTAAATTGAAGAGTTTGATCATGGCTCAGATTGAACGCTGGCGGCAGGCCTAACACATGCAAGTCGAGCGGTAACACAGGGAGCTTGCTCCTGGGTGACGAGCGGCGGACGGGTGAGTAATGTCTGGGAAACTGCCTGATGGAGGGGGATAACTACTGGAAACGGTAGCTAATACCGCATAACGTCGCAAGACCAAAGAGGGGGACCTTCGGGCCTCTTGCCATCAGATGTGCCCAGATGGGATTAGCTAGTAGGTGGGGTAACGGCTCACCTAGGCGACGATCCCTAGCTGGTCTGAGAGGATGACCAGCCACACTGGAACTGAGACACGGTCCAGACTCCTACGGGAGGCAGCAGTGGGGAATATTGCACAATGGGCGCAAGCCTGATGCAGCCATGCCGCGTGTATGAAGAAGGCCTTCGGGTTGTAAAGTACTTTCAGCGGGGAGGAAGGTGTTGTGGTTAATAACCACAGCAATTGACGTTACCCGCAGAAGAAGCACCGGCTAACTCCGTGCCAGCAGCCGCGGTAATACGGAGGGTGCAAGCGTTAATCGGAATTACTGGGCGTAAAGCGCACGCAGGCGGTCTGTCAAGTCGGATGTGAAATCCCCGGGCTCAACCTGGGAACTGCATTCGAAACTGGCAGGCTGGAGTCTTGTAGAGGGGGGTAGAATTCCAGGTGTAGCGGTGAAATGCGTAGAGATCTGGAGGAATACCGGTGGCGAAGGCGGCCCCCTGGACAAAGACTGACGCTCAGGTGCGAAAGCGTGGGGAGCAAACAGGATTAGATACCCTGGTAGTCCACGCCGTAAACGATGTCGACTTGGAGGTTGTGCCCTTGAGGCGTGGCTTCCGGAGCTAACGCGTTAAGTCGACCGCCTGGGGAGTACGGCCGCAAGGTTAAAACTCAAATGAATTGACGGGGGCCCGCACAAGCGGTGGAGCATGTGGTTTAATTCGATGCAACGCGAAGAACCTTACCTGGTCTTGACATCCACGGAAGTTTTCAGAGATGAGAATGTGCCTTCGGGAACCGTGAGACAGGTGCTGCATGGCTGTCGTCAGCTCGTGTTGTGAAATGTTGGGTTAAGTCCCGCAACGAGCGCAACCCTTATCCTTTGTTGCCAGCGGTTAGGCCGGGAACTCAAAGGAGACTGCCAGTGATAAACTGGAGGAAGGTGGGGATGACGTCAAGTCATCATGGCCCTTACGACCAGGGCTACACACGTGCTACAATGGCGCATACAAAGAGAAGCGACCCCGCGAGGGCAAGCGGACCTCATAAAGTGCGTCGTAGTCCGGATTGGAGTCTGCAACTCGACTCCATGAAGTCGGAATCGCTAGTAATCGTGGATCAGAATGCCACGGTGAATACGTTCCCGGGCCTTGTACACACCGCCCGTCACACCATGGGAGTGGGTTGCAAAAGAAGTAGGTAGCTTAACCTTCGGGAGGGCGCTTACCACTTTGTGATTCATGACTGGGGTGAAGTCGTAACAAGGTAACCGTAGGGGAACCTGCGGTTGGATCACCTCCTTACCTTAAAGAACCTGCCTTTGTAGTGCTCACACAGATTGTCTGATAAAAAACAGCAGTAAAAATCTCTGCAGGCTTGTAGCTCAGGTGGTTAGAGCGCACCCCTGATAAGGGTGAGGTCGGTGGTTCAAGTCCACTCAGGCCTACCAAATTTTCCCTGATACTGCGTTGCGGCAACGCTCACATACTGATGTATGCTTCGCGTTACCACGCCTTGTCTCAGGAAAAATTACCGGTACAGAGATTGGCAAAACGATGGGGCTATAGCTCAGCTGGGAGAGCGCCTGCTTTGCACGCAGGAGGTCTGCGGTTCGATCCCGCATAGCTCCACCATCTTTACTGCGAACACAAGAAAACTTCAGAGTGAACCTGAAAAGGTGCACTGCGAAGTTTTGCTCTTTAAAAATCTGGATCAAGCTGAAAATTGAAACGACACACAGTTAATGTGTGTTCGAGTCTCTCAAATTTTCGCAATCATGAAGTGAAACATCTTCGGGTTGTGAGGTTAAGCGACTAAGCGTACACGGTGGATGCCCTGGCAGTCAGAGGCGATGAAGGACGTGCTAATCTGCGAAAAGCGCCGGCGAGGTGATATGAACCCTTGACCCGGCGATGTCCGAATGGGGAAACCCAGTGTGATTCGTCACACTATCGTTAACTGAATACATAGGTTAACGAGGCGAACCGGGGGAACTGAAACATCTAAGTACCCCGAGGAAAAGAAATCAACCGAGATTCCCCCAGTAGCGGCGAGCGAACGGGGAGCAGCCCGGAGTCTGAATCAGCGTGTGTGTTAGTGGAACGGTCTGGAAAGTCCGACGGTACAGGGTGATAGTCCCGTACACGAAAATGCACATGCTGTGAACTCGAAGAGTAGGGCGGGACACGTGGTATCCTGTCTGAATATGGGGGGACCATCCTCCAAGGCTAAATACTCCTGACTGACCGATAGTGAACCAGTACCGTGAGGGAAAGGCGAAAAGAACCCCGGCGAGGGGAGTGAAAAAGAACCTGAAACCGTGTACGTACAAGCAGTGGGAGCCTACTTGTTAGGTGACTGCGTACCTTTTGTATAATGGGTCAGCGACTTATATTCTGTAGCAAGGTTAACCGAATAGGGGAGCCGCAGGGAAACCGAGTCTTAACTGGGCGTTAAGTTGCAGGGTATAGACCCGAAACCCGGTGATCTAGCCATGGGCAGGTTGAAGGTTGGGTAACACTAACTGGAGGACCGAACCGACTAATGTTGAAAAATTAGCGGATGACCTGTGGCTGGGGGTGAAAGGCCAATCAAACCGGGAGATAGCTGGTTCTCCCCGAAAGCTATTTAGGTAGCGCCTCGTGAATTCATCTCCGGGGGTAGAGCACTGTTTCGGCTAGGGGGCCATCCCGGCTTACCAACCCGATGCAAACTGCGAATACCGGAGAATGTTATCACGGGAGACACACGGCGGGTGCTAACGTCCGTCGTGAAGAGGGAAACAACCCAGACCGCCAGCTAAGGTCCCAAAGTCATGGTTAAGTGGGAAACGATGTGGGAAGGCACAGACAGCCAGGATGTTGGCTTAGAAGCAGCCATCATTTAAAGAAAGCGTAATAGCTCACTGGTCGAGTCGGCCTGCGCGGAAGATGTAACGGGGCTAAACCATGCACCGAAGCTGCGGCAGCGACACTATGTGTTGTTGGGTAGGGGAGCGTTCTGTAAGCCGTTGAAGGTGGCCTGTGAGGGCTGCTGGAGGTATCAGAAGTGCGAATGCTGACATAAGTAACGATAAAGCGGGTGAAAAGCCCGCTCGCCGGAAGACCAAGGGTTCCTGTCCAACGTTAATCGGGGCAGGGTGAGTCGACCCCTAAGGCGAGGCCGAAAGGCGTAGTCGATGGGAAACAGGTTAATATTCCTGTACTTGGTGTTACTGCGAAGGGGGGACGGAGAAGGCTATGTCGGCCGGGCGACGGTTGTCCCGGTTTAAGCATGTAGGCGGAGGTTCCAGGTAAATCCGGTACCTTTTAACGCTGAGGTGTGATGACGAGGCACTACGGTGCTGAAGTGACAAATGCCCTGCTTCCAGGAAAAGCCTCTAAGCATCAGGTAACATCAAATCGTACCCCAAACCGACACAGGTGGTCAGGTAGAGAATACCAAGGCGCTTGAGAGAACTCGGGTGAAGGAACTAGGCAAAATGGTGCCGTAACTTCGGGAGAAGGCACGCTGATATGTAGGTGAAGCCCCTGCGGGTGGAGCTGAAATCAGTCGAAGATACCAGCTGGCTGCAACTGTTTATTAAAAACACAGCACTGTGCAAACACGAAAGTGGACGTATACGGTGTGACGCCTGCCCGGTGCCGGAAGGTTAATTGATGGGGTCAGCGGCAACGCGAAGCTCTTGATCGAAGCCCCGGTAAACGGCGGCCGTAACTATAACGGTCCTAAGGTAGCGAAATTCCTTGTCGGGTAAGTTCCGACCTGCACGAATGGCGTAATGATGGCCAGGCTGTCTCCACCCGAGACTCAGTGAAATTGAACTCGCTGTGAAGATGCAGTGTACCCGCGGCAAGACGGAAAGACCCCGTGAACCTTTACTATAGCTTGACACTGAACACTGGTCCTTGATGTGTAGGATAGGTGGGAGGCTTTGAAGCGTGGACGCCAGTCTGCGTGGAGCCGCCCTTGAAATACCACCCTTTAATGGCTGGTGTTCTAACGTGGACCCGTTACCCGGGTTGCGGACAGTGTCTGGTGGGTAGTTTGACTGGGGCGGTCTCCTCCCAAAGAGTAACGGAGGAGCACGAAGGTCAGCTAATCCTGGTCGGACATCAGGAGGTTAGTGCAATGGCATAAGCTGGCTTGACTGCGAGCGTGACGGCGCGAGCAGGTGCGAAAGCAGGTCATAGTGATCCGGTGGTTCTGAATGGAAGGGCCATCGCTCAACGGATAAAAGGTACTCCGGGGATAACAGGCTGATACCGCCCAAGAGTTCATATCGACGGCGGTGTTTGGCACCTCGATGTCGGCTCATCACATCCTGGGGCTGAAGTAGGTCCCAAGGGTATGGCTGTTCGCCATTTAAAGTGGTACGCGAGCTGGGTTTAGAACGTCGTGAGACAGTTCGGTCCCTATCTGCCGTGGGCGCTGGAGAACTGAGGGGGGCTGCTCCTAGTACGAGAGGACCGGAGTGGACGCATCACTGGTGTTCGGGTTGTCATGCCAATGGCACTGCCCGGTAGCTAAATGCGGAAGAGATAAGTGCTGAAAGCATCTAAGCACGAAACTTGCCCCGAGATGAGTTCTCCCTGAGACTTAAAGTCTCCTGAAGGAACGTTGAAGACGACGACGTTGATAGGTCGGGTGTGTAAGCGCAGCGATGCGTTGAGCTAACCGATACTAATGAACCGTGAGGCTTAACCTTACAACGCCGAAGATGTTTTGGCGGTGAGAGACGATATTTTCAGCCTGATACAGATAACAGAATTTGCCTGGCGGCTGTAGCGCGGTGGTCCCACCTGACCCCATGCCGAACTCAGAAGTGAAACGCCGTAGCGCCGATGGTAGTGTGGGGTCTCCCCATGCGAGAGTAGGGAACTGCCAGGCATCAAATTACGTAGTAAGCCGGTGCATTAATCCGGTGGTTACAAGCAGTCTTCGGTGGAGCGGTAGTTCAGTCGGTTAGAATACCTGCCTGTCACGCAGGGGGTCGCGGGTTCGAGTCCCGTCCGTTCCGCCACTTATTGAAAGCCCTGAGTTAACGCTCAGGGCTTTTTTCTTGCCCGTCATCTAATTATTGCTAAATAAGCAAAAACCCTCTGCACTTTACGCTCTTTTTCAGCATAAGCGTACCCGCGATAATCTTCCTCAGTTAACAATCATTATGAATAACGAGGATTATATGGCTATCCCTGCATTTGGTCTGGGCACTTTCCGCCTGAAAGACGACATTGTTATCGCATCTGTTAAAACCGCACTTGAGCTTGGCTATCGCGCTGTTGATACGGCACAGATATATGAAAATGAAGCTGCCGTCGGGCAGGCAATCGAAGAGAGCGGTGTACCACGTGACGAACTCTTCGTCACAACCAAAATCTGGATCGAGAACCTTAGCAAAGACAAGCTGATCCCAGGCCTGAAAGAGAGCCTGAAAAAGCTACGCACCGATTACGTGGATCTCACCCTGATCCACTGGCCATCACCAAACGAAGCAGTTTCTGTGGAAGAGTTTATGCAGGCATTGCTCGAAGCAAAAGAGCAGGGTTTAACGCGTGAAATCGGTATTTCCAATTTCACCATCCCGCTGATGCAAAAGGCGATTGCCGCCGTCGGCGCAGAAAACATTGCGACCAACCAGATTGAACTCTCCCCCTATCTGCAAAACCGCAAAGTGGTGGACTGGGCAAAACAGCATGGTATTCACATCACCTCCTATATGACGCTGGCCTATGGTAAGGCTTTGAAAGATGACGTGATTGTTCGTATCGCAGAGAAACATAACGCGACGGCCGCACAGGTGATTCTGGCATGGGCAATGGGTGAAGGTTATGCAGTTATCCCATCCTCAACCAAACGTGAAAATCTGGCCAGCAACCTGTTAGCCAAAGATCTTCAACTGGATGACGAAGACAAAAAAGCGATCGCTGCACTGGATTGTAACGATCGCCTGGTAAGCCCGGAAGGGTTAGCACCAGACTGGGATTAATATTAACCCACCCTCTGTACTCTAAACCCTCACACAGCTCCTTCGGGAGCTGTTTTTACATGCTCGCTAAGGAAGTCGATAAAGGCACGTATGCGCGTACTTACCGCTCTGTCGCTGTAATACACTGCGCTAAAAGGCATCTCAACCGGCAGACGTTTATCCGCCATCAGCTCAACAAGTTCGCCACGCGCAATTTCCTTATCGATCATATAGTCAGATAGACACGCTATCCCATTTCCTTCCAGACATAATTGCTTCAGTGTTTCACCACTGTTAGATGATAACCCACAGCTGATTTCATGAAGCTGACCATCATGGCAAGCGACTGGCCAGGTATTCAGCGAGACGGGTTCCGTAAAGCCCAGACACATATGCTGCTTTAGCTCTTCGACCGTTTCAGGCTTTCCAGACCGCGCGATGTACTGCGGCGAGGCGATGATCTTGCGATAGCTGGTGAAGAGTGGGCGAGCGCGTAAGCTCGAATCTGTTAAGGTTCCCGCCCGAATTGCCACATCAACTTTCCGTTCTATCAGGTTGATGAACGTTTCAGAAGAGACCAGTGAAAGAGTGATCTCAGGATATCGCTCACGAAATGGTTTAATCAGCGGCATCAGGAAGTGCAGCACGACAGGGGTAGCCGCATCAATTCGCAGCAATCCGCGCGGTGTGCTACGTGATTCCATTATCTCCGTCTCTGCTGCAGCCATTTCCTGCAGAACCGACTGTACCCGGCGGAAATACCGCTCGCCTTCTTCTGTCAGACTGAGCTGCCGGGTGGTTCTGTTAAGAAGGCTCACGCCCAGCTTCATCTCCAGTTTTTTCACCGAGCGGCTGATAGCAGAATTAGCCTGTCCCAGTTGTTCGGCAGCGCGGCTAAAACTGCCGCTTTCGACCACGGCGACAAAGATTGTCAGCTCTTCCGACGTCGCTCTCATTGTTGCACCATCCGCAAAATTCTATAAGGATTCTGGCCTTTTTTGTTATTTAAACACGGGTATAAACGTCTGTCATCTTAATCCTCAAGGGGCAGCGTTTTGTGTGCCACTTGCGCTTCTTGCCCTGACGAACGACGTTTTACAATGGGTGTGGCAGAAACGGTTATCGCAGGGTGCTTTCCTGCACTTGCGTTCAAAACTGGAAAGCGGTTTCTCAGAAATTGCGTTGAAAGTGTAACCTAAAATCCCTATAACATTAGAACCAGTCCGCTTTCCGGGGTGGTCAATGTGATAGAGGTTGTTTCCAAAAGTGCGAAAAAATACCTATGCCATGCGTTATGTTGCCGGACTGCCTGCGGAGAGGATCTTGCCTCCGGGGTCGTTTGCGAGCCTTAGCCAGGCATTGCCCGCCGGCACACCTTTAAGCAGTGATGAAAAAATTCGTGTGCTGGTGTGGAATATCTTTAAGCAACAGCGCGCTGAGTGGTTATCGGTGCTGAAGAATTTTGGTAAGGACGCTCATCTTGTTCTGTTGCAGGAGGCGCAAACGACGCCTGAGCTGGTCCGGTTTGCAACCACTAACTATCTTGCCGCCGATCAGGTGCCTGCGTTTGTCTTACCGCAGCATCCTTCTGGTGTGATGACCCTTTCTGCCGCACATCCGGTTTATTGCTGCCCGCTGCGGGAGCGTGAGCCGATCCTGCGTCTCGCAAAATCGGCGCTGGTGACGGTCTATCCGTTGCCGGATACACGTCTGCTTATGGTGGTAAATATCCATGCAGTAAACTTCAGTCTGGGTGTGGATGTTTATAGTAAGCAGTTACTTCCAATTGGTGACCAGATTGCCCATCACAGCGGGCCAATCATTATGGCCGGGGATTTTAATGCCTGGAGCCGTCCGCGCATGAATGCGCTGTATCGTTTTGCGCGTGAAATGTCGCTGCGAGAAGTCCGTTTTAATGATGACCAGCGGAAAAAAGCGTTTGGCCGTCCTCTCGATTTTGTTTTCTATCGTGGTTTAAGTGTGCACGACGCCTCCGTCCTGGTGACGCGCGCCTCCGATCACAATCCGCTACTCGTTGAATTCAGTCCCGGCAAACCTGATAAGTAATGGTATGTCAGGTCTGCCGTGGGGCAGACCTGTGCGGGTGCTGCCCTTTATTATTTAACCAACAAAAGGACAGTACGATGACGACAACAACACATTCCCATCATGACAACGTAGAAAAACAGTTTGGCTCTCAGGCAAGCGCTTATCTGAATAGCGCCGTGCATGCTTCTGGTCGTGACCTGGTTCGCCTCGGCGAGCGTCTGGCTGCCTTCCCACAGGCGCACGTGCTGGATTTAGGCTGTGGTGCCGGGCACGCGAGCTTTACAGCTGCGCAGCAGGTGGCTCAGGTTACTGCGTATGACTTATCCAGCCAGATGCTGGAGGTCGTTGCCGGGGCCGCAAAAGCCAAAGGGCTGACCAATGTCGATACGCGTCAGGGCTATGCCGAATCCTTACCCTTCGGGGATGCATCATTTGACGTTGTCATCAGCCGTTACTCCGCGCACCACTGGCATGATGTCGGCCAGGCATTACGAGAAGTAAAACGCGTGCTGAAGCCTGGCGGGATCGTCATCATCATGGATGTCATGTCTCCTGGCCATCCGGTGCGGGATATCTGGCTGCAGACGGTTGAGGCGCTGCGTGACACCTCACATGTACAAAACTATTCCAGCGGGGCATGGTTAACCTTGATGACCGAGGCGGGCTTGATCTCACGTTCATTAACAACGGATCGCTTGCCGCTGGAGTTCAGCTCATGGATCGCACGTATGCGGACGCCGGATGCGTTAAGCCAGGCCATTCGGATGTATCAGGAAAGCGCTTCTACAGAAGTGAAGGCTTACTTTGAGTTGCAGGAGGATGGTTCATTTACCAGCGACACCATCATGGTTGAAGCGCAAAAAGCAGGGTAAAACAAAAAAGGCACCGGGGGAATCGGTGCCTTTTTATCTTAAGATCGTGTCATCAGGAGTCTGGCGTAGCGCTGTTTTTCACAAACAGTGTTAGCTGGTCGCCTGGTTGCAGATTGTCAGTATCATTATTCCAGCGCATCACATCTTTAATGTTCACGCCGTGACGTTTTGCGATACTGGACAGCGAATCACCTTTACGAACACGATAGGTAATACTATCGCTGTTTCTGGCGAGACGCTGTGCGCTGCTACCCGCACCCACCGTCAAAGTTTGACCCACTTTCAGGCCGGAGCTGCGCAGGTTATTCCACTGCTGCAGATCTTTCGCCGTCACGCCTAGACGCGCAGCAATACCCGAAAGCGTATCACCTGAACGAACCTTATAGCTGCGACTGCTTACTGATGAAGCATCCGCGATCAGTGTTGACTGAACGGCTGCAATCTCACCAGAAGCTAAAGACTCACGTAACTGTTCAGCATGTTTCTGCGGAACCATGACATACTGCGGGCCACTTGCCCCCAGCGTTGAGCCTTTAACGCCTGCATTAAAGGTTTTCAGTTTACTTACCGACATACCCGTCATATCGGCAACCTGTTGAATATCAACCGGGCTGCTGAGGCGAACACGCGCCAGTGCACGACTTTCGTCTGGTGTTGGCAGTTGTACACCGTAACGCTTGCTGTTCTTGAGAATATCACTCAATGCCAGCATCTTCGGTACGTAAACCTTCGTTTCCTGTGGCAGTGAGAGCGACCAGAAGTCGGTGGATTTACCACGCGCTTTATTCGCTTTCATTGCCTTCAGTACACGACCTTCGCCGCTGTTATACGCTGCGACAGTTAACAACCAGTCGCCGTCAAACATCTTGTTAAGACGTTGCATCATGTCGAGAGCGGCTGTCGTGGAAGCGACAACATCACGACGCGCATCATAGCTGCGGGTCTGTTTCAAACCATAATTGCGCCCTGTGCTCGGAATGATCTGCCAAATGCCTGCGGCATTGGCACCAGACGTCGCGTGTGGGTCAAAAGCGCTCTCCACTATGGGTAGTAGTACCAGTTCCATAGGCATGTTACGTTTTTTAACTTGCCCGGCTATCCAGTACATATACGGCTCTGCCCGTAATGTTACATCGTGGAGATAGCTCTTATTTCTCAAATACTTCTGTTTCTGTTCGCGAATCCGGGTATTTTCCGGAATTCCCATCTTTAGCTCGTCGCCAATAGAGGCCCACAAGTCCTGATCCTGCGCGAAAGATGTCCCATCGTCCATCCAGCGTGCCGAACTTGTAAACTTCCCTGCTTCCCCTTGACCAGCTGCAGAAAGGCTCTGTGCATGCTGCGGTACGTTGCTGCCGTTTTGCGACTGGCAACCCACAAGCAGGACAGAGGCGAGTAAGATCGCTTTTGCCTTCATGTGTGTGTCAATAGTTGCTTAAAAGACGAGCGATGATAACGGCGAAATTTTGAAAAGGCAACCCGCATTTATCTGAAGTTATCTTTCTTTGACCTTAACCATGCAAATCGCTCCTCTGGTTGTTGCAAATTTGTTTCTTGGCTAATTTTATTAATTAAATCAGTGTCATCCGTTCGTAAAAATACATTAATTTTACGCTCATTTTTCAGAATTACGGGCAGTGTATTTTGGTTTTTTGCACGTAACTCCTTAACTTTCTGATAATAATCCTGAATCGCCAGATCGTCCGGTAAGAGGCTTGCAGCAAACTTCATATTTCCTAATGTATACTCATGTGCGCAACATATGACGGTATCATCAGGCAATGCATTAATCTTTTGTAAAGATTGGTACATCTGTGCAGGGCTGCCTTCAAAGAGTCTTCCACAGCCGCCTGAGAACAACGTATCGCCGCAAAACAGATAAGGTTTGCTGTAGAAACAAATATGTCCTGAAGTGTGACCTGGCGTAGCAATTACGGAAAATTCGTAACCCAGTATGAAGACATTTTCGCCTTCTTCGACTACTTGCGTTGTACCCTTATTTTGTGTCTCTTTCGGTCCATAAACGACCAGATGCGGGAATTGTGCAAGCAGGTCAGGGACTCCACCTAAATGATCGTTATGATGATGGGTCAAGAGGATGGCTTCCGGCTGCCAGCCATTTTCCTTAATAGCGCGCAGGATCGGTGCAGATTCGCCGGGATCAACAATAATGCATCTGCGATCGTCATCGACTAAAACCCAGATGTAATTGTCCTCAAAGGCAGAAATACTGATAAGATTCATACATTACCTCTTATAGCGTGGCGGGTGTTTTGATGAAACCGGCAAGGATACCTCAGACTGTCGCAGCACCGGAACGTTGGGCAGAATTGCCCTGGGGTGAATACTATCGCGAAGCGTTAGAACAACAGCTTAAACCCTGGCTCGCAAAAATGTATGGGTTTCACCTGCTTAAGATTGGCAATCTCAGCGCGGAAATCAATACCGAAAGCTGCGCTATCTCTCATCAGGTTAATGTCTCTCTCAACGGTTTACCCGTTCAGGTAAAAGCTGACCCACTGCATTTGCCTTTTGCTGAAAAATCCGTTGATGCCTGTCTGCTCGCGCATACTTTGCCCTGGTGCAGCGATCCCCATCGTCTGCTACGCGAGGCCGATCGCGTTCTGATCGATGACGGCTGGCTGGTGCTGAGCGGTTTCAATCCGCTGAGCCTGATGGGGCTGCGCAAGCTGGTGCCAGTGTTGCGCCGCACGCCACCTTACAACAGCCGCATGTTCACGATGATGCGCCAGCTGGACTGGCTTTCACTGCTGAATTTTGAAGTGCTCGGCTACGGTAGTTTCCAGGTGCTGCCCTGGTCGCGGCAGGGCGGCGTCTTGCTGAGTACCCATTTGCCAGCGTTAGGATGTATGCAGTTTATTGTGGCGCGTAAGCGGACGATCCCCCTTACGCTTAACCCAATGAAGCAAAGCAAATCGAAAACGCGGATTCGTCAGACGGTGGGGGCCACCCGGCAGTTCAGAGAACCCTGATCAGGATTCGGGCTGATAGCCAGCATCTTCATGAGTTGGGTTGGACGCAGCCGCACGCGCCAGTTCGTCGCAGCGTTCGTTCTCAGGATGACCAGCGTGACCTTTTACCCATTCCCATTTGATTTCGTGCTGGCCCAGCGCGGCATCCAGACGCTTCCAGAGATCCACATTCTTGACCGGCTTCTTGTCTGCTGTTTTCCAGCCGCGTTTTTTCCAGTTATGTATCCACTGTGTTATGCCCTGGCGCACATACTGGCTGTCGGTGCTTAGCACCACGTCGCAATGCTCTTTTAAGGCTTCCAGCGCCACGATAGCCGCCATCAACTCCATACGGTTATTGGTGGTCAGAAAATAGCCTTCGCTAAAAGTTTTTTCGTGCTGTCTATAGCGCATAATGGCACCATAACCGCCAGGCCCCGGATTGCCGAGACAAGATCCATCGGTGAAAATTTCTACCTGTTTACGCATCTCTGGTAGACTTCCTGTATTTGAAACGTTCAGTTAAACGATAAGTCTGACATAAATGACCGCTATGAGCACTGCAATTACTCGCCAGATTGTTCTTGATACCGAAACCACCGGTATGAACCAGATCGGCGCGCACTACGAAGGGCACAAGATCATTGAGATTGGTGCTGTAGAGGTAGTGAACCGTCGTCTCACGGGGAACAACTTCCACGTTTACCTTAAACCCGATCGGCTGGTGGACCCGGAAGCGTTCGGCGTTCACGGTATTGCGGATGAGTTTTTGCTCGATAAGCCGACCTTTGCGGATGTGGCGGATGAATTCCTTGAATACATCAAAGGTGCAGAGCTTGTCATCCATAACGCGTCGTTCGATATCGGCTTTATGGATTATGAATTCAGCAAACTGAATCGTGATATTCCGAAAACGAATACGTTCTGTAAAGTCACCGATAGCCTGGCGCTGGCAAGGAAGATGTTCCCCGGCAAGCGTAACAGCCTTGATGCACTTTGCTCGCGCTATGAAATAGACAACACCAAGCGAACGCTGCACGGCGCATTGCTCGATGCCCAAATCCTGGCCGATGTTTTCCTGACCATGACCGGCGGTCAAACGTCGATGAAATTCAGTATGGAAAATGAAGCCCAGCAGACGCAGGGTGAAGCGGGAATCCAGCGTATTGTCCGCCAGGCGAGTCGCTTGCGGGTTGTTTTAGCCAGCGATGAAGAATTACTGAACCATGAATCCCGCCTGGATTTAGTGCAGAAGAAGGGCGGAAGTTGCCTGTGGCGTGCTTAAGCGATGCCTGAATGCCTGTAAAATCACCGCTTGGGCGATTTTTGCAGCAAACGATTCAAAACGTAAGAAAAAGCGTTGACGAGTTCAGAGGCAAACCGTAATATGCGCCTCGTTCCCCAACGGGAACAGTGGAGCGGTAGTTCAGTCGGTTAGAATACCTGCCTGTCACGCAGGGGGTCGCGGGTTCGAGTCCCGTCCGTTCCGCCACTATTCAGAAGGCCTGAATCAGAAATGATTCAGGCCTTCGTCGTTTAATCCTTCTCAAAAAAACCTCCTTTTCGTTAACAATAAGTTAATATATGTGGTGCATTTAATTAACAAATGCGCGATTGTAGTGCATTAATTGCACTAAGTTTGTGCATGTCATCACCACAACTAACTCTGTAGCGTTTCTTCTTGTAACAATTATGTAAAAATAATTCACCGAAAATCATTCAGTTACTGTTCATTTTCCAGAAAGTTCCCGAACCAATGATTCATTGGTTCGTTAATTGCTTAATCATTAGCACGGTAAGTTGCACGTCATATCAATAACTTATCGTTAATAAAAATAAAGCAATGATGACAGCGAGCGAACCAATATGGAAAAACCGTCACGGTTTTTGGCAAATTCCAGCACCGCGCTGGAGCAATTGCGCGGGCTAATCAACCAGCACGAGTCAACACCAGGCATTCCGCTGCCCACTGAGCGTGAGCTGTCGGAAACACTCGGCGTAGGGCGACGTGAAGTCCGTCGTGCGCTGGACGTGCTGGAAGAGGAGGGGCGTATCTGGCGTAAACAGGGTAAAGGTACTTTTATTGGTCCCGCAGCCCCCGTGGAGCCGCTGGCCCTTCAGGGATTGGTTCAGCAAACCAATTTGCTGGAAGTCATGGAAGCTCGTCTGCAGCTCGAACCCGGCTTAGCCCGACTTGCGGCACTGCGTGCCACCAGGGAAAACCTCGCGCTCATGCAGCGCATGCTGGAACGCATTGATAAGGTCAGCCCGGATGACCGTGACCTGAATGAACTGTGGGATAGCGCCTTCCACCGCGCGATTGCCGAAGCCGCAGGCAACCGCCTGATGCTCGGGCTTTTTGATGCCATTGACGCCGTCCGGCGCGAACCGGGCTGGCAGCATCTGCGAGAGCTGGCCCGCACGCCTGAACGTGTCGATAGCTACAACGACCATCATCATAAAATCATGTCCGCGATCATCCACCGCCAGCCTAATGAGGCCGCAACTGCCATGCGCGAGCATCTGCTCAGCCTGCAAAACGCCCTGATTCAGGCAATTCACCTTGAGGACGACTCCACGCTATGACGACGATCCCCTTTAAGGATGCCACTCCCGTATTACGGCTGCAAAATCTTAATGTTAAATTTGCGGGCTCACCGGTCAGCGTGCTTGATGGCATCTCGCTGACCGTAAAATCAGGTGAAACGCTGGCGCTGGTAGGAGAGTCCGGCTGCGGGAAAAGCATCACCTCGTTAGCGCTGATGGGCTTACTGCCTACCAGCGCACAGATTGTCAGCGGCGAGATGCAGTTTCGCCGTCACGACCTGCGAAAACTCTCGCCGCGTGAATATGCCGATCTGCGTGGCAGTGAGCTGGCGATGATTTTCCAGGAGCCGATGACTTCGCTGAATCCCGCTTTTACGCTGGGCGATCAACTCAGCGAAGCGGTCATGCGCCACCAGAACGTCTCGCGTACAGAGGCGATGAATGTCGCGCTGCGCATTCTGGAAAAAGTCCAGATCCCGGCGGCTGAGATGCGTCTTAGGGCTTATCCTCACCAGCTTTCCGGGGGGATGCGCCAGCGCGTAATGATTGCAATGGCGCTGATTAACCACCCGCGTTTACTGATTGCCGATGAACCCACTACCGCGCTCGACGTCACCATTCAGGCGCAAATCCTCACTCTGCTCAATACCTTAAAACAAGAAACGGGCACGGCGGTGCTGATGATCACCCACGATTTAGGTGTGGTAGCGGAGGTCGCGCAGCAGGTGGCGGTTATGTATGCCGGGCAGGTGGTAGAGCAGGGAAGCGTAGAGGCGATTTTTGCCGATCCCCAGCACCCATACACTATCGGATTGATGGGCTCAATTCCCTCGCTTGGCGCACGCAAAGGCCAGCTATCCACTATTCCCGGTGCGGTGCCGTTACCGGAATCCATGCCGCAAGGCTGCCGCTTTGCCACCCGTTGTCCCTTCGCACAGACGCGTTGTCACGCTGAAAAACCGCAGCTCAATACGCTTGGCGCAGGGCATCAGGTGGCCTGTTTCCGCGTGCCGCTGGAACAGCACATTGCCCTGGGAGAAATCGCATGACCACGCCGATACTTGAAGCCCGTGACCTGAGCAAACGCTTCCCCGGCCCTAAAAAACTGTTCACTCCGGCACGCTTTGTCACGGCAGTCGATCGCGTTTCCCTTTCCGTTATGCCGGGCGAAACGCTGGCGATTGTGGGTGAATCCGGTTCTGGCAAATCCACGCTCGGCCGTCTGCTCCTGCGTCTGCTGGCGGCCAGCGAAGGGCGCGTATTTTATCAGGGCGAAGAGATAACCCATGCTTCAGGCACACGCCTGAATCAGCTACGCCGTGAACTGCAAATCATCTTTCAGGACCCTTTTGCCTCGCTGAATCCGCGTATGACGGTCGAGCAGATCGTCGGTGAACCGCTGTGGCTGCACCAGAATATGAAAAAGGCCGATCGTCAGTATCGCGTTGCTGAGCTGCTCAAAACCGTGGGCCTGCCTGCGGCCTGGGCCGGTCGTTATCCGCATGAATTTTCCGGCGGGCAGCGCCAGCGCATCGGTATTGCGCGCGCGCTGGCTTCCGGTCCAAAACTGCTGCTGGGCGATGAACCGGTTTCCGCGCTGGACGTTTCCGTCCAGGCGCAGGTAGTAAACCTGCTGGAAAGCCTCAAGCACCAGTTGGGGCTGACGATGGTAATTGTCGCCCACGGTCTGGCGGTTATCCGCCATATGAGCGACCGCGTGGCGGTGATGTATCTCGGGCAAATCGTTGAGCTTGCCACCGTAGACGAGATCTTTGACGCGCCGTTGCACCCATATACCCAGGCGCTGATTGCCTCGGCACCACAGATGCAGCCAGGCGTTGAACGAGATGCACCGCTGTTGCAGGGGGATTTACCGAACCCGGCCAGCCCGCCGTCCGGCTGCCGGTTCCACACCCGTTGCCCGTACGTGACGGATGAATGCCGCCAGGTCGAGCCGATCAACCAGGTGCTCGACGGCGGACGTCAGGTTGCCTGCCACCGCTGGCAGGAGATTAACCGCGATCGCGGTGTTATCCAGATAGCTCCACCATCTGCCGCATTTCTGCGCCGCCGCGCGCTGTTTGAACACGCGGCCTCTCACTCCTCCCTTCCTTCAAGGAACTCATGATAATGACAATGCGTAATTCTCTTTTGACCGTACTGGGAAGTGTTATGTTGCTTGGCGCGGCGCTGCCCGCCCATTCTGAAAGCGTGCTGCGAATCGGTCTGGGGGCTGACCCGGACATGCTCGATCCGCATCTGGCGCGCACTTACTATGGCCGCTTCGTCTTTGCCTCTTTGTGCGACAGGCTGGTGGACGTCGACGAACATCTGAAAGTGGTGCCGGGTCTGGCGAAATCGTGGGCCTGGAGTAACGACGGAAAAACGCTGACCATGGACCTGCGCGAAGGCGTCACCTTCCACGATGGTGAAAAATTCGATGCGGCTGCGGCAAAATACAACCTCGATCGCGCCCTGACCTTAAAAGGCTCGTTGCGTAAAAGCGAGATTTCATCTGTAGAGTCGATTGACGTCACCGGCCCAATGCAGATTGCCCTGCATCTGAAAACGCCAGACGCTGCGTTGCTGATGCAGCTTACCGACCGCGCGGGGGCGATGATGGCCCCGAACGCGGCGAAAAAACCTGATTTTGCCGCCCATCCGGTCTGTTCCGGCCCGTACAAGTTCGACAGCCGCGTTTCGCAGGATCGCATTGTTCTGACGCGTTTCGACAACTACTGGAACAAAGACGCCTACCACTTCGACAAAATTATCTACCTGCCGATCCCGGATGCCTCCGTGCGTCTGGCGAACCTGAGGGCAGGCGATCTCGATTTGACGGAAGGCATTGCCGCAAGCGATGTGAAAACCGTGGAAGCCGACAGCAAGCTGGCGCTGGCGAAGGTGACGGGGCTGGGTTATCAGGGCATCACTTTCAACATCAACAACGGCAAAGTGCCAGCGAACGATCCGTTCAAGGACGCTCGCGTGCGTGAGGCGTTTTCTCAGGCCATTGACCGCGATGCGTTAAACCAGGTTGTTTTTGAAGGGTTATACACCCCGGCAAACCAGGCGTTTTCTACGGTGAGCCCGTATCACGTTAATCTGCCGGTTCCTCCGCGAGATGTGGATAAAGCCAAAGCACTGCTGAAAGCCGCCGGTGTTACCACGCCGCTGACCGTCAACCTGCTGGTGCCAAATAACCCAACCTCGCAGCAGGTCGGCCAGGTGCTGCAGGCGATGGTGGCCGAGGCGGGCTTTAACCTGAACCTGCAAATGACCGAGTTCGCTACGCTGCTGGACCGCCAGCAGAGCGGTGACTATCAGCTGAGCTTCTCTGGCTGGTCGGGTCGCCCCGATCCGGACGGCAGTATCTACGGCTTTATCCACAGCAAAGGTACCCTGAACGACGGGCGTTACAGCAACGCGCAGGTGGATGAATGGCTGACGCAGGCGCGCCAGAGTACCGACCAGACCGCACGCCAGCCGCTGTACGACAACGTGGTGAAACAACTGCAGACCGACATGCCGATTGCCTATCTCTACTTCGAACCGCGCATTTTTGGCCTGAACAAGAGCGTGCAGGGCTTTAAGCCGTACCCGGATGGCATCGTGCGTCTGGCCGGTTTGACGCTGGCGAAATAAACGTCCTGAGGAGAACCCATGCTGGAACTGATTTGCAAACGTCTGCTGCTGGCCATTCCGACGCTATTGCTGGTGAGCATGATGGTGTTCGGGTTGCAAAAGCTGCTGCCCGGCGACCCGCTGATCGCCATGGCCGGAGAGGAGCGCGACCCGGCGGTCATCGCCCAGCTGCGTGCGGAACTGAACCTTGATGCGCCGATCCCCGTACAGTATTTCAACTGGCTGACGCGCGCGTTGCAGGGCGATCTGGGTGTCTCCTTACGCACGCACGAACCGGTGACGCAGCTGATTGCCAGCAAGCTGCCGGTCACGCTGGAGCTGTCGCTGCTGGCGATGATTATCGCGCTGGTGTTTGGCATCAGCATGGGGATACTCGCCGCGGTGAACAAAAACAGTTGGGTCGATCACGGGGCGAATTTTGTGGCGATCTCAGGGATCTCAATACCGCATTTCTGGTTGGGTATCCTGCTGATTCTGGTCTTTTCGGTGAACCTGCAATGGTTACCTGCGTCGGGTTATGTACCGTTCAGCGAAGATCCAATCCAGAATTTGCGTACGCTGCTGCTGCCCGCTTCCGTACTCGGCACCGGTCTGGCGGCGACGCTGATGCGCCATACCCGCGCTTCGATGATTGCGGTACTGAAAGCAGACTACATTCGCACCGCGCGGGCTAAAGGGCTACTGCCAAAAGCTGTGATTTTAAAGCACGCGTTTCGCAATGCGCTGGTGCCGGTGATCACCCTCACCACGCTGCTGTTCGGCGAGCTGCTGGGCGGCGCGGTACTGACTGAGCAGGTCTTCACCATTCCGGGCTTCGGCAAGATGATCGTCGACTCGGTGTTTAACCGTGACTATGCGGTGGTGCAGGGCGTGGTACTGATTGTGGCGATCGGCTTTCTGATGCTGAACCTGCTGGCCGACGTACTTTACGTCCTTATCAACCCGAAAATGCGAGGTTAACGATGGCGGAACTGACGACTCAAACCGTTGCGCCTGCGCTGCCGCGCGCGCAGAACAGGGTACTGAAGAAGTTCCTTGCCAATAAAAGCGCGGTGATTGGCGCGGTGGTGGTGGGCTTCTTTGTGCTGGTGGCCCTGCTGGCACCGTGGATCGCGCCGTTTGATCCGGTGAAAGCCAACTTTCTGGCGGTGCGCAAAGCGCCGTCGGCGATGTACTGGTTCGGCACCGATGAACTGGGACGCGATATCTTGTCCCGCATTATCTGGGGGGCGAGAACCTCGCTGATGGCGGGCTGTATGTCGGTGGTGATCGCCGTCGTCATTGGCGTGCCGCTGGGGCTGGTGGCGGGTTATTTCCAGAAAATGTGGGACGGCGTCATTTCGCGCTTTATTGAAGCGCTGCTTGCCTGCCCATTTCTGATCATGGCGATCGCGCTTGGGGCATTCTTAGGCCCAAGCCTGACCAACGCGATGATCGCCATTGGCCTCTCGGCGATGCCGATCTTCGCCCGCCTGACGCGCGGCCAGGTGATCGCCATTCGTAATGAAGAGTACATTGACGGCGCGCGGGCGATTGGCCTGCCGGATCGCTGGATCATCATCAAATATGTGCTGCCGAACGTCATGTCGCCGATTCTGGTGCAGGCCACGCTGGCGATAGCGTCGGCGATTATCGCGGAAGCCAGCCTCTCGTTTCTGGGTTTAGGGCAACAGCCGCCAAACCCGTCCTGGGGCTCCATGCTCAACACCGCCAAAGGGTTTCTTGAGCAAGCTCCGTGGATGTCTGTTTTCCCCGGCGTGGCGATTTTCCTCGCCGTGCAGGGCTTTAATTTACTCGGTGACGGGCTGCGCGATGCGCTCGATCCGCGCCACGACTAAGGAGTCATGATGACCAAAGCGCTTGATTTTACGTCCGGTTACGCTTCACGACGCCCACCGATGATGGGCCATAACGCTGTTGCCACCTCCCAGCCGCTGGCGGCTCAGGCAGGTATGCGTATGCTGCAACTGGGTGGTAATGCTGTCGATGCGGCGGTTGCCACCGCAATGGCGTTGACGGTTGTTGAGCCTACCGGCAACGGCATTGGCAGCGATGCGTTTGCGATTGTCTGGGATGGTGAAAAACTTCACGGTCTGAATGCGTCCGGCCGCTCACCTGCCAGCTGGCATGCGGATCTGTTTGCCGGTAAAACCGCCGTGCCGGAAATTGGCTGGGATGCGGTGACGGTGCCCGGTGCCGTATCGGGCTGGGTGGCGCTCGCGGAACGTTTTGGCACACTGCCACTGACCACGCTGGCGCAGCCTGCGATTGAGTATGCGCGCAACGGTTTCCCGGTCTCCCCGCTGATTGGTCATCTCTGGCAGCGCGGCTACAACAAGCTGAAAGATCAGCCCGGCTTCAGCGCCTGTTTCGCGCCAGAAGGCCGTGCGCCACGCGTGGGCGAAATCTTCCGTAATCCGGCGCAGGCGAACTCGCTGGAGCTGATTGCCAAAACCAACGGTGAAGCGTTTTACCGTGGCGAGCTGGCGCAGAAAATTGCGGCCTTTGCCAAAGAGCACAGCGCGCATCTGACGGCTGAGGATCTGGCAAACCATCGCGTTGACTGGGTGGAACTGCTGTCGCGTGATTTCGCAGGCGGTTCGGTGCAGGAGCTACCGCCAAACGGCCAGGGGATCGCCACGCTGATTGCGCTCGGTATTCTGGAACAGTGCGGTATTGAGCAGCATCATCCGGACTCCGTGCAGTCCCTGCATTTATCCATAGAAGCGATGAAGCTGGCACTGGCGGATCTCGACCGCTACGTGGCGGATGAAGAACACATGGAGTTCGCGGCAAAAGAGCTGCTGAGCGATCATTATCTGAAGTCACGTGCGGCACTGATCAACCATGATAAAGCCTCTGATTTTGTCTACGGTTCTCCAACGCAGAGCGGCACGGTTTACCTGAGCGCTGCGGATGCCAGCGGGATGATGATCTCCTTTATACAGTCCAACTATATGGGCTTCGGTTCAGGGATCGTGGTGCCGGACACCGGCATCAGCCTGCAAAACCGGGGCTGCGGTTTTGTGCTCGACCCGAAACACCCGAATGCGCTGGCAGGCGGCAAGCGTCCGTTCCACACTATCATTCCGGGCTTTGCGATGGACGGCAACGGTAAGCCGCTGATGTCCTTCGGTGTGATGGGCGGGCCGATGCAGGCGCAAGGGCACATGCAGATGGCACTACGCATTATGCTGCACGGGCAAAACCCGCAGGCGGCGATCGACGCGCCGCGTTGGCGCGTGGTGCAGGGCAGGGAGGTGATCGTCGAATCGACGTTTGATCGCAATATCATTGCCGCACTGCGTGAGCGCGGGCACCAGATCGTGGTGGAAGATCCGTTGCAGGATTACAACTTCGGCGGTGCACAGGTGATCTATCGTATGCCGGAAGGGCACTACGTTGCCGCGACGGAAAGCCGCAAAGACGGGCAGGCGTTGGTGAGTTAATTAACGCCCGGTGGCGCTGCGCTTACCGGGCCTACGTTGTGCTTTTTGTAGGCCGGGTAAGGCGTAGCCGCCACCCGGCTTTTTTCACTCAATGCTAAACGGGTCAGCATCCTGCCATGCCGGAAACTTCTCCCGATACTCCTTCAGTGCCGTTAGCGACAGCTCCGCATCAATCCGCGTCGCCTGATGCGGCTCGGCGGTGGCGATAATCTCTCCCTGCGGGTTTACCACCCGGCTGTCTCCACGATAGTGATGCCCGTTACCGTCCGTTCCCACGCGGTTACAGCCCACCACGTACGCCTGATTCTCAATGGCGCGCGCCACCAGCAGTGCCTGCCAGTGCAGCGAGCGCGGCGCAGGCCAGTTGGCGACGTATAACGCCAGGTCGTAATCGTTGCGGTTGCGTGACCACACCGGGAAGCGCAGGTCATAGCAGACCAGCGGCAGGATGCGCCAGCCGCGCCACTCAAACACCACTCGTTCATTACCCGCTTCATAGTGATGATGCTCATCTGCCATGCGGAAAAGGTGGCGTTTATCGTAGAAATGGACTTTCCCTTCCGGCTCAACCAGCAGGAAGCGGTTAACCGGCCCACGTTCGGTTTGCAGCGCGGCGCTCCCGGCGATCAGCGCGTTGGTCTCCTGCGCTTTGGCGTGCATCCAGGCGACGACTTCATCCTGCGGCATCGACTGTTTAGCGGCCTCCATTGCAAAGCCCGTGGTAAACATCTCCGGCAGGACAATCACATCTCGCCCGGTAATCTCTTCCAGTTGACGATCAAAATGGCGAAGGTTGGCGGGGCCGTCCATCCACACTAAAGGTTGCTGCAAAATAGAAATCTTCAGACCAGGCACGATACAGACTCCTCAAAAGACCGCTTTTTTGACACTGTAGCACGTCATAACAAGAAAATGTGGCAATAAAAAACCCCGCCTGAGGCGGGGTTTGGCAGAGCGAAACGCGTTATGCGGCTTCAGGTTTGCGGACCTTCTCCGGCAGCTTTACCGGCTGTGTCGCCAGCTCATCCGGTTCGAAATCATCCACGTTAATACTGCGCAGACGGCTCTCTTCAGCTTTCACCAGAATAGCGGCTTCATTGTTGTCGATGATCCCGCCCGCCAGCGCCTGTTTCGCCAGTTCATCCAGACGGGTAAACGGCAGGTTTTTGCCCAGCTGTTTACAGATCTTCTGGTGAATCGGGTCGGCGGCCATCACATCCAGCAGAGCCTCTTCCAGCAGACCTACCGGGTTATGCGGCGTTGGGGCCAGATACTGACCACGGCCGATACGGGAGCGGGTTGCACTCGGTATCTGCAGGATCTTCGCTACTTTGTGATCCAGCTTATCGGACGGTGCCAGGTGATGACGTCCGGTCGGGAAGATCACCACGCGCAGGGCACCCGCCACAAAGCGGTTCGGGAAGTTTGCCAGCAGATCGTCAATCGCCTGCTCAGCCTGATACATTGCATCCTGCACGCCCCAGTGCACCAGCGGCAGATCCGCTTCCTGGCGACCTTCGTCGTCGTAACGTTTCAGAACCGCAGAGGCCAGGAAGATCTGGCTCAGCACATCGCCCAGACGGGCAGAGATACGCTCACGACGCTTCAGGCTTCCGCCCAGCACGGCCATGGAAACATCAGACAGCAGAGCCAGGTTCGCGCTCAGACGGTTCAAATGCTGGTAGTAACGTTTGGTTGCATCACCGGTTGGCGTCGCGCTGGTCAGGCCGCGCGTCAGGCCCAGCCAGAAGCTGCGCACCTTGTTGCTGCCCACGTGACCGATATGTTTGAACAGCAGCTTGTCGAAGGCATCCACGTCGTTATTCTGCGCGGCCGCCATCTCTTCCAGCACGTACGGATGGCAACGAATCGCGCCCTGGCCGAAGATCATCATGCTTCGGGTCAGGATATTTGCCCCTTCCACGGTGATGGCAATCGGTGCGCCCTGATAGCCGCGCGCCAGGAAGTTGCCTTCGCCGAGCATAATGCCTTTACCGCCCGCAATATCCATCGCGTCGATGATTGACTGCTGCGCGCGGTGAGTACAGTGGTACTTCACAATCGCGGACAGCACGGCCGGTTTTTCGCCCAGCATAATGCCGTAGGTAATTAACGACGCAGCGGCGTCCATCACATAGGCGTTACCCGCGATACGCGCCAGCGGCTCTTCGATACCTTCCATTTTGCCGATGGAGATTTTGAACTGACGGCGGATATGAGCATAGGCACCAATCCCCATCGCCACCGATTTCAGGCCACCGGTAGAGTTCGACGGCAGGGTAATACCGCGGCCCACCGACAGACATTCCACCAGCATACGCCAGCCCTGACCGGCCATTTTCGGGCCACCGATGATGTAGTCAATCGGTACAAAGATATCCTGACCACGGGTTGGGCCGTTCTGGAACGGTACGTTCAGCGGGAAGTGGCGACGGCCAATTTCAATGCCTGGCGTTGAGGTTGGGATCAGCGCACAGGTAATGCCCAGATCCTCTTCGCCACCCAGCAGTTTTTCCGGGTCGGAGAGTTTAAACGCCAGACCGAGCACGGTGGCGACAGGGGCCAGCGTAATATAACGTTTGTTCCAGGTCAGGCGCATACCCAGCACCTGCTCGCCCTGCCACTCGCCCATACAGACTACGCCGGTATCGGGGATTGCACCTGCGTCAGAGCCCGCTTCCGGGCTGGTCAGTGCGAAACAAGGGATTTCCTGACCACGCGCCAGACGCGGCAGGTAGTGATCTTTCTGCTCTTTGGTCCCGTAATGCTGCAGCAGTTCGCCTGGGCCTAAGGAGTTAGGTACACCAACGGTGATTGCCAGAATACCGGAGACACCCGCCAGCTTTTGCAGCACGCGAGCCTGAGCATAAGCGGAGAATTCCAGGCCGCCGTACTCTTTCTTGATGATCATCGCGAAGAAGCGGTGCTCCTTCAGATATGCCCACAGTTCCGGCGGCAGGTCGGCCATTTCGTGGGTGATGGCAAAATCGTTCGCCATGCGGCACGCTTCTTCCACCGGGCCATCAATAAAGGCCTGTTCTTCTGCTGTCAGACGCGGCTGCGGATAGTTGTGCAGCTTTTTCCAGTCCGGGTTGCCCTGGAACAGATCGCCTTCCCACCAGGTGGTTCCTGCATCGATCGCTTCTTTCTCAGTACGCGACATTGGCGGCATCACTTTGCGGAAGCCTTTGAATACAGGTGCGGAGATCATCGCTTTACGCATCGGCGTAAAGTTAAACGGCAGCAGGATGATAGCCAGCGGAACCAAAAGCCAGATATTCCAGAGACCTGCGACGCCAAGCGCAGCCGTCCAGGCCAGAAGAATCAGGCTGCTCAGGAATAAACTTACACGGTGATAGAACAGCACACCGAGCAGAACAACGGTTGCGATAATGCTCAAAATCATCATAAAGAAAAGCTCCCTTGCTTGTAGGAGGTCTGACCACTTGTGATGATATGGTTGTAGTTGATGTGATTTCCTTTAGCAATGTGTTTACAAAATAATTACAACCTGGTTCACATTGTTCGCGAGTTTGCAGGCACGAAAAATCAAAACGCCGGATGAATCGCATGGCTTTAGCTTCTCGCTTTTATCGCTATCCGGTACACTCCACTGTGTTATTTCATCAATACTGAAGGATTATCCTCATGTACCAGGATCTTATTCGTAACGAACTGAACGAAGCGGCGGAAACGCTGGCTAACTTTCTGAAAGATGATGCCAATATTCACGCTATTCAGCGCGCGGCGGTCCTGCTGGCCGACAGCTTCAAAGCTGGTGGCAAAGTGCTCTCCTGCGGTAACGGTGGCTCCCACTGTGACGCGATGCACTTCGCAGAAGAGCTGACCGGGCGTTATCGCGAGAACCGTCCAGGCTATCCGGCGATTGCGATTTCCGACGTGAGCCACATCTCCTGCGTCAGTAATGACTTCGGTTACGACTATGTTTTCTCCCGTTACGTTGAAGCGGTAGGACGTGAAGGCGACGTGCTGCTGGGTATTTCAACCTCCGGTAACTCCGCTAACGTGATTAAAGCAATTGCCGCAGCGCGTGAAAAAGGGATGAAAGTCATCACCCTGACCGGGAAAGATGGCGGTAAGATGGACGGTACGGCGGACATCGAAATTCGTGTTCCGCACTTCGGTTATGCTGACCGCATTCAGGAAATTCACATCAAAGTGATCCACATCCTGATTCAGTTAATTGAAAAAGAGATGGTTAAGTAAGGCTTCGCTGGGGGGCACCGGTGCCCCCCGCAGTTGTGGAGTGGAGGTGATTTATGTGCGAACTGCTCGGGATGAGCGCCAATGTGCCAACCGATATCTGCTTTAGCTTCACCGGGCTGGTTCAGCGCGGTGGGGGAACCGGGCCGCATAAAGACGGCTGGGGCATTACCTTCTACGAAGGCAAAGGGTGTCGCACGTTTAAAGATCCTCAACCCAGCTTCAATTCACCGATTGCCAGACTGGTGCAGGACTATCCGATAAAGTCCCGCTCGGTGATCGCCCATATCCGCCAGGCGAATCGCGGGGAAGTGGCGCTGGAAAATACCCATCCCTTTACCCGTGAACTGTGGGGCCGTAACTGGACCTATGCCCACAACGGCCAGCTCACCGGCTATAAATCGCTGGAGACCGGGAATTTCCGACCGGTCGGCGAAACGGACAGTGAAAAGGCGTTTTGCTGGTTGCTGCATAAGCTGACCGAGCGCTACCCTCGCACGCCCGGCAACATGGCCGCCGTATTTAAATATATCGCGTCGCTGGCATCTGAGTTACGCGAAAAAGGCGTGTTTAACATGCTGTTGTCTGACGGACGCTACGTGATGGCGTTTTGCTCCACGAATCTGTTCTGGATCACCCGCCGTGCGCCGTTTGGCGTGGCAAAACTGCTCGATCAGGATGTGGAGATAGACTTTCAGAAAGAGACCACACCAAATGATGTGGTCACTGTCATTGCGACGCAGCCGCTGACGGGCAACGAAACCTGGCAAAAGATCATGCCAGGTGAGTGGGTTTTATTTTGCCTCGGGGACCGAGTAGTTTGACGCCAGCTGTGGATGAACCACTTCGTGGCTTAGCGGTTTGCTGACCACGTAACGGCCATCCACAATCGAGACGACCGGCGGCTTATGGGTCTGCTCAAAATAGTCATAACCCGGCTTAAGCTGCTTCCAGAAATCGGCGTAGTAAGAATATTTGTGGCGAGCCATGTTGGCATCGGTCATACGGAACGGGTAGATGCTGATCTGAACGTTTGGCTGACCAAACACCAGCGCACCGGTCACGAACTGGAAGATCTCATCAATGCCGGAGTCGGTCATTGCGTAACAGCCGACAGAGACGCAAGCACCGTGGATCATCAGATACTTACCTTCATAGCCGTGAGCACGGTCGTAGGCATTCGGGAAGCCGATGTTAATCGCTTTATAGAAGCGGCTGTCCGGTTTTAGCTGGCTACGCTGAACGTTGTAAAACCCTTCCGGACTTTTGAAATCGCCCTGACGCTGTTTTGGCCCCAGCCCGCCGGAGTAGTTACAAATTTTGTAGCTATCGAGCAGCTGATATGTCTCGCCCATTTTTACAAACAGATCGAGTGTGCGCTCTTCCTTGAAGATTTGAATATAAACCGGCGATCCCATTAACTGCTGTTTATATTCTTTGCTGACCGGCGTCGTTGAGCTATTACTGCTGAGCAGCCCGGCAAACGACATGCACGGCATCAGAAGCATCGCAATGAATAATGCGATTTTACGCATACTACTGGTTCCTTGATAAAACTATGACCAACTTGCCAGGACGGCAAAAAGAGACCCGAAATCAGATTAATCTGGACAGGAGCGCTCACATTAGCACCGCTATAGATTTTCGCAAGACCCAACCTTTGAGTTTACACATTAGTTTTACTTTATAACCCATTCGAATCGCCTTGACTCCAGGAACTTTGCGCAATAGCTCGCATTTTGGCGCGAGCAAGGGCGGATTTGCTGCCGCCTGCCGAGCTTAAAATGTTACACTTCGTTCCCTCTGGATTGTTGTTCATGGATACCTGCTAACCACATGTTTAGAATAAGAAAAGGACTTGATCTGCCGATCTCCGGCGTGCCTGAACAGCACGTTTCGACAGGTGCCAGCATTCGTCACGTTGCCATTTTGGGCGACGATTACGTGGGGATGCGCCCCGCGATGCTGGTGCAGGAGGGCGATCGCGTCATGAAAGGGCAGGCGCTCTTCGAGGATAAAAAAAATCCCGGCGTTATGTTCACCGCACCCGCCAGCGGCACTGTTGTTGCGATTAACCGCGGGGAACGCCGCGTACTGCAGTCGGTGGTGATCCGCATTGAAGGCAATGAGCAGCGTGATTTTGCCCATTTTGACGCGGCAGATCTCGTGGCTTTACGCCGTGATGTCGTGCAGGCGCAACTGCTGGAATCTGGCCTGTGGACGGCGTTTCGCACGCGCCCGTTCAGTAAATCCCCTGTCCCTGGAACGGTGCCAGCGGCTATCTTTGTCACCGCAATCGACACCAACCCGCTCAGCGCAGATCCGCAGCCCATTATTCTGGCGCAGCGAAAGGCGTTTGATGATGGGCTCACGCTGTTAACGCGCCTGACGCCGGGGAAAGTCCATGTTTGCCAGGCCAGCGGCGGCAAACTCGGTGGACATCCGCAGGGGCAGGTTGCGTTTAATGAATTTGCAGGCCCGCACCCTGCTGGTCTGGCAGGCACCCATATTCACTTCCTTGAGCCGGTGAGCCTGACGAAACAGGTGTGGCATCTTAATTATCAGGACGTCATTGCCATCGGAAAACTGTTTACGACGGGCGAGCTGTGCACGGAACGTGTGGTTGCCATCGGCGGGCCGCAGGCGACCAACCCGCGCCTGGTGCGTACCCTGCTGGGAGCCGATATTAATGAACTGCTCACCGGTGAAACAAAAGCGGGTGAAAACCGGCTCATTTCCGGTTCAGTGCTTAGCGGCAGACAAGCCATCGACACGCAGGCTTACCTGGGGCGTTTTCATCTACAGGTGAGCATCGTTCAGGAGGGGCGTGAGAAAGAGCTGTTTGGCTGGGTGCTGCCAGGAGCAGAAAAGTTCTCTGTGACCCGCACCACGCTCGGCCACTTCCTGCGTCACAAGCTCTTTAACTTCTCCACCAGCACTCACGGTGGTGAGCGTGCGATGGTTCCCATTGGCAACTACGAGCGCGTCATGCCGCTGGATATTCTGCCAACCGTGCTGCTGCGCGATCTGCTCGCCAGAGATTCCGACAGTGCGCAGGCGCTGGGCTGCCTGGAGCTGGACGAAGAAGATCTGGCGCTGTGTACCTATGTGTGTCCGGGTAAATACGAATATGGACCCGTATTGCGCGAGGTGTTAACCCGCATTGAGCAGGAAGGATAACTGATGGGCTTAAAACACCTCTTCGAAAAAATAGAGCCGCACTTTACTGAAGGTAAGCTGAAGAAGTATTACCCGCTGTATGAAGCGACGGCGACCATTTTCTACACGCCGGGGCTGGTGACAAAAGGGGCGGCGCACGTTCGTGACGCCATAGACCTCAAGCGGATGATGATTCTGGTCTGGTTTGCAGTCTTCCCGGCCATGTTCTGGGGCATGTATAACGTCGGGTTGCAGACCCTTCCGGCGCTACATCATTTATACGATGCACCGCAGCTGGCGCAGGTGATTCAGTCTGACTGGCACTACCGTCTGGCGCAGTCGCTGGGCGTGAGCTTTAGCGCAGATGCGGGCTGGATAAGCATGATGACGCTGGGTGCGGTCTTCTTCCTGCCAATCTACATCACCGTCTTTGTCGTGGGCGGCTTCTGGGAAGTGTTGTTTGCCATTATTCGCAAGCATGAGATTAACGAAGGCTTCTTTGTTACCTCTATTTTGTTTGCGCTGATCGTTCCACCAACGCTACCGCTCTGGCAGGCGGCAATGGGGATCAGCTTTGGTGTGGTGATTGCCAAGGAGATCTTCGGTGGCACCGGACGCAACTTCCTCAACCCGGCGCTGGCGGGGCGTGCGTTCCTCTTCTTTGCGTATCCGGCACAAATCTCGGGCGACCTGGTATGGACGGCGGCGGACGGTTTCTCCGGCGCAACGCCGCTCTCTCAGTGGGCTGCACACGGCGGCGAAACGCTGGTTAACAATGCCACCGGACAGCCAGTGACCTGGTTTGATGCCTTTATTGGCAACATTCCAGGCTCTATTGGAGAGGTATCCACGCTGATGATTTTGCTTGGCGGGGCCATCATCCTGTTCGGGCGCGTGGCGTCCTGGCGGATCGTCGCAGGTGTAATGATCGGCATGGTGCTCACTGCCACGATGTTCAACTTCATCGGTTCCACCACCAACCCGATGTTCTCTATGCCCTGGTACTGGCATCTGGTGCTGGGAGGCTTTGCTTTCGGCATGATGTTCATGGCCACCGATCCCGTCTCGGCGTCGTTTACCGACAAAGGGAAGTGGTGCTACGGCGCGCTCATCGGGGTGATGTGTGTATTGATTCGCGTGGTCAACCCGGCCTATCCGGAAGGGATGATGCTGGCCATTCTGTTTGCCAACCTGTTTGCGCCGCTTTTCGACTACCTGGTCGTGCGCGCCAACATTAAGCGGAGGAAGGCGCGTGGCTGAAGTCAAAAATAACGACAGCATCGGCAAAACGCTGCTGGTGGTGCTGGTCCTTTGCCTGGTGTGTTCCATTGTCGTGGCGGGTTCAGCCGTAGGGTTGAAGCCGCTGCAGCAGGAGCAACGAGCGCTGGATAAACAGCGCAATATCCTGGCCGTCGCCGGGCTGATGCAGGAAGGGATGAGTGCAGACGACGTCTCGGCACTCTTTGCCGAGCGCATATCAGCCCGACTGGTGGATTTAAAAACCGGCGAACTGCTGGATAAAGACCCGGCGAAGTTTAATCAGGCCCAGGCGCTAAAAGATCCGCAGATGAGTCTTGTACTTGAGGCATCACAGGACCCGGCCGGTATCAAGCGTCGCAGCAATCTCGCGGAAATCTACCTGGTACGGGATGAGCAAAAACGTGTGCAGGAAATGGTACTGCCAATCTACGGCAACGGTTTGTGGTCAATGATGTATGCCTTCGTAGCGCTCGATACTGATGGGCGCACGGTAAAAGGGATTACGTATTATGACCAGGGCGAAACGCCGGGGCTGGGCGGGGAGGTTGAGAACCCTAACTGGCGTGCACAGTTCGTCGGGAAAAAAGTGCTCGACGACAACGGCCAGCCTGCGCTGAAAGTGATGAAAGGCGCTGCACGTCCGGGGGACGAATATGCTGTTGACGGGCTTTCCGGGGCCACGCTCACCTCTAACGGGGTGCAGCACAGTTTTGATTTCTGGATGGGCGAGCTGGGCTTTGGCCCCTTCCTGAAAAATGTACGTGAAGGAGCGCTGAACAATGGCTGATACCGGTGAACTGAAAGAAGTCAAAAAGGTGCTGATTGGCCCACTGTTAGCCAATAACCCGATTACCCTGCAGGTGTTGGGCGTCTGTTCGGCGCTGGCGGTGACCACCAAACTGGAAACTGCGCTGGTGATGACCGTTGCGGTAACGCTGGTTACGGCGTTCTCCAGCATGTTTATCTCGATGATCCGCCATCACATACCGAACAGCGTGAGGATCATTGTGCAAATGGCGATCATCGCCTCGCTGGTGATCGTGGTCGATCAGCTGCTGCGCGCTTTTGCTTATGAAACCTCAAAACAGCTTTCGGTGTTTGTCGGTCTGATTATCACCAACTGCATCGTGATGGGGCGTGCTGAAGCCTACGCCATGAAAATGCCGCCGCTGGCGAGCTTTATGGACGGCATCGGCAACGGCCTGGGTTACGGCGTGATCCTGATGACGGTCGGATTCCTGCGCGAGCTTATTGGTAGCGGCAAGCTGTTTGGCATCACGGTGCTGGATACGGTGCAGAATGGCGGCTGGTATCTGCCAAACGGACTGTTCCTGCTGGCCCCAAGCGCATTTTTCATTATCGGTTTGCTGATCTGGCTGATTCGTACCCTGAAGCCTGAACAGCAGGAAAAGGAGTAACCGACAATGGCTCATTACCTGAGTTTATTTGTGCGCGCAGTGTTTGTTGAAAACATGGCGCTCGCGTTTTTCCTCGGCATGTGTACGTTCCTTGCTGTTTCTAAAAAGGTGTCGACGGCATTTGGACTGGGGGTGGCGGTTACGGTCGTTCTTGGGCTTTCCGTACCGATTAACAATCTGGTGTTCAACTTCGTGCTGCGGGACGGCGCGCTGGTAGAAGGTGTCGACCTGAGCTTTCTGAACTTCATCACCTTCATCGGTGTGATTGCGGCGCTGGTGCAAATTCTTGAGATGATCCTCGACAGGTATTTCCCGTCGCTCTATAACGCCCTGGGGATTTTTCTGCCGCTGATCGCCGTGAACTGCGCCATCTTCGGCGGCGTGTCGTTTATGGTTCAGCGCGATTACAACTTCAGTGAATCCGTGGTGTATGGCTTTGGTTCCGGTATCGGCTGGATGCTGGCTATTGTCACCATGGCGGGCATCCGTGAAAAAATGAAATATGCCAACGTGCCCGCGGGCTTGCGCGGCTTAGGGATCACCTTTATCACCACCGGGTTGATGGCACTGGGCTTTATGTCCTTCTCCGGTGTGCAGCTATAAGGGAAAGAAGATGGAAATTATTCTTGGCGTGGTGATGTTCACGCTGATTGTTCTGGTGCTGTCGGGTCTGATCCTGGCCGCACGTGCGAAGCTGGTAAATTCCGGTGATGTCATTATTGATATCAACGATGAGCCGCAAAACCAGATCCGCACACCAGCGGGGGACAAGCTGCTTAATACACTCTCCGGCAACGGGATTTTTGTCTCTTCAGCCTGCGGCGGCGGTGGCTCCTGCGGGCAGTGCCGCGTAACGGTGAAAGAGGGGGGCGGGGATATTCTGCCAACCGAGCTGGCGCATATCACTAAACGTGAAGCAAAAGAGGGCTGCCGTCTGGCCTGTCAGGTCGCGGTGCGTCAGAACATGAAGATTGAGCTGCCGGAAGAAATTTTCGGCGTCAAAAAATGGGAGTGTGAGGTTATCTCTAACGATAACAAAGCCACCTTCATTAAAGAGCTTAAACTGCGCGTGCCGGAAGGGGAAAGTGTCCCGTTCCGTGCGGGGGGCTACATCCAGATAGAGTGTCCGGAACATACTGTCGCGTATGCGGACTTTGACGTGCCCGATGAATACCGCGCCGACTGGGATAAATTCAATCTCTTCCGTTTTGTTTCTGACGTCAAAGAGCCCACGTTGCGCGCTTACTCCATGGCGAACTACCCGGAAGAGAAGGGCATTATCATGCTTAACGTGCGTATCGCCACGCCGCCACCCAATGTGCCGGGTGCACCACCGGGCGTGATGTCGTCGTATATCTGGTCCCTCAAGCCAGGCGATAAAGTGACGATTTCCGGTCCGTTCGGTGAGTTCTTTGCTAAAGACACCGACGCAGAAATGGTCTTTATCGGCGGTGGTGCTGGGATGGCACCGATGCGTTCTCATATCTTCGACCAGCTTAAACGGCTTAGCAGCCAGCGCAAAATCAGCTTCTGGTACGGTGCCCGCTCGCTGCGCGAAATGTTTTATGATGATGAGTTTGAACAGCTTGCGCGTGACAACCCTAACTTTACCTTCCATGTGGCGCTTTCCGATCCACAGCCGGAAGATAACTGGACGGGTTATACAGGGTTCATCCATAACGTGCTGTATGAAAACTACCTCAAACAGCATCCGGCACCGGAAGATTGCGAGTTTTATATGTGTGGTCCGCCGATGATGAACGCCGCAGTGATCAAGATGCTTAAAGATCTCGGTGTGGAAGATGAGAACATCTTGCTCGATGACTTTGGAGGCTGACGATGATGACATTTCTGGCAGCTTTCCTGGTCTTTGTGCTGGTGGTGTTCGGTATGTCGTTAGGCTGGATCATTAAGCGTAAAAGTCTCCAGGGCAGTTGCGGTGGCATTTCATCCCTTGGCATGGAAAAAGTCTGCGACTGTCCGGAGCCGTGCGACGCCCGTAAAAAACGGATGGCGCGCGAGGCCCGGCGTATCCTTTAGGGCAAAATCGTCCCACTTCTCAATCCTCACTTATTTACTGTATACTTATCCAGTGATGAGTGAGGGCTTACTATGCGCAAAATAATCCATGTTGATATGGACTGCTTTTTTGCCGCAGTGGAGATGCGTGACAATCCGGCGCTGCGGGATATCCCTATTGCGATTGGCGGCAGCCGCGTCCAGCGTGGGGTAATCAGTACAGCTAACTATCCTGCGCGCAAGTTTGGTGTGCGCAGCGCTATGCCCACGGCGATGGCGCTGAAACTCTGCCCTCATCTTACCCTTCTGCCTGGGCGTTTTGATGCCTATAAAGAAGCGTCTGTCCATATTCGGGAAATATTCTCCCGCTACACTTCGCTGATTGAGCCTCTGTCGCTGGATGAAGCCTATCTGGATGTCACCGACAGTCTGCATTGTCACGGCTCCGCCACACTGATGGCGCAGGAGATCCGCCAGACCATCCATAAAGAACTGGATCTGACCGCCTCCGCGGGCGTCGCGCCGGTGAAGTTTCTTGCCAAAATCGCGTCTGATTTAAATAAGCCCAACGGGCAGTATGTCATCACACCTGAAGAGGTTCCGGCGTTTTTGAAAACCCTGCCGCTTGGCAAAATCCCCGGCGTGGGGAAAGTCTCCGCTGCAAAACTTGAGAGCATGGGACTACGCACCTGTGAAGATGTGCAGCGAAGCGATCTGGCGATGTTGCTTAAGCGTTTCGGGAAGTTTGGCCGCGTGCTCTGGGAGCGCAGTCAGGGAATTGACGAGCGTGACGTGAACAATGAGCGGCTGCGGAAATCCGTCGGCGTTGAGCGCACGCTAAGCGAAGACATTCACGACTGGTCAGCGTGCGAAACCATTATTATCGAACAGCTCTATCCCGAACTTGAGCGGCGGCTAATAAAGGTGAAACCGGATCTGTTGATTGCTCGTCAGGGTATCAAGCTGAAATTCAACGACTTCCAGCAAACGACGCAGGAGCATGTCTGGCCGCGGCTGAATAAAGAGGATCTGATTGCGACCGCAAAGAAAGCCTGGGAGGAGCGGCGGGCAGGGCGTGGGGTTAGGCTGGTGGGGTTGCACGTCACATTGCTGGACCCGCAGTTAGAGCGGCAGCTGGTTCTGGGACTGTAATCGTAGGCCCGGTAAGCGAAGCGCCACCGGGCAACAGACGATAAATTACTTCGCAGGAATCGCCTTCAGCAGCTCGGTCAGCAGCGTCCAGTAGTGACCCACGCTTTCGATATGAACCTGCTCATCCGGGGAGTGTGGCCCGGTGATGGTTGGCCCGATGGAAACCATGTCCATCTCCGGATACGGTTTTTTGAACAGACCGCATTCCAGACCCGCGTGGATCACCTGAATGTTCGGGGTGCTGTTGAACAGACGCTGGTAAGTTTCACGTACCAGTGCCATCACCGGAGAGCTTGCATCCGGCTGCCAGCCTGGGTAGCTGCCTTTCGCTGAGGTTTTCGCGCCTGCCAGTGTGCCGAGAGATTCCAGCATGCTCACGACGTACTCTTTACCGCTGTCGATAAGCGAGCGGATCAGGCAGATGATCTCTGCGCTGTCGTCACCCATGGTCACCACGCCCACGTTCAGCGAGGTTTCCACCACGCCTTTCGCTACGTCGGAGTTGCGGATCACACCGTTTGGCGTCGCGTTCAGCAACTGAACAAAGGTATCGCGGGACTGCGTGGTCAGCGCCGCTTTATCTGTTGAAACGGATTCCAGCACCACGGTCAGGTTTTTCTCTTTCTCAGAGAGTTCGTTTTTCAGGATATCCAGATAAACGCTGGAGAGTTTTTTCAGCTCGTCCGCTTTTGCCGCAGGCACCGCTACGGTGGCGAACGCTTCACGTGGGATCGCGTTGCGCAGCGTACCGCCGTTGAAATCCACCAGACGCAGATCCAGATCAGCCGCGTGGCCTGCCAGGAAACGTGCCAGCAGTTTGTTGGCGTTACCGAGGCCCAGATGAATATCACCACCGGAGTGGCCGCCTTTCAGCCCTTTCAGCGTCAGTCTGAAGGTCTGGAAGCCAGCAGGAACCGCTTCGCGGGACAGCGGCAGGGTAGAGATGAAATCAATCCCGCCCGCGCAGCCCATGTAAATCTCACCTTCTTCTTCGGAGTCGGTGTTGATCAGAATGTCCGCCTGCAGCCAGTTGGCCTGCAGACCGAACGCACCGTCCATGCCCGCTTCTTCGGTCATGGTCAGCAGCACTTCCAGCGGACCATGCTCAACGCTGTCGTCCGCCAGCACGGCCAGTGCAGAGGCCATACCGATACCGTTATCCGCACCCAGCGTGGTGCCGCGCGCTTTTACCCAGTCGCCGTCGATGTACGGCTGGATAGGGTCTTTAGTGAAGTCGTGCACGGTGTCGTTGTTTTTCTGTGGAACCATGTCCAGGTGCGCCTGCAGCACAACGGGTTTACGGTTTTCCATGCCTGCCGTTGCCGGTTTGCGGATCAGAATGTTGCCAACCTGGTCGCGTTCAGCGTGCAGACCTTTTTCCTTCGCCCAGCCCATAATATGTTCGGCCAGTTGTTCTTCATGATAGGACGGGTGCGGAATGGAACAGATTTTGGCAAAAATATCCCACAGCGGCTGTGGAGATAATTGAGACAGTTCAGACACGATAAGTCTCCTTGTCGATGCGCTGCAAACAACGTTGCAGGACACAGGGTTAGCAGGTTAA
The DNA here is from genome assembly GCF_009176645.1 of Enterobacter oligotrophicus. Classification (NCBI taxonomy): domain Bacteria; kingdom Pseudomonadati; phylum Pseudomonadota; class Gammaproteobacteria; order Enterobacterales; family Enterobacteriaceae; genus Enterobacter; species Enterobacter oligotrophicus. The sequence continues at coordinate 3,455,164 of NZ_AP019007.1, forward strand.
TAGTTACCACAAGACAGGCTTGCGAGATGCAACTGAGAATACCACTTTCTCTGGTCGCTGGTAGCATAAAGCATGTAAAAACTCAGGCTCAGGGCGCTAAACACTGGTTTTTGGTGCGTCAGATCTCTATAATCTCGCGCAACCTGGTTCACCCTTACTTTTTTAAGCCGTATAAAAACAGGCTGGGACACTTCACATGAGCGAAAAATACGTCGTCACCTGGGACATGTTGCAGATTCACGCACGCAAACTGGCGGCGCGTCTGATGCCTTCCGAGCAGTGGAAAGGCATTATTGCCGTCAGCCGTGGCGGTCTTGTACCGGGGGCGCTGCTGGCACGTGAGCTGGGTATTCGTCATGTCGATACCGTATGTATCTCCAGCTATGACCACGACAACCAGCGTGAGCTGAAAGTGCTGAAACGCGCTGAAGGCGACGGTGAAGGCTTCATCGTTATTGACGATCTGGTGGATACCGGTGGTACTGCGGTTGCGATCCGCGAAATGTATCCAAAAGCGCACTTCGTCACTATCTTCGCTAAACCGGCTGGCCGCCCACTGGTTGACGATTACGTGATTGATATCCCGCAGGATACCTGGATTGAGCAGCCATGGGATATGGGTGTGGTCTTTGTACCGCCTATTTTAGGCCGTTAATTTCAGAACGAAACTTTACACGCCCGGCTATGCCGGGCGTTGTTCTTTTTAGCCTGCACCGCGTTACAATGGTCTCCAGATGATGTATCCATGGAGGCAACGCAATGACGCAGGCCAATCTCACCGAGACTCTCTTCAAACCCCGTTTCAAACATCCTGAAACGTCGACGCTGGTGCGTCGTTTTAACCCTGGCACCATGCCTTCAGTGCAGTCTGCGTTAGACGGCAAAAATATCCCTCACTGGTATCGTATGATAAACCGCCTGATGTGGATCTGGCGCGGTATTGATCCGCGTGAAATCCTTGACGTGCAGGCGCGTATCGTCATGAGCGAGGCCGAGCGCACCGACAGCGAACTTTACGACACGGTGGTGGGTTATCGCGGCGGTAACTGGATCTACGAATGGTCTAAACAGGCAATGCTCTGGCAGCAAAAAGCCAGCCAGGAAGAGGATGCCACGCTAAGCGGCAAGCACTGGTTACATGCCGCGAACCTTTACGCCATCGCAGCATACCCGCATCTGAAGGGCGATGAGCTGGCAGAGCAGGCACAGGCACTGGCAAATCGCGCTTATGAAGAAGCTGCTCAGCGCCTGCCTGTCCTGATGCGAGAACTTGAATTCACCATTCCAGGTGGCAGCCCGGTCACCGGGTTTCTGCATATGCCTGAAGGCGAAGGTCCGTTCCCGACCGTATTAATGTGCGGCGGTTTGGACTCGCTGCAGATCGACTATTACAGCCTGTATGAGCGCTACTTCGCACCAAAAGGGATCGCGATGCTGACGCTCGATATGCCCTCAATTGGTTTCTCCTCGAAGTGGAAGCTGACTCAGGATTCAAGCCTGTTGCACCAGCATGCACTGAAAGCACTGGAGAATATTCCCTGGGTCGACCATACACGGGTCGCAGCATTCGGTTTCCGCTTTGGGGCGAACGTCGCGGTACGTCTGGCTTATCTGGAGTCATCCCGCCTGAAAGCAGTTGCCTGCCTTGGCCCGGTGGTTCACGCGCTGCTCAGCGACCCTGCCCGACAGGGTAACGTGCCAGAGATGTATCTCGACGTGCTCGCCAGCCGTCTTGGCATGCATGATGCGTCAGACGAAGCGCTGCGCATTGAGCTCAATCGTTACTCATTAAAAACGCAAGGTTTACTGGGGAGACGTTGCCCCACGCCGATGTTGTCCGGTTTCTGGAAAAACGATCCTTTCAGCCCGGAAGAGGAGTCGCGCTTAATCACGTCGTCATCTGCGGATGGCAAACTGCTTGAGGTGCCGTTCAGCCCGGTGTATCAGAATTTTGACAAGGCACTCAAAGAGATTACCCGCTGGATCACGCAGAGATTGTGTTAAGAGATTGCTAAATTTTGATGGTTTGGTAAAACAGTGGCTTCACAAAAGGAGATCGCAATGACGTTACCGAGTGGACACCCGAAAAGTAGACTGATTAAGAAGTTCATGGCTCTTGGCCCGTATATTCGAGAAGAGCAGTGTGAAGAGAATCGCTTTTTTTTCGACTGCCTGGCTGTTTGCGTCAACGTGAAGCCTGCTCCCGAAAAACGTGAGTTTTGGGGCTGGTGGATGGAAATGGAAGCACAGGAAAAACGCTTTACCTACAGTTACCAGTTTGGCCTGTTCAATAAAGACGGTAACTGGCAGGCAACAACCATTAAGGACCAGGAAGTGATTGACCGCCTGGAGTATACGCTCAAAGAGTTTCACGATAAGGCGCGCAATTTGCTGGCCACGTTGGATCTGAAACTGGAACCTGCTGACGATTTTTCCAGCGAAGCGGTGAAACTTACTGCCTGACGCCACAGCGCCGGGTGGCGGCTTCGCCTTGCCTGGCCTACAAAATGCACTATTCCGTAGGCCTGGTAAGCGCAGCGCCACCGGGCAAAAAAATCCCGGCTTATCTGCCGGGATTTTCTTATTCGGATAATCTTAGAACTGGTAGGTCATACCCAGCGCAACGATGTCATCGCTGCTTACACCCAGTTTGTTATCATCGTCAATCTGGTTGATTTTATAATCAACAAACGCTGACATATTTTTGTTGAAATAATAGGTAGCGCCCACATCAATGTATTTCACGATATCTTCGTCACCAATCCCTTCGATATCTTTGCCTTTAGACTGGACATAGCCAATGGAAGGACGCAGGCCGAAATCAAACTGGTATTGCGCGACCGCTTCAAAGTTTTGCGCTTTATTTGCGAAACCACCGGAAATAGGTGCCATATTACGTGTTTCAGAATAAATAGTCGCCAGGTAAATATCGTTACCGTCATATTTCAGACCGGTCGCCCAGCCTTCCGCTTTTTTACCTTCGCCACGTGCCTGCAGGTTCTGTTCGTTAGTACGATCAGAGTTGGCGTAGGCACCAATGACAGAGAAATCGCTGCCACCGAAGTCATAGCTCAGGGAAGTACCGAAACCGTCACCGTTCTGTTTTTTCACGTCGCGGTTTTCATTTTTACCCTGATATTGCAGGGTCATATCAAGCCCATCAATCATACCGAAGAAATCGGTATTACGGTACGTTGCCAGACCGCTGGCACGTTTGGTCATGAAGTTATCTGTCTGAGCCAGGCCGTCACCGCCGAACTCAGGGAACATATCAGTATATGCTGCAACGTCATACAGCGCCCCCAGGTTACGACCGTAGTCGAAAGAGCCAACGTCTTTCAGCTTAATCCCGGCAAAAGCCAGACGCGTTTTCTGAGAAGAATCGCTCTCTGCTTTGTTGCCAGCAAATTCTGCTTCCCAGCGGCCATACCCGGTCAGTTGATCGTTAATCTGTGTTTCGCCTTTAAAACCAAAACGGACATAAGTCTGGTCACCGTCTTTAGCGTCATCATCACTGATGTAGTGCATTGCTTTAACTTTGCCGTACACGTCCAGTTTATTGCCGTTTTTATTATAAACTTCGGCTGCATGAACTGATGCTGAAGCAATAACGCCCATTACCACTAATGCCAGAGTACTCTTTTTCATTTTCAATCCTGAGTTTTATAAACGCGCTAATATTCGCTGAACGATAAGCTCATGCTTATGTCCCGTGAAAAAACAGGAAGGGTTTTATCGTTTACGGGTGAAACTTTTATGACAAAATAAGAATATGTTTAAAAAAGTATGTTTTAATTTTTCGGTAATAAAGCTGTCAAAATTTGCCGCTACGCTTCCTGATCCCGCGCAATAAAGTGTTCTGCTTTGTGTTAAGGCAGTTGGCAACGGGGCTGAGTCCTGTTAAAACGTTCGTTTGACATCATTTTCCCTTATTGTTGAACGGCAGAGAATCATGAGTGACAGCCAGACGCTGGTGGTAAAACTCGGTACCAGTGTATTAACCGGCGGATCGCGCCGCCTGAATCGCGCCCACATCGTTGAGCTTGTACGTCAGTGTGCTCAACTGCATGCCGCAGGGCATCGTATTGTGATTGTCACCTCCGGGGCGATTGCCGCCGGGCGTGAACACCTTGGCTATCCTGAACTCCCCGCAACGATCGCGTCTAAACAGCTGCTGGCCGCCGTGGGGCAAAGCCGACTCATTCAACTCTGGGAGCAACTGTTCTCTATCTATGGTATCCACGTCGGGCAAATGCTGCTGACGCGCGCGGATATGGAAGACAGAGAGCGCTTCCTGAACGCCCGCGATACGCTGCGTGCGCTGCTGGACAACAATATCGTTCCGGTGATTAACGAGAACGACGCCGTTGCCACCGCTGAAATCAAAGTGGGCGATAACGATAATCTTTCTGCGCTGGCCGCGATTCTGGCCGGTGCCGACAAATTATTGCTGCTCACTGACCAGCAAGGTCTTTTCACCGCCGATCCACGCTCTAACCCGCAAGCCGAACTGATTAAAGACGTTCACGGCATTGACGACGCGTTGCGCGCCATTGCGGGGGACAGTGTCTCTGGTCTCGGAACCGGCGGGATGGGCACCAAACTGCAGGCCGCCGATGTAGCCTGCCGTGCCGGTATCGACACCATTATTGCTGCGGGCAGCCGCCCTGGCGTGATTGGCGACGTAATGGAAGGCATCTCCGTGGGAACGCGCTTCCACGCGCAGGAATCTCCGCTGGAAAACCGTAAGCGCTGGATTTTTGGTGCACCTCCGGCTGGTGAACTTACCGTTGACGAAGGCGCGACCGCGGCAATTCTGGAACGAGGGAGTTCATTACTTCCAAAAGGAATTAAAAGCGTGACAGGTAACTTCTCCCGTGGTGAAGTGATCCGCATCCGTAACCTCGAAGGTCGCGACATCGCCCACGGCGTAAGCCGCTATAACAGCGATGCGTTACGCCGCATTGCGGGACACCATTCGCAACAGATCGACGCCATCCTGGGCTATGAATATGGCCCGGTTGCTGTGCACCGCGATGACATGATTATTCGTTAAGGAGCCTGAATATGCTGGAACAAATGGGCGCAGCCGCGAAGGCCGCCTCTTATAAACTTGCGCTCCTTTCCAGCCGCGAGAAAAACCGCGTGCTGGAAAAAATCGCTGATTATCTGGAATCACAGTCGCAGGAAATATTGCTCGCGAACGAGCAGGATTTGCTGGAAGCGCATCGCAACGGCCTGAGTGAGGCGATGCTTGACCGTCTGGCACTGACTCCGGCGCGCCTGAAAGGGATCGCAGACGATGTTCGTCAGGTCTGCAATCTGGCTGACCCGGTAGGGCAGGTGATTGACGGTGGATTGCTCGACAGCGGTTTACGCCTTGAGCGTCGCCGCGTACCGCTCGGTGTCGTCGGTGTGATTTACGAAGCTCGCCCAAACGTGACGGTTGATGTCGCTTCTCTGTGCCTGAAAACCGGTAATTCCGCTATTTTGCGCGGTGGTAAAGAGACCTGGCGCACCAATGCCGCGACGGTAAAAGTCATCCAGCAGGCGCTGGAAGAGTGCGGCTTACCGGCAGGTGCCGTCCAGGCGATCGAAAGCCCGGACCGCGCGCTGGTGAATGAAATGCTGCGCATGGATAAATACATCGACATGCTGATCCCACGCGGGGGCGCAGGTTTGCACAAGCTGTGTCGTGAGCAATCGACCATTCCGGTGATCACCGGTGGTATCGGCGTTTGCCATATTGTGGTGGATGAAAGTGCCGAGATTGAACCGGCGCTGAAGATTATCGTTAATGCCAAAACCCAGCGCCCTAGCACCTGTAACACGGTGGAAACGCTGCTGGTGCACCAGGGGATTGCGAGCACCTTCCTGCCCGCGTTGAGTAAACAGATGGCGACAAGCGGCGTGACGCTGCATGCGGATGCTAACGCGCTGGGGTTATTGAAAGATGGCCCGGCTACTGTGGTTCCGGTTAAAGCGGAGCAGTACGATGATGAGTTCCTGTCACTGGATCTGAACGTGAAAGTTGTGACGGATCTGGACGACGCGATTACGCACATTCGTGAACATGGCACCCAGCACTCAGACGCGATCCTGACGCGCACCCTGCGCAACGCCGATCGCTTTGTAAACGAGGTAGATTCCTCAGCCGTCTACGTAAATGCCTCAACCCGTTTCACCGATGGTGGCCAGTTCGGCCTGGGCGCGGAAGTGGCTGTCAGCACTCAGAAACTGCACGCGCGTGGCCCGATGGGACTCGAAGCACTGACCACTTATAAGTGGGTTGGCTTCGGCGATGATACAATTCGTGCGTAAATGAATAAGGGTGATGTAAAATTAGCCGTTTGATTCAAAAGGGCATTGACGCATCACCCTGTTAGATCTACTCTTTTGCCCCGTGGTTACGCTCGTAACCGGTCTCTCAGGGCCGATATAGCTCAGTTGGTAGAGCAGCGCATTCGTAATGCGAAGGTCGTAGGTTCGACTCCTATTATCGGCACCATTTCAAACTCTTCCCTGGTCTATCGAAATAAACTCAAAGCCCGTGTACTGTGGTTTCTGGCCCTTAGCTGGACTCAACCGGAATCAAATTACAGTTGGGGCATAAGTGGGGGCATTCTGTGTTCGGTTTAGGGAGATGCCCCAATGAAGCTAAATGCGCGACAGGTAGACGCTGCTAAACCCAGAGAGAAAGCCTATAAGCTGGCAGAGGGGGCTGGTTTGTATCTTGAAGTCGTTCCCTCTGGTTCTCGATACCGGCGGATGAAATATCGATTCAATGGAAAAGAGAAGCGTATGGTTTTTGGTGTCTATCCGGCAATGTCGCTTGCACAAGCAAGAGCACTACGTGATGACGCCAAGAAAAAGCTGGCTGAGGGTATCGATCCATCGTATGCGAAGAAACAAGAAAAGCTGATTCGCGATGTGCAGCTAAATAATATATTTTAAGCTGTGGCGCTTGAATGGCACGGAACGACGGTGAGCCGATGGTCAGAAGGTCATGCCTCGGACATTATCGAAACCTTCAATAAAGATATTTTCCTCTATATCGGCCAGCAGCCGGTGAATGACATCAAGCCTTTGGTTCTGCTTAATATGCTACGTCGAATGGAAAGCCGTGGTGCGACAGAGAAGGTCAGGAAGGTAAGGCAGCGCTGCAGCGAAGTATTTCGTTACTCCATAATTACCGGCCGTGGGAAATACACTCCTGCAGCGGATGTAACCAGCGCGATGCCAGGGTATGAATCGAAGCATTACTCCTTCCTTACCGTTGAGGAATTACCAGACTTCTTTAAAGCCTTATCCAGTTACACCGGCTAGCTTCGAGGTGTTTCCTGGAGTGAGTTTGATCTTGAAAAAGCGGTGTGAGAAATCCCTGCAGAATGTATGAAGATGAAACGGCCTCACCTTGTACCTCTATTTACCCAGGCATTGGAAATTGTACAGCAACTCAAAGTGATGACTGGGCAATATCCACTGGTATTCCCAGGACGAAATGATCCCCGCAAGACGATGAGTGAAGCGAGTATTAATCAGGTGTTTAAGCGGGTTGGATATACGGGGAAGGTAACGGGACATGGTTTTCGCCACACGATGAGTACGATTTTGCATGAGGAAGGATTCAATACAGCGTGGATTGAAACCCAGCTGGCTCACGTTGATAAGAATGCGATTCGTGGGACGTATAACCATGCTCAATATCTGGAGGAGAGGAGGGAAATGAAATTGTGGACCATCAGGTTTCCTGATAGACACTTTCTCGGTTGCGAGTGTAATCTGAATACCCTAGGCACAGAGCCAGAGAGATGGCTCTGTGCCTATAAATTTGTTGTTTATGAGTATGATTGATATCGGAGGAGGGAGAGCTCTCTGTCATATGTTCTGGTAAAATTTGTAGGGGGAAATAATGCTCAGGAGATACAACAATACCACGTATCCAGACTATCATTTCCATGACTGTATTCAGGGACGCGCTGTATCAACCTACGCATAAATGCTTCGGTGCTTATTGTTTCGGCTACTTGATCAATATCGATTACTAGTGATATGACCTGTGATTAAAACAGATATCCTGCCAGTCGAATGGGGACAGTATATACACCAGTTCAGCCTGGTACCGTTGATAATATGCTGTAGCATTAGGACAGCGATTTTTCATTTTGGAATTATCATGATATCTTCAAATGGAAAAACATTTCTGAGTAGCCTTCTTTAGCATTATAACTTAGTATAAATATTGATGTAGTTATTCATTTTGCTATATTATCTATCTTTTTATTTTACGTGGGTATTGATAATGTATTTTTCATCGAGTTACTGCCGATTTGAATAGCAAAAAATAGATTTTCACTAAAGTTTATTCCCAGTTTTAATTTTAAATCTGCCACCGCTTTATTTATCCTATAGCTAGGAACTCTGTTTACTTTATGCAATAAGTTTATATTAACCCCCGCAATCGTGTCGTTGATGATTTTTTTTTGTAATCTTGTTAGGTCAGAATCAAGTAGTCTTACCCTTGATTGTTCATTAATTGATGTAATGAATTTATCTATAGTTAATTCTTTATTGTTATAAATTTGTGGTTTTTTGTTCAGGTTCTTTTTTTTACAAAGTTCAATATTGTTAATTGTTGTGTTAATTGTTCTTTTTAGTTTGTTTTTTGTTATGGGGGATGATAAGAGTGTCATGTGATTAAAGTAATTAGACAAGGTGAAATCTATGGGGTGAAAACCAGGGTGAATACAAATGGAGGGAGTAAAAGGATAATATTTATAAACCCAGAACCAGAGAGTGTGTTGGTATGAAGGGAGGGTATCGAAAAAAATAATAACTTTATCATTTTTTATCAAAGTAAAATGTAATTCTTTAATATTTGTTAGTTTTTTAATTTTTTGATTGGGGAATGTAGATTCCAGTAGCTTCAATACTTCAATGTTCAGATCTTGTCCAAAATAAAAGATACTGTTCATTTTATAACTCATATAGAATGTTAAATACGTCCTAAAAAAATGGGGCGGTAAGCCCCAAACATCAGAGTAGGAACAAAAAATTGACATGTTGAAGAAATAAAATAATAAGTACTCCATAAATTATGAGTGCTAATATGATCTGCTTCTCTTTAACTTTTCAGTAACAAAGATACACAGCGCTAATGCCACCCTCTCTTTTACTTTTGCAGTAGCAAAATCTGCAATATAACTTATGGAAATTATCTGGCTAATGGATGTTTTCCTGATCATTAAACTTCCCATCTGTGTGATAACAAATAAATGAAAAGCGACAATTGCTGCAACAATTATCAGAGAAGGGATTATATTTGCAATTTTCCCTAATCCATAATTTTAGCTCATGATCTTTTTGATTTTTTTCATGTATATTAAAACTTTCGCCTAAAAGCCAGTAGTTTTTATCACAGCATAATGCCATTGCTGCTTTATGTCGATGGTTATATACCATTTTTACCGATATACCAACTAATTTTGCTGTTTCGGTTATTGAGTAACCATTGACAAGATGATCAATAACTTTAAGTGTTTTTTTACTCTTTAATTTATCATATATAGTGATATGAATTTTTTCATTAATCTTCCTGTACTGGTGAGTCCGCTGATTCATAGCCATCATGATAATTGGTTTTTTGGAAGTTGCTCCTCGTTTATACTCTACCCGGCCTGGCATTTTATGCAATAGACGAAAAGGAATCTGTGTATAATTGATACATTCCATATTTTTTATAAATGTACATACTACCGCATCTGAAGCTAAAACTCGTCTACAAACTGCGATTATCCTTCTCTCAAACGAAATACTCCGCAATATGTATAGCAGTAGTATATAATTGCGCGGAGATATATCTAAAAGTATAATTGCTTCAGGATAACGACCTGCCGCCTCTATAAGAGATAATTGGTCATAATATTGATGTACAATAATGTCTTCAGAATATTGTAATGAAAAATATTCTAAGCAATATAGTAACGGCCATGATTCAGCATAAATTAAAATACGCAATCGAGTTCAGCCTTTTTAATTATATCAGTCACCAAGTAAAGAAAATAATTTGTAGCCAACAATACACAAAGATAAAAACCATAATACAATTGCTACTTTAGCCCCGATAGTCATTTTCTTCCACTCAAGGACGTCCTGGTGAGATGTTTTGTTTAAAGTGTTATTATTTTCCATTAAATTACCTTAATATACATTTTAAAAAATGGGTGAAATATTTCTTGTCACGCGGGTTTTTTTATCATTAATAATGAATTGTTAATTTGCAATCAAAATATATAGTGAGAAATATATTATTTATAATTCTGTTATTAATAAATATTTTAACTTAAAGAGAACAGGGGGCTGATACCCCCTGTGATTATGATTACCAGGTGTAGTTGACACCCACAGCGGCTTGCCATGGACGCTCAATATCACTACCTTTGGTATAGTCAAAGCCAGCATAACCGCCAAGGTTCTCGGTTGCCTGAACCTGAATACCAGCACCAACACGTACGGCTGCACCATCAATGCTATTGTCCAGTGCTACGTCATTCAACTTCACAGTGTTACCATCCGCGAACTCGTTTACACCAGCCAGGTGGAAGTATGGTTTAACAAACGCCCCTTTCTGCTGAAGTTCGTGAATATAACCCAAATTAACACCCACTTCCCCTTGAACGGAGTTCATGTCATCGCTGTGAACGGTCATACCATTGCTCAGTGTGTAGTCGGCACCATCAAAGGTCATTGCAGAGACTTTGACATATGGCTCAGCAAAGAAAGAAGATGCATCCAGATAGGTATAACCAACTTTCATTCCTAAACCGAAGCTATTGGTTGCATTGCTGCCAGAGGCAGTCTGACCATCAAGCATGCGCACTTTGGCATCCTGGCTGTAGTGACCGAACTGTGCAGTTGTGTCGACAAACGCACCGTTATCAAAACGACGAGACAGGTATCCTTGAACGGTGTAGCTATCAACATCACCTTTACTCTGCATAGTTGAGAGATCAGAAGATGCAGATGAGAAAGCTACACCCGCCAGCCAGTCACCACCACGAGGTGCAGCAATACGAGTATCAGCACCAACCATTACACCATTGGTGTCAAGGTCATAGCTTGCCCCAGCATTGGTCGTATTTTTATTTTTACCACCAAACCAGGAGGCCCATACACCACCCTGGTCAACTTTACTGGTGCGAGCTGCATTCAGACGCTGATCCAGAGTATCACCATTCAATGTGGCAATATTTACCGGTGCAGCAGCCAGGCCGAGAGCAACAGAAGCGCTGTTGGAAAGACGATCTGAACGTTTGAGCACAGCATTCGTATTCGTACCCGCATTTACAGTAGCCACATCATACTGGTAAACACCCTGTTCGGTTTTTCCAGAGAACGTTGCGGTGGAGCCTTCTGTCTTATAAGAGACAAATGATTGCCCATCAGTGCCTTCGTTACCTGAATCAACAAATTGCAGTTTGTAGTTACCTGCGGCTGTTCCGCTGACACTAACATTGCCCTTCAGAGAACTAAATTTAAGAACTCCGGAGGAAGATCCTGCGTCCTGGGTCAATGTGCCAGCAACGATGTTATGGTCATTAACATTAATAACACTGCCATTCTGATTTTTCAGGTTAGTTAATGTTGAATCACCTGAAACATTCCATACTGAATTAGAGTCAAGAGTTAGATTTAAAGCTGACTTTGCAGTTGACGTAGAATCTAAAGTTGCGCTACCAGTAAACTGACTGTTATCAGTAAATGTGGCATTAAGCACAGCGTCGCCTGACAGATTTGCAGTCTTCGAGACAAACATATTCCCGTTTAACACCGACGAATTATTAAAATTCACATTCGCTGTGTTAGCTACTCCGGAAGTTACATGATTATATACACGGATACCGCCGCTGATAACTGAATTGTCAACATCAACGGCATTTGTCATTGCTGTTTTAAAATTAGTATCGTTACTGGCATCAAAGTAAATAGCCTGGCCACCTGCGTTGATTGATGAATTCAAAATTCGTATTAACGCATTATTGTTTTTATAAACAGCAATACCAGTACCTCCACTCGTCCACGTACTGTTGGAAATAGTCAAGCTAGGCGTCGACAATGATGTTCCTGAAGATTCCAAACCCAGAATCCGCTGTGCTGCTGATACATTAACATTGTCAAAAGTAATTCCTTTGCTCAAGGTGAGATTATTAGCAGCAACCCAACGACCATCACCTGATAAAGTATAGTTATCGTTGGCAATAGCCATCCCATCAGTTAAGGTACCTGTGCTGCCATTTGCAATTTCAGCTGCATAGGCATGGGCACACATTGTAGACATAATCATCAATGACAGTATTTTTTTCTTAAAAATACGCATAAGTTACTCATCCTCTGAAATAGATTAAATTTATGGACTAATATAAGGCATAAGGTAATAACCTTTATGCCACTTATAGATTTACTTTTTATTAGCGCTCATGCAATTAAGTGTATTTATCTAAATGATAAGTTTTTTTGCAAAGATGGACGTGTGTGGAGTCAGGACATTTGCTTGCCCTGTTAATTCCATAACTATCAATGGGTTAGGGTCTTTGTGTATTCGGATTTTTTGTATAGGATTTTTCCTTGCTAAGGCTGTGAGCTTTGAAACGTAATAATTGCAACTTAAAAAATTGAAGCAAGAATGTATACGTTTCTGCTTATAAAGTCACAGGGAAGTAAAGTATAAAATTAAAGTTGATGTTCTCATTATCGTGCTGTTCACAAAGTCTAATTTCCTCGATAATATTCCCTTGGTACAAGTTTAGGTCGATCGAAATGAGGAAGTTTCTAATAAAAGCAATATATTCTTCCCATGTTCCTTTGAAGCTAGTTGTCCAATATTTCTGTTTGACCCTTTCATAATTGTAATTTTTATTGTCATGAAAACCTGATTTTGCCTGAATCTCGACCTCCCAGCTACGTTTACTGTTACACGCTATATTTGAAACAACTACGGCCACCGAATGTTCAGCCAGTATGTTCATTACTTTGTCTAGCCTGAGTTGACTTCCTCGTTTGGCACTGTCAAGCAGAGCTTCCCGGTACTTAAACTCAAAAACGCGTAGACGAAAGCCTTTAGGTTCTGATAAAAATAACTGAACGCTCTGTGTTGTTGAGCTAAATCGCGGTGTTAGCCGTGAACATTGCAGGTACTTCCTGGATCTATATTGCAAAGGCGAACAGCCGAATTCACGCCGGAAAGCACGACTAAATGTTTGCTGTGTACTAAAGTTAAGCTCCATTGCTATGTGGTAAATGCTTTTCTTCGTAAATGTGACTAATATAGCTGCGCGGGTTAATCTACGTTTACGAATGTAATCACCTACGGTTTTGCCCGTAACGTCACTAAATAGCTTTTGTATATGACGCGGGGTATAGCCTGAGCGTTTGCAAACATCCTCAACTGCAGGGGCTTGATCAATATGCTCTTCAATCCAGTTAATCAGCTCACCAATAAGTGCCTCATTTTTACTCATTCTGATACTGAAGCCTTTGGCAATTATCCAGGAATACGTTAAAAATAGCACAGTTGCTGAATGTTAGCGATAATCTGTTCTTTTGATTAGTTTTCTGGCTTCCTGAACATCTTGGGAGGGAATTCTAGATGGCGAGATCAGCTTTTTTTTACCATTTTAGGAAATAGTGAGTCTCTCATCTTTGATGGCGATTAGTATTGATGGTATGTAAAATAAGCTGAGGTGTATTATTGCTTAAATGTTGGTAATGGTGAGGATATGTTGCTAATATTTTTACTTTGCTCGATTGAGGTTAATGAGATGGACCATTATTTACTGCGAATGAAGCTATTCAGATTCCATAAAATAATGGTAGTAAATTAATCAAAGGAGGGGATAGGCTATGAGTATACGATAATATATTATAGTTTATACCAGAGCGCCAACTACTATAAGTCCAATTGATAAGTATATTAATAGTGAGGTTAGTGTTTCATCAATTGAACTTTCAATATAATGAACAATGCCTAAACCTACCATTCCAAATATCACTAACCATATATTCATTTTTAACCCTATTGTGATTGTATCAAATTGAATGCAATGTTTTATTTATTATTTTAAAATTCTCTTGCATACCATTGTATTTCTTAGAATAAAAAAATGCCCGATAACTACTCGGGCAGAAAATACAATGTCTACATAAGAATACTAACTCTACGATGCAAAAGATAACATGTTTCACTAAACTTGAGAACTCTATCTTGATAAAATAAGATAATTTGAAATTTGTCGCTTTTTTTTAAAAAAAAGCCCATCCCATAAAGAATGAGCTTAAGATAACTATATTGGATGTAATAACAAGATATAAACAGTGGCATCACTATAGAATGATATTGCAATTCAGCTATAGTTGCAATATGAACTGCGAAAACTCGGATTTTTTGAATTTTTCTCTGTGTAACCAATTGTATTTGAAGGATATTGTTGGTGTGATGATATTGGTAATATGATCGAGGGTTTTAAGGTTTATTAGAATGATGATAGCTCTATTATAATGCCCTGGTATGTGTTTTATAATAACTATTTTATTGCCCTTCCCCCCTCTCAAAATCAGATAAATTGCAGCAATGTATTTGTTGGTTTTTTTTAGTGAAATGTTTTAATGGTTACAGGCTGTAGATGAAATATATATGTAAGTGAATTGTTAGTTGGCAGGGGGTGTTCTCTGTGTATGGCAACTTGGAAAAGCATTTTGTTCAGTTGTTATAATAAATTCGAAAGGCTGGAAAAGATAAGAGCTCTCAATTTTTTTCGTGAGCTTAAGAGACTTAATTATCCGATAACTTTACGGGGTGTTAATATCTGGGTTGAGAATTGCATTAGCACGGTTAATCATGTTTCAACCGAGGCAGGATAGGAAATAATGTTCTTACTCTATGGTGGTAAATGTAGATTTTTAATGCGGATAAATTTATAAATGATTCTTATTGATACTGCGTAATTCAAGGTGGATGTATAACTTTTAGTCCGGAGGATACAGGAAGTTGAAGTTCTGACAGAAGGAAATCTTATGAGAACATTACTGTTAAGTGCAACAGGTTCTGTATTTGAAGATTAACTTTGCAACATTTTTGAATAATGCCGGCCATGAAGTAGATGTGGTTCATGACATTACCGATGAGAGGAGGCGATGCATACCGCCTCTACTGTGTGATGATCCTCGAATCCTGCCAGCCGACAGTGTACAGATGCTACGGGGATGGCGTAAAAACCATACCCGTTTACCTTTGCTTGCACTGACTGATTCAGACAGCGCGGCAAAGAGAAGTGAACTGCTTGATACAGGAACAGATGATTGTAAAGGGTTACCGGTGAATATAGATGAACTTCTGGCTCGTCTTTGTACTATTATCCGCCGCTGCTGTTATTAACATTCTCGCAGTTATATCAAGGCAGTTTGATGTTTGACACGGCCATTCGCGAGAGCGGCGTCGATGGAGAGTTGATACAACTGACACTACGGAAAATGGCTCTGTTGGAAGTTTTTTTACTGAACAGAAATCAGGTAATGCCGCACCGCTATCTGGAAAACAAACTATTTGCCATACACAGAACCTTCGAGAGTAATATGATAGAGGTGCATATATCGGGTCTACAGAAGAAGCTGGGGAAAAAGATTATCCGTACTATCTTTGGGCCGGGATACCTTCTTGAGGATGTCCTGTGACCGTCTGAACTTATAGCCTATAGACTGTATAATCAGTATGTTTTACCGTTGGTAACATCTGAGGTTTATTGTTGGTAGTCGTTTGAAACCCTGAGCTTATTATACACAACCATATGTTACTGTTATCTCTGCATATTTGTTCGCTTGCCATCCTTCTTGTATCCAGTATCATCTTCTTTTTATTCTGTGATGCTTACTAAAATTCTCGTTCGCTAGATATTAGAATGTCGAATATTGGAGTTCAAAATGTCTTAATTTTTCTTGCGCATCTATACTTGATTTATATTATTTCTTATAATGGCATAATAAATGGGCGGAACAATCAGTAAACTGATGTTCTACATTGTATTCTGACTTCACGCAACCTTATTTCGAATTTTCAGGGTTGCGTTTTTTTTTGAATTTTATAAGGGCGATCACTGCCCCTGACTATCGGAATCGAGCGTTTCAGGCATTGAAACATAGTCGTAGGAAACATCAGTTCCACGAAGAAGGAATTTTGCCTTGCGCTTATTTCTGACCAGCGCCACAGGTTGGTAGCATATATCATTATTGTCAATAATAGGGCTAAATAATTGTGTCTATGAACGCCCTTCATGAATTTTTGGCATCGCCTGTATACCTGAAGACAGGGTGCAGGATTATATAAAGTCAGGAGAGCTTATTCAGATTCTGGAGGACTGGTGTCCGTCTTTCCCCGGATATTATCTTTACTACCCGAGCCGTAAGCAGCATCCACCCGCTTTTGCGCTGATGATCGATGCACTTCGCTACCAGGAATAACGGGTCCCCCATTCGCAGAGGGCCCGTTCGAGTGTTAACGGCCCACGCGAGCCTGATGTTCAGGGGAGTAACGTTCGCCGACGATTTTAATGGTTTCAAGCGCCTGGGTTATCTGCCATGAGTCATCCTGCGAAAGAATGATGTCGGCAGCCCCCAAGTTTTCCTCCAGCCGATGTAGTTTGGTGGTACCTGGGATAGGCACAATCCACGGCTTTTGTGCCAGCAACCACGCCAGCGCGATTTGTGCAGACGTCACGCCTTTCTCTGCCGCCAGTTCACCCAGCAATGAGACCAGCTTTTCATTGGCTTCAATCGCCTGCTCGGCGAAACGCGGTACGGTGCTGCGATAATCATCTTTCCCAAAAGTAGTTCCTGGCTTAATCGAGCCCGTCAGGAAGCCTTTACCTAATGGGCTGAAGGGCACAAAACCAATGCCCAGTTCCTCCAGCAACGGCAGGATCTCCTGTTCAGGCTCGCGCCACCACATGGAGTATTCGCTTTGCAGCGCAGTAACTGGTTGTATGGCATTCGCACGACGAATGGTTTGCGCACCCGCTTCGGACAGACCGAAATGTTTAACTTTGCCTTCAGCGATCAGGTCTTTCACGGTACCCGCAACATCTTCAATCGGGACATCCGGATCGACACGGTGTTGATAGAGCAGGTCAATGACATCAGTCTTAAGACGGCGTAATGATCCATCCACAGCTTCACGGATATGCTCCGGACGGCTGTTTAAAATCTGCTGCTTGTTGTCTTCACCAAAAGTAAAACCAAACTTGGTGGCGATGACCACACGGTCACGAAACGGTTTTAAGGCTTCGCCGACAACCTCTTCATTAAGGAAGGGGCCATACACTTCAGCGGTATCGAAGAATGTGACGCCACGTTCAACCGCAGCGCGAATGAGCCCGATAGCCTGACGAGTATCGGTCGCCGGGCCGTAGCCGTGGCTTAAGCCCATGCAGCCGAGCCCAAGAGCGGAGACTTCGAGTCGGGATTTACCCAGATAACGTTTTTGCATTGATTAATTACCTCTTTTATCGCGTCTTAAACGTCCAGCTTGCGACCGGCCAACCATTCAACTCTGGCAGGATCGCGGTGTGAGAAGAAAGCACTTGTTGCGGTGTCGATAGCAGTAATCTGCAACATATCTTCATAACTCAGTTCGAAATCGAGAACGTTGATGTTCTCTTCCATACGTTCTTTTCGAACTGTTTTTGCCAGCGAAACGATGCCTCGCTGGAAGATCCACCGCAGCACAACCTGGCCCACGGTTTTGCCGTACTTCTGGCCAATCGCCGTTAATATGGGATGCTCAAACAGACCATTTTTTCCTTCTGCAAACGGAGCCCAGGCTTCCGGCTGAATGCCACGGCTTTGATTCCATGGAACGGCATGCAACTGCTGGTTGAAGGGGTTAACTTCAATTTGGTTCACCGCAGGGGCAACTTTGTTGAAGGCGATAAGGTCGGCCAGTCGGTCAGGATGGAAATTGCTGACGCCAATGGCGCGAATTTTGCCTGCCTGTTGCAGTTCTTCCATAGCACGCCATGCCCCATGGACATCACCGTAAGGCTGGTGAATCAGATACAGGTCGACGTAATCCAGCTGCAGCCGATTCAGGGAGCGTTCGAACTGTGCTTTAGCGCCTTCGTAATGGGTATCCTGCAGCCACAGTTTGGTCGTTACAAAGAGTTCATCACGGGCGATACCGGTCTGTTTCAATGCGTTCCCGACCTGGGTTTCATTCTGGTAAGACGCGGCGGTATCGATCAGGCGGTATCCCGTATCGATGGCATCAATAACGGCTCTTTCGCATTCCGCGGCATCCGTCATCTCGAAGACACCAAAGCCCAGCAGGGGCATTTCAATGCCGTTGTTCAGTTTTACAGTTTGCATGACGTTATCCTTCAGCTGTTGTGTTGGAAAAGCATAACGCAAACGGATTTATTCGATTAGGTGGGGTAATTAGCTAGGGTTTATTAGGTGTATTCATCAATTTGGCGATATTAGCTCTGGAAATCATCAACGGAGCATTTACTCCCCATAAGGGATGCAGATATTTTTAGTCCGTATCCCTTATTGATGAACGAGACTGATTCTATTTAGCTCGATGACAGGTGGTCTTGTTTTAAGGCGGTCGCCTTTACTTTATTACTTGAGTAAATGAAGAAAAGTGCGATACCTAAGCAGAGGATAGCACCCAGACGACTCATCGAAAACGAAATGGATTGATTTCCCAACCAGCCAAAGTTATCGATTAACATGCTCATGGTTAACTGTCCGAAGATCACGGCGACTGTGGCAATCGCGGTTCCTATTCGTTGTACGGCTAAAACCATGATAACGATATAGGGTACGCCAAACATGGCACCCAGCAGTTGCCATTTAGGTACATCAATCAGTGTAACCATTTGTTTTGGTTCAAAAAAGAAAATAAGCAAAGCGGTGATAAGTGCGCCTACGGAAAAGGTCAGGAACGCGCTTTTAAATACCCCTACCTGACTACCCAATTGTCCATTAACGGCCGCCTGAATACTCAACATGGAGCCGCCAATAATGGCTAAAACGATCATAATAAATGTCATAGTCTAACTTATCCTCTGGCAACAAGAATTAATGCAGCGATGATAAAAATAAGGGCGATAATTCGCTTGCTGTCTATTTTTCTACGGGGTGTACCGAGTAAACCAAAATGATCTATGATCAAACTCTTAAATACCTGACCGGCTAAGATACCGATCATCGTCATCGCTATCCCAATAACTGGCGTGGCCACGGTCAGAATAACGACATAAACTGGCCCGAGTACGCCACCAAGTAGCTGCCACCCAGGCAAAGTGAAAAATGACGGGCTATTGCGTGGGCTGAAAAAAAGCATCAGCAGGAAAGTCAGTGCAGCGCCTACGCCAAATATGCTGAACGTTGCCCATAAATCACCAACCTCTCCCCCTAGCGGCCCCAGTAAGCCTGCCTCGACTGACAGCCCCATACCGCCAGCGATAACTAACAAAATCAATACAAATTGCATAGCAAACAATCTCCAGATGTGCAGGCGATGGAGATTACGCCTGAACATGAATGAGAAAAATGCCATAATGCAATAAACACCTGTGCAGGAATTGCATTAATGTATGATTTAGGCAATATCAATATCCGAGCGCTCTTCATTTTCATTGCAGTGTATGAAGTGCAGAACTTTTCCATTGTGGCTCGTCGTGAAGGCATTTCTGCCTCTCAGGTTTCACGCGTCATTCATCAGCTAGAAGATGCAGTCGGTCAGCAACTTTTCTATCGCAATACGCGCGCCATTATTCCGACAGAGAACGGTCATATTTTTATCCGTTATGTTCGGGCGGTTACTGGTAGCCTGGACGCTGCCCGACGGGAACTCAATGAAAGGACGCTTGAACCTTCCGGGCTAATACGCATAAATGCTCCCGTTTTTTTTGGGCAAAAGCATGTCGCGCCCAAATTGGTGGGGCTGACGGAACGTTACCCGCGCCTCAGTATTGAGCTGACATTAACTGATGATTACATTGACCCACATAAAGATGCTGCTGATGTCATTTTTCGCATTGGTGAGCTTACTGACTCATCTTTTCATGCACGCATTTTTGGGCAGCAGTGCTATCGCCTGGCAGCATCACCGGCTTATCTTCAAAAGTATGGCGTACCTGATAACCCGGCGGATTTAAGCCGTCATAAGTGTCTCGTTTACCGTGGTTCATCCGGGCCGAATCGCTGGCTGTTGCGTCGAAAAGGTGGAGAGTGGATGCACTATCCTGTCTCTCCGTTGATGTCTTCTAATAATGCCGAGACTTTACTTATTGCAGCATTGGGCGGTATGGGGATAGTCCTTTTTCCGGACTGGTTGATTGGTGAAACGCTACAGAGCGGCGAACTTATTGAATTAATGCCAGATATGGAAACGGCGATTAAGACCGAGCCACAAAATATTGCTGCTATTTATCCTCATGTTCGTCATCCAACGTTAAACGTCAGGGCCGTAATTGATTATTATGTAGAGGTTTTCGGTTCGCCGCTATACTGGCAGCTAAGCGATGATGTTGTTAAGTAATTCTGATGACATGTCTGTAAAAAATGGGTCACCTTAGCGACCCATTTTTTACTCGTGATGATAAAAATAGGATGCAGCAAATAGTATATGACGCGATAATAATAACATTCTATTATCACAATTCATTGTGAGCACGACATCGTGTTACCGTAAATTGTTATGTATATACTAGCTAATTTTAATATCATCGAGGTTGATATCTTCCTCTTCATGATCATTGTTTATAACAACATCACGAGGAACATCTTTTTTGATGACGGCGTAGACAATTCCCGTGACTAATATATTAACTAACAACGCCATAATACCCGCCATGGGATTTGACATTGTTGGGAGCATCAATACACCACCAAAAGGTACAGTTGCATCAGCACCATATACCATGGTGATAGCGCCACCACAAGCGCCGCCGATTGCCGCTGCAGCAATACCGCGGACGATATCATTCATAACTATAGGTATAGATCCTTCAACAATATTCACTACCCCCATAGGAACCGCCGACTTTAACATTTCGATTTCTTCAGTATTATAGATATTTTTGCGAAGAAGTTTAGCGATAAAAAATGCAAGCCCAAAACCGATAGGTGTTGCCGTGTTAACTAGCTGAAGGGCCGTAACTGGTTCATTTATACCCTGCGCCTGGAGAGTTAAGACGAATGCGAAGCAGGTTTTATTGATCGGCCCGCCGAAGTCAACGATACACAACGCCCCAATAACAGCACCTAATAGTAAATTAGATGAGGTTCCCATACTTCTCAGGAACGATGTGAGAGCATCGGTAAAAATACCAATAGGCGTACCGATGATATAGACCATAATCAGGGCACTGAGAATGGATGCAAAAAATGGCACAATCAATGTAGGCATTAAGCCTCGGGCCCAGCCAGGAACCTTCACATTTTTAATGATAGCAAGTGCAATATATCCGGAAATGTAGCCGCCGATCATGCCACCGATAAAACCCGCACCAATAGCGTTAGCTGCCAGACCTACAACAAAACCTGGGGCAATACCGGGCTTACCTGCGATCGAACCGGAAATCCCGATAGCGATAACGACGGGCAATAGTCCGAGCGCCTTAGCCCCCATGGTAGCGAAGGCCTGCCACAGATCAAATTGACCCGATACTAAAGTGTCCTGGACCGTCCCCCCAAAACCCATACCGATGGCAATAATAAACCCAGCACCACAGACAATCGGAATCAAGAATGAGATGGCAGTCAGCAGATGACCTTTAGGGTTTGCTGCTTTCCATATATCTTTTATATTCATAAATTACGCCCTTTAATTTATATAGGATACGCATAGGTAAGTGTTATGAATTTACTAATTCACCGAGTTTTTCGATAAGCTTATTTGGTGATTTAACCGCCATTTCCGTTGGTACTTTGACGACTTTCTTTCCGGCGAACCTTTCTTCACCGGAAACTTTAACATCGGCGGCTAACAGGACGATGTCGGCTTGTGCAATTTCTTCAGCAGTCAAGGCATTCTCGATACCTATAGTGCCTTGTGTTTCAATTTTGACATTGTGCCCGGCTTTTTTTGCTGCTATTTCAATTTTCTTTTGCGCAATATAGGTGTGTGCAATGCCTACAGTGCAAGCTGTAATTCCAACAATATTCATAACTATTCTCCAGGATTTGATTGTTTTCGATACTATGGTAGATATGATAATTAAATTAAGCGCTGGCACCTTCAGCGTTCAAAAGATCAATGATTTTCTGAGGGGAATCTTCCTTCAGTAATTTTTCCACTATCTCTTCATCGGCAAGTGAACCTGAAACTTGTGATAACAATCGGATGTGGGTGGCATTTTGATCTACCAGGCATACGGCAAATAGAATAATACAGCGAACGTCACTACCATCCATAGTTTCCCAGGAGATTTGATGTTGGGTTCGTCCAACGGCCAATGCCGTACGGGCTACTCCTGAGGATTTACCATGCGGGATTGCAATATGATTTTCGAATCCAGTGGAGCCCTGTTCTTCGCGTAGCCAGACATCTTTCAGAAAAACATCTTTATTAATAACAGCCCCATCACGTACTAATAAGTCAGCTAATTCTTCAATTGCTTCTTCTTTACTCTTAGCCGTCATGTTCAATTTGATGTTATTTACATTAAGTACACTCGAAATGTCCATAGGTCACCTTCGTTAATATCAATTAATGATTGATTATCAGTGGGCATGGATACATGCCCACTGATATAAGGGCGTTTATAAAATGCTTTTTGCTTTCGCGACGACATTGTCAACGGTGAAGCCGAACTCTTCGAACAGCAGCTCTGCCGGAGCAGATTCACCGAAGGTGGTCATACCGACGATTGCGCCGTTCAGGCCCACATATTTGAACCAGTAGTCTGCGATACCCGCTTCCACTGCCACACGTGCGGAAACCGCTTTAGGCAGTACGGATTCACGGTAAGCTGCATCCTGCTTGTCGAACGCATCGGTAGACGGCATGGAAACCACGCGCGCTTTCACGCCTTCGGCAGTCAGTTTTTCCCAGGCGGCTACAGCCAGCTCAACTTCAGAACCGGTCGCGATGAAGATCAGCTCAGGCTGGCCTGCGCAATCTTTCAGCACGTAACCACCGCGGGCGATGTTTGCCAGTTGCTCTGGAGTACGCTCCTGCTGCGCCAGGTTCTGACGGGAGAGGATCAGCGCGGTCGGGCCGTCCTGACGCTCAACGCCATATTTCCACGCCACCGCGGATTCAACCTGGTCACATGGACGCCATGTGCTCATGTTCGGGGTCACGCGCAGGGAAGCCACCTGCTCTACCGGCTGGTGAGTCGGGCCGTCTTCGCCCAGACCGATGGAGTCGTGGGTGTAGGCCATCACCTGACGCTGCTTCATCAGCGCAGCCATACGCACGGCGTTACGCGCGTATTCAACGAACATCAGGAAGGTTGAGGTATACGGCAGGAAACCGCCGTGCAGCGAGATACCGTTGGCGATTGCGGTCATACCGAATTCACGTACACCGTAATGGATGTAGTTACCGGCAGTGTCTTCGTTGATCGCTTTAGAACCCGACCACAGGGTCAGGTTAGAAGGTGCCAGGTCAGCGGAGCCGCCGAGGAATTCAGGAAGCAGAGGACCGAACGCTTCGATGGCATTCTGAGACGCTTTACGGCTGGCGATTTTAGACGGGTTCGCCTGCAGCTTCGCGATGAATTCGTTCGCTTTCGCGTCGAAATCAGACGGCATGTCGCCTTTCATACGACGGGTGAATTCAGCCGCTTCCTGAGGGAACGCTTTTGCATAAGCCGCGAACTTCTCGTTCCAGGCCGCTTCTTTCGCCTGGCCGACTTCTTTGGCATCCCACTGGGCGTAGATCTCAGATGGGATTTCGAAAGCAGGGTGTTTCCAGCCAAGCTGCTCACGGGTCAGTGCGATTTCCGCGTCGCCCAGCGGTGCGCCGTGGGAGTCGTGCGTACCCGCTTTGTTCGGAGAACCGAAGCCAATGATGGTCTTGCACATCAGCAGGGACGGCTTATCTGTGACTGCGCGCGCTTCTTCTACCGCACGTTTAATCGAGTCAGCATCGTGGCCATCAACGCCACGCACAACGTGCCAGCCGTAGGCTTCGAAACGTGCTGCGGTGTCGTCAGTGAACCAGCCTTCAACGTGGCCGTCGATGGAGATACCGTTGTCGTCATAGAACGCCACCAGTTTACCCAGCTTCAGGGTACCTGCCAGGGAGCACACTTCGTGAGAAATGCCTTCCATCATGCAGCCATCGCCCATGAACGCATAGGTGAAGTGGTCAACGATGTCGTGACCAGGACGGTTGAACTGTGCCGCCAGGGTCTTCTCAGCAATCGCCATACCCACTGCGTTAGCAATACCCTGACCCAGCGGGCCGGTGGTGGTTTCAACGCCCGCGGTGTAACCCACTTCCGGGTGACCTGGAGTTTTGGAGTGCAGCTGACGGAAGTTTTTCAGCTCTTCGATTGGCAGATCGTAACCAGTGAGGTGCAGCAGGCTGTAGATCAGCATAGAGCCGTGGCCGTTAGACAGTACGAAACGGTCGCGGTCAGCCCATGACGGGTTCTGCGGGTTGTGGTTCAGAAAATCACGCCACAGGACTTCGGCGATATCAGCCATACCCATAGGGGCACCAGGGTGACCGGAATTCGATTTTTGTACACCATCAATAGAAAGTATGCGCAAAGCATTCGCTAGCGTGCGACGAGTCGTCATGAGGGAGCTCCAGATATAAAAGGGTTACAGCGCCCTCAACCGTATAAATCAAGCGCGAGGGCAAAGAGCCAGACCGGTTAAATAGACTCTTCGCCTTGCGCAAGGGCTGAATACGGCTGAGCGCGCTGCAATTTTAGGCAGCGACTTCGCGCTGGTAGATATCGACCATTTTATCCCATGCATCGCTGACATTATCCGCCAGGGAGAACAGGCCCGAGGTTCCCACAATAAAGACGTCAACGCCCGACCGGGAGATAACATTGAAGGTTTTCTCGTTGCAGGAGCCGTCAATCTCGGTCAGATAGTGGTAACCATGCGCTTCGCGCATCGCAATCAGTTGTTTGATTTTGTTAAGTGATTCCGGGATAAACTTCTGGCCTGCGTAGCCTGGGTCAACCGACATGACGGTCACTTTATCCAGCAGGTGCGCATACTCTTTAATAGCATCAGCCGGAGTAGCAGGGTTCAACACCACGCCGCAGCGACGACCCGCATCTTTAATCTGGTTCAACAGACGGAAGATTTTGTTATTCGCCGTCTCCGGATGGAAGCTGATAATATCGGCCCCTGCATCAATGCACATTGGAATAATATCTTCCGGGTGATTCACCATCAGATGCACATCAATCGGCACATCGGTAATTTTCTTCAGGTTCTCGATAAAGAACGGTGATAGCGTAATGTTCTTCACATAGCTACCATCCATAATATCGACGTGATAAAAATCAGCCCGATCGTTCATTGCCGTAATTTGCTCTCTGAACTGTGTTAAATCCATGCACATTAACGAGGGCGAAAATTTAGCTGCCATACCTCACCTCCAAAAGAATTAATTAGTTAAACAGTGACACGACATGCCCAAGAATGATGCCAACAACGCCGAAGTCCGCATCGCCAAAGGTGGTGGATGCAAAGCCCAGGTCGCCCATAAGTGGCAGCAAAATTGCAGGCAAGAATGAAATCAACAGACCGTGAGCGAATGCCCCCACCACCGCGCCGCGACGACCACCGCAGATGTTGCCGTAAACGCCTGCCGTCGCGCCGCAGAAGAAGTGCGGCACCAGACCAGGAACGATGACGCTTAAACCAAACAGTGGGCACAGGAACATGCTCACCAGACCAGCGGCAAAGCTCGACAGGAAACCGACGATCACTGCGTTAGGGGCGAACGGGAAGACGGTGGGGCAGTCGAGCGCTGGTTTGGCGTCTTTTACCAGCTTGTCGGCGATGCCTTTAAAGGCCGGAACAATTTCGGCAATAATCATGCGCACGCCCGCAAGGATGATCCACACGCCTGCTGCGAAGGTGAGCGACTGAATAATGGCGAAGATGATAAAGTTCTGACCACCACTGATGCTGGTCTCGACAAACTCCTTGCCTGCTACCAGCACCAGAATCACAAACAGGATCATCATCGTCAACGAGATGGCGACCGAGGAGTCACGCAGGAAGTTCAGCGATTTCGGCACCTTCAGCTCTTCAATCGATGGGCTGCCTTTACCGACCGCTTTCCCCACTAGCGCTGATAGTAGATAACCGGTTGAACCAAAGTGGCCCAGCGCCAGGTCATCAGTACCTGTTATTTTACGCGTGAAGGGCTGCAGAATGGCCGGGGAGACCACCATCATGATGCCGAGAATTACCGCCCCCACCAGTACTACCCAGAATGGCGACAGACCGCCGACAGAGAGGATGACAGCCAGCATCGCCGACATATACAGCGTGTGGTGGCCTGTCAGGAAGATATATTTCAGCGGCGTAATACGGGCAAGGACAATGTTAAACAACATCCCCAGCACCATGATCATTGCCGTCGCGGTACCGTAGTTTTTCTGCGCCAGTGCCGCCATGGCGTCAGTATTGGGTACAACACCCTGAATATGGAATGAGTGCTCAAACAGCTGGCTAAACGTCGTTAACGTCGTGGCAATAATCGCCGCCCCGGATGTTAATATCACAAAACCCATAATGGTTTTGAGGGTTCCGGAAATAACATCGGAAACTGCTTTTTTCTGCAATAATAAGCCGATCAGGGAAAACAAACCGACCAGTATTGCTGGTGTGCCCAACACATCATGAATAATAAACTGCAGCATAGAATGACTCCGTAAGGCCGCAAATAATTAATCAGAGATTCTCGGAAAGAATTTCTTTGATTTTATTGTTATCCAGCAGGTTAGATAAACCAAAAACCTGTGCAGAATGGCTGGACAGATGCTCAGCAATATCCCTGGCACTAAGAATAATATCGGCT
This sequence comes from Enterobacter oligotrophicus, assembly GCF_009176645.1. Lineage (NCBI taxonomy): Bacteria > Pseudomonadati > Pseudomonadota > Gammaproteobacteria > Enterobacterales > Enterobacteriaceae > Enterobacter > Enterobacter oligotrophicus. Next base: position 3,482,228 of record NZ_AP019007.1, read on the forward strand.
GTTTCGCTTTTGGCTGAAGTCAGATCGGTATGGGAAACCTCTGCTTCTTTATTTAGCTCTTTAATAATTTTTTTCACATTCATTTCAACGATAAAGCTACTACCTAAACCGTTACCGCAAACAATCAGAACCTTTTTCATCTCTACCTCATTATACGTTGATAACGGCTTGAATTGTTTTCATTGATGATGCTTTCAGCAGTGCTGAGAGTCGTTCATCATCGCTAAAAATGTCCGCCAGTGCTGTAATCATATTGATATGCTCATCTCCCGAAAGCGCACACAGCATAATCACGACGTAAATAGGGTCATTATCTTCCGAGTCAAAAGAAACGCCTTTTTTAATATGTAAAAGCGATAACCCGTTTTTAATTGCTCCTTGCTCCGGGCGAGCATGAGGCATCGCCAGACCAGGTGCTAAAACATAATAAGGGCCAAGTTTTTGGTGGCTGTTAAAAATGGCCTGAATATAATCTTCAGTAATTGCCTCTTTCGCCAATAAGGGCTGGGCTGATAACGTAATAGCCTGTTTCCAGTCGCTGACTGAATCCACAATCTGGATATTTTCCGTTGGTAACCAGGTCGTAATCATAAATACCCCGATAGCGTTGAAAGTGAGCCTACTATAGTGGAATGTCTTCGCGGCTTACCGTGATCTGTATCTCAAAGTTAGCGCTAACACAGTGGTGATGTTAAAATTCTTGTTACCGCTAACTTTGTTGCCCATACTTATCATTACTTTGCAGTTGGGCAATGCGCAAAATGCCAAACATCATTTACAATGGCTGCCCAGTCAGGCGAAAGGAGGACATCAGTGCAGACGTTAGAAGCGGACGATAGCGCGAGAGAAAAACGCAGGAAAAACACCGGTAAAATTACGCTCGCTGAAGTGGCAAAACTGGTCGGCGTTAGCACGATGACCGTATCACGCGCGTTACGCATGCCTGAAAAAGTGAATCCTGAACTGCGCACACGCATTGAAGCAGCGGTAAGCGAGCTGGGCTATGTGCCAAATCTGCAGGCCCGCAGCCTTGCCTCTGCTGACTCCAGTCTGGTGATGGGTGTGGTTCCTACTTTTTCCTCTCCGGGCTTTCTTGCTGTCTCCGAAACACTGCAGACCGTGCTCGCGACCCAGGGCTACAGCATGATGTTTATCGAGTCCGGCCAGGGTGGACAGAGTGAAGAAAAAGCGTTTGCGCAGATGCTCGCTTACAACCCGGCTGCTATTGTTCAATTCAATATTGATAACATCAGTAGTTGTTCGCAAATGATAAGTAACACTGGCGTGCCGGTGGTTGAGATTGGTGCCATCAATCGTGATGCAAGCTGGGTCAGCATTGGTGTTGACTATGCTGCTGCCATCAAAAAGTTGGTCACATCGCTTGTACAGGCGGGATATAAAAATATCGGCCTGCTTTGCACTGCCTCCAATAACATCATGTTTCGCCAGGTACTGAGCGGTTGGAACAGTGCCATGATCTCCATTAACCACTCACCACATCGCGTCGTGACCTCTCATCTCCCTGCAGGCATTACAACCGGTTTAAATCTGCTGGGTGATATTCGTATCACCTGGCCTGAGTTGGATGCGCTGATTTGCACATCTGATGAAATTGCCTGCGGCTGCATTATGGCCTGCCATGGTGTGGGGCAAAAAGTGCCCGACTCTCTGGCACTGGCAAGCCTGAGTGGGGGGACTCTTGCCGCCGTTTGCTCACCGGCTCTGACTGCCGTCGAATTCCCCTGGAGTGAAACGGGAACCCTCGCAGGACAAACATTGCTTGAGCTACTGGCGGGTAATTCGACGGATAAATCCATTGAATTGCCATCAACGTTACAAGTTCGCGCCAGCACCAGAAAACAGTAGTGCGGGTAAGATATTTATTGATTTGTTATCCCGCCAAATACGGCAGGATAACTATTGGTCACTGGGCGTCGGCATGAGAGTGCGCCGGGCTGATTCACTCTGTTGATAACATCTCAGCCTACTGCAGATTTTTCTCCTTCAGGAATTTACTCACCAAATCAGCAATCTGCACATTATTTAAATCAGAGAACGGGAAGTGGGTATTCCCTTTGATTCCCACTTCTGGCAGATGCGTCACCGTCATATCCCCGCCATGCTTGTTCACCACATCACGCCACTCGCGAGCCATCGCCAGACGTACGCGCCAGCTGTCCAGCGCAGGCATGGCTACCGGTTTATCCGGAATGTTATCGCCGTAAATAATCAGAATCGGGATTTTGGTCAGTGCCATAAATTGTTCCATTGACACAGGCTCACCCTTCAGCGTGTCAAATGCGCCTGGCATAGGAGCAGGGAGTTCTTTTTCCGGGAAGACAAAGCTGCTTCCTGGCTCGAAGGCGACAATGGCTTTGACCTTGTCATTATTCATCGCCGTGTACCAGCCTGGTCCACCACCCTGAGAGTGGGTGACGAGGATAGCCGGGCCGGATTTATCCATGACGGCTGACATCGCATCAGAGATGACATTGATATCAAACGGCCCGGTATTTGGGGTCATTTGACGGAAAAACTGGTTCAACGCTTCTTTGTCGTGAGAAAACTGAACGCCCTTAAAATACTCTGGCCATACGCCAACGCGGAACTGGTTGAACCACATTTGTTCATCCGGTTCAGGCGTAACAGTACCTTCTACCGTCGTGCGCCCGGCGCTGCTGATCGACAAGATAAGTTGAGAACCCGCGCCGTGCAGCATCACGATAGGGTATTTATCGGATTCTCCGGGATTTGGTAGAACACAGAGGCATGATCGCCATGATAAGTTTGGCCAGCAGAATCCAGCGGCTTTTTCGCGTCAAATGTTCCTGGTGCGGTGATGATGGTGTCACCAGCAGAAAAACTTCCCTGTTCCTGAATGATCAGCGGCTCGGCGTATATCGACTGAACCACCAGACCACCCGCCATCACGCAGATAACCAGCGTTTTTAAGATTGTCTTCAAGATTACATTCTCTGTTATGTTTGCCGTTCAATCATATCTGAGTTGTTAGTGTTAATTATTTAACACCCCTGATTGCCCTTATTTGGCAGACTCATGAATGCGGACGATTAACTGCGCATTGTCTCTAACCAACTGGTGACCGTTTCAGTGGTTCTTCGCTCCTGGTCGCATTCAATGACGAGCGGTTTTTCCCGACGCGCAGTTGGGGCGAGACGGGTAAGGATGTCGTCGCTGTCTCCTTTACCGTAGCCACCGTGAGTCATGAAGGGGATCAGTAATTTGCCCGCAAGGTTGTGGCTGCTGAGAAATGCTCGCACTACAGGCGGCACGCTGGTCCCCCAGATCGGAAAGCCTAAATACACGGTCTCGTAGCGTGAGATATCTGCAACGCTATTTTTTAATGCCGGTTTTACGCCTCGCTCACGCTCATTTTTCGCCTGTTCAACGGTCTGAAAATAGTCTTCCGGATAAGGCGTAGCCGGTTCGATTTCAAACAGATCGGTATTCAGGCTGCGGTGAATGACGCCCGCAATGACTCGTGTATTTCCGCTGCGGGAAAAGTACGCCACCAGAACACGGCTTTTACCCTGCACGTTTACGGTTCCGGTCGCAGCTGATGTCAAAGAAACGTTCGCCAGCGTGAGCCCGGCAAGTGCGGTAATTAACATTCTGCGATTGGGAGCATGCTCCATAATCCACTCCTATTGTTTGCGAGCGCCTGCTGCAGCGCCTTTTCAGCTCGCGTTGCTGCATCACTTTCGCCATGTTCACGCAGAACCTGTGCCAGTTGGCGTAGCTGCGCTGCCGTCAGGCCGACCCGCATGCTGGCTCGCGTATGTGATAGCAGTTGTGGTTCAACACCCGGCGTGGCAGCTAATGCACCAACCGTTGCCAGCTCGCGGCTTTGCCAGTCAAGGTTATCGCGGGCGAAAATGTCGCCGAACAGATGCGTTTGCAGGAATAGGTTAATGACCGGGGCAAAATCAAACAGCAGGCCCAGGACGGGAGTGCCTGAGATTTTTGTCTGGTTTGCGATACCGACACGGCGAAGCTCATCCCCGACAGGGATCGGGGCAACGGGTTCTTTACCCTCAACGTCTTTGATACCACGTTGTTTACGTGCTTCGACGACCTTCATCAGTTCGCTAAGTGCATTCAGGCTACGGGGGAAGCCCGTATAGGCATAAAGCTGGACGAGAATCTCTTTGGTTTCGTTTATCGTGAGTCCTGCGTCAAGACCCTGATTCAGGGCCGCATTCAGCTTATTCATCTGACTGATGAACAGATTGCTAAATTACCTTTTGCCTTGTATCGCCAGGGCTACGAGTACTACTGGAAAACCCACGCCCACCCGAACTCCACGTTTAAATACACCACCAGCAGTCTTCTGGATTTGATGAGCTTTGACGTAACGAACCATATCAATCTCATCAATAAACCGCTGCTGATGATTGCCGGTACAAAAGCGGATACGCTCTATATGACTGAAGATGCGTTTGCGAAAGCCACCGGTACGAAGGACAAAGAACTCTTCCTGATCGATGGCGCTACTCATATCGAGACGTATTGGGTGCCTGAATACGTTGATAAGGCTTTGCAAAAGTTAGACGTCTTCTTCGATAAGAATATTTAAACTTCCGCAGCCATGTTGGCCAGCGCTGAACGCTGGCCAACATGTTGAGAATAACGGATGGTGAGGAGAAGATAACCCGGTCTGAATGGATAGGCTTTATGAATGAAATTCATAGGCCCGCTCAGGATCTTCCAATCCGACTAAAGGAGGGATGGGTCGGACATTAATCTCGCGACAGGTCTATTAACCTTTGTGCTGCCTGTAGATCTGCCAGGGTATCGATATCGTGAGTAATACCGTAATCCGACAGGAAAATATCTTTAGCCTCTTCCCCTTGTCGCGCGCGTCTCACGATTTCTTTTGCTCCCGTATCACCAGAAAGGGCGAGTAATTCAGCACGGTGTTCCTGCCGGAATCCTACCGGATGGCCCGAATAATTCTGGTAGTGAGGCACGACTATTGAAGATTCTTCGAGCTCTGCGGCGACGCGTTGCAATGATGAGGGCTGAATTAAGGGAAGGTCGGCTGGCAGAATTAGCCATCCTGGGGCCTGAAGTGTGGCGTGAACGCCAAGAGAAATAGACTTGCCCATGCCGCAAGTTCCGCCTTCAGGGCAAACCAGATACCATCTTAGATTCGCGGTTTCGACAGCCTGTATCACATGCTCCAGAACCGACTTGCCGTTGAGCAGCGCGGCGAGTTTATGTGTACAGCCTCCGGAGCTGAGAAAGCGCTCCCCACGCCCGGCAGCGAGGATCAGGACGACGGGGGCAGGCATGACGCCTCCTCCTGATGGAGACGTACAGAGGCGACCTCAGCCAGTACGGAGAGTGCCAGAGTATGGGCATCACGGGCTTTGGGGAATATCCCGATAGGCGCGCTGATCCGCTCTGTTTCCTCCTTGCACCACCCCAGCTCGTGGAGCTTTTGCAGACGTAAAGTGTGGGTTCGATAGCTACCCAGCGCGCCGAGATAAAAGGGTTTCGCCTCGCGCGCAGCCTGCAGCACTGGCAGCTCTCGGGTGAGATCATGGCACAGCAAAATGACCGCCGTGTCGGCATCTATCTGCGCGCTGGCTGAGGCCGGAAAAAGGTCGAAGATATGGCTGTCATAGCCTGTTGCCGCCGCAAGGCTGGCGGTCGCCTGTGCTTCAAGAGAGCGCCCGTAAATTATCAGCCTTACGCAAGGTCTGAACCCCACCTCAAAGCCATTGAGATGCCAACCTGTTCGGGTTTGCGCGGGCAGGCACTCAAGCGATTGTGCCTGGGGATCGTAGCGCAGGCCCGCCGGTTTTCTTTGTTCCAGGCGGTTCAGCACGGCAAGAAGGGGCCGTGGTGATCGCAGCTTATGGAGCGCCAGCGTGATCCCGCCACCACAGGGCAGAACAATGTCGAACCACGGTGAACCCTCGCCATAGCGAATTTCGCGATCGCGACCGGATTCCATCACCTCGAGGGCTTCAAAAGCGGTGGCGGCCTCCACGCAACCCCCGGAGACGAAACCGCAGTAGCGGCCATCTTCCCGCACCACCATTTGCGCCCCGAGCTGTCGCGCCGCGCCGCCGCGTATCTCAACCAGCGTCACCAGCACCGCCGCTTTACCGGACATCAGCGCCTCCACCGCGAAACGCAGAATGGCCCGGCGGTCATCGGTAAGAAACGCCTGCTCCGGCTTATGCCAGCGCTTGTCATCGGTGTCAAAAATCGAACAGGACATTGTCCCTCCTTAAACCACATCCGGCAGCTTATCGAGCAGCTTATCCAGGGTGATGGGGTAATCCCGTACCCGGACACCGGTGGCGTTGTAAACCGCATTGGCGATAGCCGCGCCCACGCCGCACAGGCCCAGCTCACCGACACCTTTGGCCTTCATCGGGGAGGAGATGGGGTCGGTATCATCCAGGAAAATCACCTCCTGTTGTGGAATATCCGCATGGACCGGCACCTCATACCCCGCCATATCATGATTAACGAAGTAACCCAAACGGGTATCCACGGCCAGCTCCTCCATCAGTGCTGCGCCTATTCCCATAGTCATTGCGCCAATGACCTGACTGCGGGCGGTTTTCGGATTCAGGATGCGTCCTGCAGCACACACGGCGAGCATACGCCGGACCCGAACTTCTCCCGTCGCGCTATGCACGCCGACCTCTACAAAATGCCCGGCAAAGGTCGACTGCTGGTACTCCTTGCTGAGTGTGTCGAACTCAATGCTCTCTTCCGCCGTCAACCTGCCGCCAGAGGTGGCCTCACGTAGCGTAGCGCTGCGGGTACCGCTGGTAATCTTGCCGTCGGCAAATTGCGACTGCTCAGGATCAAACCCGACTGCCGAGGCAATCATCTCGCGAAGTTTCACACAGGCGGCGTAAACGCCGGAGGTGGAGGTATTCGCGCCCCATTGTCCGCCAGAACCCGCAGAAACCGGGAAACGGGAATCGCCGAGGTGAACCGCAACCTGCTCCAGCGGTATGCCAAGCATTTCCGCCGCTGTCTGGGCGAGAATGGTGTAGCTGCCGGTACCAATGTCGGTCATGTCTGTTTCCACGGTAACGGTACCGTTTTGCTCAAGGTGAACTCGCGCGCCGGATTTTTCGAGCAGATTATTACGAAAGCCCGCCGCGACGCCGACGCCGACCAACCACTCACCATCGCGCACCTGTCCGGGTGTGGCATTGCGCTGCTTCCAGCCAAATTTATCCGCTCCGGTACGTAAGCACTCGATGAGCTGACGGCGCGAGAAGCGGCGTGTCGGATTAGCGGGATCAACCTGAGTGTCATTCAGGATGCGAAACTCGACGGGATCAATGCCTGCTTTTTCCGCCAGCTCATCTATCGCGATTTCAAGCGCCATCAGACCGGGGGCTTCGCCGGGCGCACGCATGGCGTTCCCTTCCGGCAAATCAAGCGTGGCGAGCCGCAGGCCGGTATGACGATTTGCCCCGGCGTAAAGGAATTCGCTTTGCTGCACCGCCGTTTCCGGCGTGCCGCCGGGGAGGTTTCCGGACCAGCTTTCATGTGAGATAGCGGTGATTTTCCCGCTCTGGTCGGCACCGATACGCAGGTGCTGAAGGGTGGCGGGGCGGTGCGTGGTGTTATTGGGAATAGTGGGGCGGGGGAGCATCACTTTCACCGGGCGTTTTACCGCACGGGCGGCGAGGGCCGCCAGCAGTGCATCGCTTCTCAGGAACAGCTTGCCGCCAAACCCTCCGCCGATGTACGGGGAGATAATACGCACATTCTCCACGGGCACTTTTAGCGTTTTCGCCAGATCGGTGCGGCACCAGTCAATCATCTGGTTTGAGGTCCACACCGTGACCTTATTGCCCTCCCAGATGGCCATCGAGGCGTGCGGCTCCATCGCCATATGACTCTGATCGGGGGTGGTGTAGGTGGCATCAATTTTCACCTCTGCAGAGGAAAACGCGCCGTCGAAATCACCGACGTTTTTGTCGGGCGTATCTTCCGGCGGCTGACTGACAGACGGTTTCTCATCCGCAAGTGAGTAAGACCCTCTCTCGCGGCGATAGTGTGTCTGTACCAGCGAGGCCGCCGCCCGCGCCTGTTCGAAGGTCTCTGCCACCACCAGCGCGATGGTCTGATGGTAGTGCTCAATCGTGGGGCCGCCTAACAGGCTGGCGGTGTTTTTGTCGCCTTTTCCAAGTGCCCCGGCGTTATTCGCGGTGATCACTGCCAGCACGCCCGGTGCTTTCTGCGCGGCTTCCGTATCAAGGGCGGTGAGCCGTCCTTTGGCAATGGCAGAGCCGACGATATAGCCATAGGCTGCGTTGGGCGCTTCCTCATGCCATTCGTAGGCGTAGCGTGCCGTACCGGTCGTTTTCAACGCACCATCGATGCGGTCATGGGGACGCCCGATGACCTTCAACTGATCGATCGGGTTTTCCCCTGCAGGTTTATCAAATTTCATGCCTGAGCCCTCGCTTCTGTCAGTACGGAGGCAAGCGTTCGCTTCGCCAGCAGGAGTTTGAAGGTGTTTTCAGCGGTGGGATGGGCGCTGGCGAACAGCGTGTTATACACGGCCTGCGTTCCCTGGGACAGCTGAGCGTCCGCAGCCTCAACGCGCCAGGGCTTATGCGCTACTCCGCCCAGCGCTATGCGCCCGCTGCCGTCTGGCTGGATGATCGCCGCGACCGAAACCAGAGCAAAGGCATAAGAGGCGCGATCGCGCACCTTGTGGTAGATATGTTTCCCGCCGAGCGGCGGAGGTAACGTCACCGCAACGATAAGCTCACCGGGCAGAAGGGCGGTTTCAATGTGTGGCGTTTTCTCCGGCGGCCGATAAAAATCAGCAAGCGTAATACTGCGCGACTTTCCCTCCGGCGTGATGGTTTCCACCATCGCATCCAGCAACCGCATCGCAACCGCCATATCACTTGGATGAGTGGCAATGCAGGCTTCGCTTGTACCTACTACCGCATGCTGCCGGCTAAAGCCTTCAAGCGCCGCGCAGCCGCTGCCGGGCAGGCGTTTATTGCACGGCTGATTGGTATCGTAAAAGTAGGGGCAGCGCGTACGCTGAAGCAGATTACCGGCAGTAGTAGCCTGATTACGTAACTGGCCAGACGCGCCAGCGAGCAGGGCGCGGGAGAGTACACCATAATCGCGGCGCACGCGTTCGTGGGCAGCCAGATCGGTGTTTCGCACCAGCGCGCCAATGCGCAGGCCACCCGCGTCGGTCGCTTCAATCTTGTCCAGTCCGAGCCCGTTCACGTCAATAAGGTGTGTAGGGGTTTCAATTTCTAACTTCATCAGATCCAGCAGGTTGGTGCCACCGGCGATAAATTTTGCGCCTGGAACCTGCTGAGCGCTGAGCGCCGCCTCGGCCGGAGTATTCACTCGTTCATAGGTAAACGCCTTCATGATTTTATCTCCCCCGCAGCGTCTTCGATGGCGGCAAGGATGTTGGCATATGCGCCACAGCGACAGATGTTGCCGCTCATGCGTTCACGGATCTCATCGGCGGTTCTTTTAGGAGGTGAAACCAAATCGACCGTGACGTGACTGGGAATCCCCTCCTCAATCTCTTTCAATACCGCAAGTGAGGAGCAGATTTGCCCGGAGGTACAGTAGCCGCACTGGAAGCCATCATGTTTGATAAAGGCTGCCTGCATGGGGTGAAGATTATCAGGCGAACCCAGACCTTCAATGGTGGTGATCTCCGCCCCCTGATGCATGACGGCAAGCGTAAGACAGGCGTTAAGCCTGCGACCGTTAACCAGCACGGTGCAGGCACCACATTGCCCGTGATCGCAGCCTTTTTTGGTACCGGTCAGATGCAGATTCTCCCGCAGCGCGTCCAGCAGCGTGGTTCGGGTATCCACCTCAAGTTGTTCGCTTTTACCGTTCACCTTGAGTGTCAGGGGCATGATTTCAGGGGCGGGGGTGGCAGCAGGGGGGCCTGCCGCAAATGTAGAATGCGGATAAACGACGGCTGTCGCCGCTGTTGCGGCGCTCACTTTAATCAGATCGCGACGCGTCAGGCTCAAATCGTGCGGTTCGTGATTGCCAGCCCGATTATCCTCGGGGTATTCGCCTTGGTTGCTCATGCCAGGCCTCCGGTATTCGAAAGGGGAAAATAAGAGTTCATTGCGAGAGTGCTGTTGCTTTTTTAAACGTTAAGCATAGTTGGCGAGAGCAGGAGGATTATTCTTAAAACGCGAATGCAGCTATGAGCCCGGCTAATAAATTCATATTCGCCGGGATGTTAGTGATGATGGGAGCTAGTTTATGCTTTAGTTGTGAGCGCAATTACTGCGCTGACGAGCGTGAATAGCGCGATTATCCAGCTCATTGTCCATGGTGTACCGTCACTGAACAGAGCGAGAAGAAGTGAAGAGATGATGCCACTGCCGTATTGTAACGCGCCCATTAGCGCCGACGCAGAGCCTGCAACATTAGGAACTGCGTCAAGTGCGCAAGCTGTGGACGTAGCCGCGATGATGCCATTCATAGAGAAGAAAACGAACACAGCGCCGACAATCACGGTAATCCCACCTACACCCAGGCCGGTGGTGACTGCCAGCACTATCGCTGCAATAGCGGCGATGAATACGGCATTCCTGAGCAACGCTTCCAGTGGATAGCGGTGAACCAGGCGTCTGTTGACCATACTCACAGCCATTAATCCCACAATATTTACTGCAAACAGCCAACCATAGTGCTGCGGATCAACGCCGAAGTAGGTGATGTACACAAACGGAGAGCCCGTGATAAAGGCGTAGGCTGCGACATAATAAAACGTCAGGCATAGCGTAAAACGCATGTATCTGGCGTTGGTTAGCAAGGCACAGTAGTTGTGAAAGGCTCTGGTTACGGAGGATTGTGAGCGTTTTTCCGCAGGTAATGTCTCCGGTAACCCGAATAAAGACATCAGCATTAAAGTTCCGATAATCGCCAGCAGCCAGAAAATGGCATGCCACGAGGTGACTTTAATCATCTGCCCACCAATCAGGGGCCCGGCAATCGGCGCGATGGCCATGATGATCATCAGTGTCGAAAGCATTTGTGCTGCACGAGTGCGGCTAAAGAGGTCGCGGATCATTGCCCTTGCCAGCATCGGGCCGGTACAGGCACCTAAGGCCTGAAAAACACGCCAGAAGACAATGTGTACGATATCAGTTGATAACGCGCAGCCCACCGAGCCGATGATGAACAGACCTAAACCGATAAACAGCGGCAGACGACGCCCATAACGATCGCTAATCGGTCCCCAAATCAGTTGTGCAATGCAAAAGCCGATAAGAAAACCTGTGATTGTCAGCTCTGCATCACCCTGCAAATCGTTGGCCATCACGGGCATGGCGGGCAGATAGATATCGGTTGATAAAGAGGTTACAGCCATCAGGGCGCTGAGAATGAGTAGAAACGATAAGCCGGTTTTTTTAGCTGTAACCGTCTGCGTATGTGCCTGTTGATTAAGCATGGTGATCCGTTGGACATGGATTGATAGGGGTATGTTAACGGGTTTGTGCTCTCTGATAATTACAGGCGGGAGGATAGGGACTATGAATGGTATTCATTAATATAAGTCAATTCAAAAGGGGCTCGTAAAGTGAATTAAGCCATCTTCACAGAGCATGCAATGCTTATCACACAACTCTTATGTCCTGATGAAAAAGAGATTTCAGCGCTAAGTTCAAACGCATACCTTTTAACTCTACGTTATTCAACATGCATTGTAACTGCGAGATTTCACCATTAATCCGTGGCCGTACTCAGTGGCCAGGATTGAGTATCTTTTCAGGTGTGCGAGATGCTCTTTATTGTGAGTAATGACACTGGCAACCTGCGTTGAGTCCAGCCAGAGTTACTTACCTCTGACACCACCTTGTCAACCGCGCGAGCAAAATAACCGTTAACCCGCTTCCAGCATTCCAAAACTCACAATCCTTGAACGGCCCAGCTCTTTCGCCCGGTAGAGCGCAACGTCTGCCGCCCGTAACAGGTTGTCGCTCTGTGCGTGTTGCGGATAGCTGGCGATACCAATCGACACATCCACCGGGCCAATTTCAGAAATGCCATAGCGCAGTGAAAGTTCATGCACGCCGTTGTAAATCTCCGTTGCGCAGGCATGCGCCGCCACTTCATCCGCACCGGTCAGCAGTGCCAGAAACTCTTCTCCGCCATAGCGAAAGGCAAGGCCATTATCATGTACGGCGCGTTGAATAATCGCCGCCACACTTTTGATTACCCGATCGCCCGCCTCGTGACCAAAGCGATCGTTAATGCTCTTGAAGTGATCGATGTCGATCATCAGACAGCTCACCGGCTCGTCGTTGCGCATCGCCTGGGCCATTTGCGTGCGCAGCGTGTCTTCCAGATGATGACGATTACGTAAGCCGGTCAGTGGGTCGAACAACGCTTTTTCCAGCAGCGCATCGCGTAGCCGCTGGTTGGCCAGCGCCAGGCCGAGTGCTTCAGCCAGCAGTTCCAGATAGGCGCGGGATGGCGCGGTTTCCGGTGTGATGTTCAGGAACGAGAGCAGGCCGATTGCTTCGCCCTGAGCGATCAAAGGGACGCACAATGACCGATGCGTTTGCGATTCAGGCAGATGATAACAACCGATGTCTGGTTTGCCATTCACTGGCGGATGGCTTTGTCCACGGCGAATGGCCCAGCATTCATCCGGGTGGAAGACCGTTTTTTCACCCTCAGGCGACAGCCATTCGGCCGCACAGCGCATCTCCCACGCATCGCGATCGAGAATATATAAGCGCCCGGAAACACCCGGCGCAATATTGGGGGCAAACAGTTCCGCGACGTTAATCACGTCGGCGACGTTTTCGCATCCCTGCAGACGCTGAGTCATGCGCGCCAGCAGTTCGCGGATAGCCCAGTCGGCATCGCGCTCTTTTTCCAGCCGTTGCCGCGCCAGTCCGTTCTCCCGAAAGATGCGTATGGCCTGCGCCATGTCGCCAATCTCATCAATCTGGTTGAAATTCGGCGGTTCGACGGCGTAATCCTGCGAGGCCAGCCGATGCACAACATCACTCAGCCGGACAACCGGATGCAACACACGGCGTTTGAGAATAAAGCCCATCAGAAACAAGAACAGCAGCGCCGTCAGGCAGACCATCACTTCAGATGCGGATCGCAGTGCTTTCGATGTTTTGGTCGCAGCATGTACGTCGGCTATGATGCGCTTGTCGAGGAGCTGGCGAAAATGGTCGATCTGTTTCTGCGCGCGCTCCAGTTCCTGTTCATAGCCTGGGCCATAAAGCAGGGCAACGGCCTGTTGTTCTTCACCTCTCGCCATGCCAGCGAGCGCCGCCTGCTGCTCGTCCTGCAGTTCATCAATGATCTTTAATCCGTCGTGGAGCAGTGCCAGTTCCTCGCCGGATGCGCCATTGTCTTTAAGCTGCTCCAGCCGGTGTTCAATGTTCTTCAGCGTACCCTCTTTTTGTCGATATTCTGCCAGCACATCGGGCGCTTTGTTGATAACGAACAGGCGCGCTAAATCTGAGAGCATCCAGGCATCAGTCTCAATATCTTCTGTGAGCTGATCAAACTGCTGCCGCTGTTTAACGGCCTGACGCTCCACATTGTCGGCATTGGACGCCATCAGCATAACGATGCCGGAGGCGATAGTCAGGCACACCGTGGCACCGTAGGCCCAGTTTGTTATTGTGGCGATTCGCACCAGTGGGTTCCTTTTACGACAGCGTGGAATGGCGTTCTTTCAGATTATAGAAAACGTTTGATTTATGGCGAAAAAAAAGGCGGCACGGGGCCGCCTGGTGTGAGAATTATCGCTATAACTCCGGCGGGTTTTTCCCCTCTTCGATAAAGTCTGCGTCCAGCTCTTCGGCGTTACCTTCGTGATCGCGACCGGAGAACAAGTTCCAGCAGGCAATAAACAGCGCCGCAATCAACGGACCTATTACAAAGCCATTAATGCCGTATAGCTCCATGCCGCCAAGGGTGGTGATCAGGATCAGGTAGTCCGGCATTTTGGTGTCTTTGCCCACCAGCAGCGGACGCAGAATGTTGTCCACCAGCCCGACGATAATCACGAAGAAGCCCACAATAAACAGACCCTGCCACAGCTGGTGAGTGGCGAACAGGAAGATCGCGGCCGGGACCCAGACAATGGCCGAACCCACGGCAGGCACCAGAGAAAGGAACGCCATCAGCGCGCCCCACAGCACGCTGCCGTCAATGCCCACAATCGCAAAGGCGATGCCGCCGAGTGTCCCCTGAACCACTGCCACTACAGCCGTGCCTTTAACCGTTGCGCGTGACACACCGACAAATTTGGCGAACAGGTGCTGTTTCATGAAATCCGTCAGCGGGAGCGAATCCAGGATCTGGCGCACCAGATAAGGCCCGTCTTTGAGCAGGAAGAACAGCAGATAGAGCATGATGCCGAAGCTAATAGCAAAGCCAAACGTCCCTTTGCCGATCAGGAACGCGCTGCCCGCCAGATATTGTCCACCCTGCAGCGCCACGTCAGACAGTTTCTTCTGGATTTGCGCGGCGTTGGTGAGGTTATGATCGGCCAGGAATCCGCTCGCCCAGTCCGGCAGTCGGTTAAAAATGCTCGCCACAACCTCCGGGAACTGCGTGTTGTTCTGCTGCAGCTTGGTATACACCACGTTCAGTTCAATCGCGAGTGACGAAAGGATGACCATCAACGGGATAAATACGATCAGGCAGATAATGCCGATCGTCAGGATCGACGCCAGCCCGTTGCGATCTCCCAGTGCCGCACGCAGTTTATTTTTTACCGGGTTGAAGATAACGGTCAGGATGGCAGCCCACAGGATCGCAGAGAAGTAGGGTGACAGCACATCAAAGAAAGCCCAGGTAACAAGGGCGAGAATGAAAATGAAGAAACCTTTAGTCAGTCCGTTAAATCGCATTAGTGAGTCCTGGTAACGTAGAAACAGTGTCGACTATAGAACTGTTTACGAAAATTACCAACGGCAGGGGGCAGGATTGCCCATCCGTGACGATTACCACTTTCGACTGACCGAAAGTGTCTGCCGTTCGCGCCATGCTGTAAGTATCTGCTTGTGGAGGTGTATATGGCCTGGCGTCCGATTCTCTATGTGATCCACACATCCCATCCCAGACTCAGCGCCCGCCGCGCCCGGTTGCGCCTGGTTATCGAGTCTCCTTGAAAAGCCGTCGTTTGTGGTATCCGGCTATCCCTCACATGTCATTTTTAACTATCTTTTCCCGTTTTTTATCTAAAAACGATTCGGAATTAACGATTCTTTTTTATTCCTTTATCAAAATCCCTGCGCCGGAAATACTGCCCTCATAACAACAAGGGGAGCAGACACTATGGCCGTTTCATCGCGTTTTACACTACTCGGCGCACTGGCGCTGTGGGCATTTCAGGCACAGGCGGTGGATGTCACCGTCGCGTATCAAACCTCTGCGGAGCCAGCGAAAGTGGCGCAGGCGGATAATACCTTTGCTAAAGAGAGCGGTGCGAACGTCGACTGGCGTAAATTCGACAGCGGGGCCGCCATTGTGCGGGCGTTAGCATCTGGCGACGTGCAGATAGGCAACCTCGGCTCCAGCCCGCTGGCCGTAGCCGCCAGCCAGCAGGTGCCGATTGAAGTCTTCCTGCTGGCTTCTCAGCTTGGTAATTCCGAAGCGCTGGTGGTGAAGAAAAACATCACTAAACCGGAGGATTTGATCGGCAAGCGCATCGCCGTACCGTTCATCTCCACCACCCATTACAGCCTGCTGGCGGCGCTCAAACACTGGGGCATTAAGCCTGGACAGGTGCAGATTATTAACCTGCAGCCTCCGGCGATTATCGCTGCCTGGCAGCGCGGCGACATTGACGGGGCCTACGTCTGGGCACCTGCCGTGAACGAACTGGAAAAAGATGGCACTGTGCTGACCGACTCCGAAAAAGTGGGACAGTGGGGTGCGCCGACCCTTGATGTGTGGGTGGTGCGCAAAGACTTCGCCGGGAAGCATCCTGAGATAGTGAAAGCCTTCGCTAAAAGCGCCATCGACGCCCAGCAGCCGTATATCAGCAACCCGGATGAGTGGCTGAAACAGCCCGCGAATCTGGAAAAATTATCCCGCCTGAGCGGTGTCCCACAAGCGGATGTGCCGGGGCTGGTGAAAGGCAATACCTACCTGACGCCAGCGCAGCAGGTCCAGCAACTGAGCGGGCCGGTAAACAAAGCGATTGTCGATACCGCCACGTTCCTGAAAGAGCAGGGCAAAGTACCGGCGGTGGCGGCAGATTACAGCCAGTACGTGACCGATCGCTTTGTGAAATAAGGAGCCTGCGATGCTGAATATTACAAATCTGTCCGCAGATTACGGCGGCAAACCGGCGCTGGAGGATATCAACCTGACGCTGGACAGCGGCGAGCTGCTGGTCGTGCTGGGGCCTTCCGGCTGCGGAAAAACCACGCTGCTCAATCTGATCGCCGGGTTTGTACCTTATCAGCACGGTACCATCCAACTGGAAGGTAAAAAAGTGGCAGGCCCCGGCGCAGAGCGCGGCGTGGTCTTTCAGAACGAAGGGCTGCTGCCGTGGCGTAATGTGCAGGAAAATGTGGCGTTTGGCCTGCAACTGGCCGGTGTGAGCCGTGAACAGCGTCTGGCTACCGCACGGGAAATGCTCAAAAAGGTAGGGCTGGAGGGTGCTGAAAAACGCTTTATCTGGCAACTGTCCGGCGGCCAGCGCCAGCGCGTCGGCATTGCCCGCGCGCTGGCGGCAAACCCGCAACTGTTGCTGCTGGATGAACCGTTCGGTGCACTTGATGCCTTTACCCGCGAGCAGATGCAAACCCTGCTTCTGCGTCTGTGGCATGAAACCGGCAAGCAGGTGCTCTTGATCACCCACGATATCGAAGAAGCGGTGTTTATGGCGACCGAACTGGTGCTGTTATCACCAGGGCCAGGCCGCGTGCTGGAGCGCTTGCCGCTTGAGTTTGCCCGCCGATATGTCGCGGGTGAGCAGGTGCGCAGCATCAAATCCGATCCGCTGTTTATTGAACAGCGTGAATACGTGTTAAGCCGCGTGTTTGAGCAACGGGAGGCCTTCTCATGAGCATCGTTTTCAGCGAAAAAACGCGCCGCACGCGTTTCGCCTTACGCTGGCCGTTCTCACGGCAGATCACCCTGAGCCTCGGTACGCTGCTGGTGTTACTCGCGGTGTGGTGGGTGGTTGCCGCCCAGCAGTGGATTAGCCCGCTGTTCCTGCCGCCGCCGGGACAGGTACTGGCAAAACTGATCGCCATTGCCGGGCCGCAGGGCTTTATGGATGCCACCCTCTGGCAGCATTTAGGCGCAAGCCTGGCGCGCATTCTGGTGGCGCTGCTGGCGGCGGTGGCTATCGGCATTCCGGTCGGGATCGCCATGGGCTTAAGCCCGACGGTGCGCGGCATCCTCGATCCGCTGATTGAGCTTTACCGCCCGGTGCCGCCACTGGCGTATCTGCCGTTGATGGTTATCTGGTTTGGCATTGGCGAAACGTCCAAAATCTTGCTGATTTATCTGGCGATTTTCGCGCCAGTGGCTATGTCTGCCCTGGCTGGCGTGAAGAGTGCTCAGCAGGTGCGGATACGGGCGGCGCAGTCGCTCGGGGCCAGCCGCACGCAGGTGCTGCTGTTCGTGATTTTACCGGGCGCGCTGCCTGAAATTTTAACCGGACTGCGCATCGGTCTTGGCGTGGGCTGGTCAACGCTGGTGGCGGCGGAGCTTATCGCGGCTACGCGCGGATTAGGGTTTATGGTGCAGTCGGCCGGGGAGTTTCTGGCGACTGACGTAGTGCTGGCAGGGATCGCGGTAATTGCCGTGATCGCCTTTGGATTAGAACTGGGGTTGCGTGCGTTACAGCGCCGTCTGACGCCCTGGCATGGAGAGATACAATGAGTGAACGTCTGACCATTACCCCGCTGGGGCCGTATATTGGCGCGCAGGTGTCCGGCCTGGATGTCACCCGTCCGCTGAGTGATAACCAGTTTGAGCAGTTGTACCATGCGGTACTGCGTCATCAGGTGGTGTTCCTGCGTGAGCAGGCGATCACCCCACAGCAGCAGCGTGCGCTGGCATTGCGTTTTGGTGATTTGCATATCCATCCTGTCTATCCCCATGCGGAAGGGGTGGAGGAGATTATCGTGCTGGATACCCACAACGATAACCCGCCTGACAACGACAACTGGCACACCGATGTGACCTTTATTGAGACGCCACCCGCCGGGGCGATCCTGGCGGCGAAGCTGCTGCCGGAGACCGGCGGCGATACGCTGTGGGCCAGCGGGATTGCGGCATATGAAGCGTTGTCAGCACCGCTCAGGACCCTGCTGAGTGGGTTGCAGGCAGAGCACGATTTTAAAAAATCGTTCCAGGAGTATAAGTACCGTAAAACCGACGAAGAGCACCAGCGCTGGCAGGAGGCGGTCGCGAAGCATCCGCCGCTGCTGCACCCGGTGGTGCGTACCCATCCGGTGACGGGCAAGCAGGCACTGTTCGTGAACGAAGGGTTCACCACACGCATTGTGGACGTGACGGAAAAAGAGAGCGATGCGCTGTTACGTTTCCTGTTCGCGCATATCACCAAACCGGAGTTTCAGGTGCGCTGGCGCTGGCAGGAGAACGATCTGGCGATCTGGGATAACCGCGTGACGCAACACTATGCGAATGCGGACTATCTGCCGCAGCGACGTATTATGCAGCGGGCGACGATTTTAGGGGATAAACCGTTTTATCGTGCGCCTTGATTGCCGCGTGGCGGCGTTGCCTTACCCGGCCTGCGTTTTATTGTAGGCCCGGTAAGCGTAGCGCCACCGGGCAACGGGGTTATAGGTGTGCTTCTATATACCGCTGATACCGGTTCGCCTTCAGGTAACTCAGATCCACCAGCACCAGCCCGTCGACGCAGTTGTTGAACGCCGGGTCGCTGCCAAAATCAATAAACTGCACGCCGCCGGGCTCGCACAGCTCGGAATACTGCTTGTAGAGCGGTGGAATGCCGCAGCCCAGATTGCCGAGCAGGGATTTCAGCTTCGTCAGGTCATCGACGTAATCTGCGCCGCCAAATTGCGCCAGCGCGTCCGGCAGCGACGCCGGATAGGGCTGACGTGAGGCGGCCAGCGGATGAGCCGGCGGGAACCACAGGCGGTAAAACGCCACCAGCAGATCCCGCGCCGCAGGCGGTAAACCGCCGGAAATCGAGACCGGGCCAAACAGATAGCGGTAGTGGGGATAGCGCGCCAGATACGCACCAATGCCTGACCACAGATAGTCCAGACCACGGCGTCCCCAGTATCGCGGCTGAATAAAGCTGCGTCCCAGCTCAATGCCGTGTTCGAGCACGTCCTGCATTTTGTCGTCGTAGTGGAAGAGGCTATAGCTGTACAACCCGTCCAGACCCCGACGCTTCACCTGTCTGGCGGTGGGCATAAAGCGATATGCGCCGACGATCTCCAGATCCTCATCATCCCACAGGATCAGGTGCAGATAGTCATCATCGTAGCGGTCGGTATCCCGGCGTTTACCACTTCCTTCTTCCACGGCGCGAAACGCAATCTCGCGCAGACGCCCCAGTTCGCGCAACACCGGTGCGTCTTCTTGTCCGTTGCGTTGCCACAGGTAGATAGTTTTGCCGTCGCTGGTTTTGCCAAGACACTCAGCCTGCGCCAGCTCGCGTTTCAGTACGGCTCGGTCTTCCGGCCGGGCGATAGCGCACTGGGTTTTGAAGACGCCAGGCAATCCCTTGCCAAGACGCATCACGTGCTGACGGCACTGTTCGGCCATCTCCCGTGACGAAAGGGTGACATTAAACCAGGTATTCCAGGCGATCTGCTGGCCGATTTTGATCGGCAACTGGCTATGGCGGCGGCGGAACATCTGTTGCATCAGCAGCAGCATCGATAACGTCGGTGACACCAGCGTGCTGGCATAGAAGAGCAGGCTATTGTGCGCCTGAATATGTACCGGCAGTAGCGGGGCGCGCAGTTTACTGGCCAGTTTGATAAAGCCCGAATGCCATTTTTTGTCGCGGATACCTTTGCGCGTCGGGCGTGACACTTCTCCCGCCGGGAAGAAAATCAGCACGCCCGCGTTTTGCAGATGCTGCTCCATCTGCATCAGCGAGGTTTTTGCAGTCCTGCCGCCCATATTATCTACCGGAATAAACAGCGAGCTGAGCGGCTCAAGGTGAGTCAGCATCCGGTTGGTCACGACTTTCACATCACGGCGCACGCGGGAGACCGCGTACAGCAGTGCCAGCCCGTCGAGTGTGCCTGTCGGATGGTTAGCAATGATGACCAGGGGGCCATGTTCAGGGATTTGTTCGAGATCGCGGGTGGAAACGGTGCAGAGAATATCAAGGTGTTCCAGAACTTGCTCCACCATATCCAGCCCTTTGAGGTGGCGGTGGGCTGCGGCAAATTGTTGAAATTCTTCTTCGTAGAGCAGTCTTTTTAACAGACTTTTTTGCCAGGGCGCGGGCCTCGCCTGAGGCCAAAGGTCATCGATAACGCTGTCGAGACTAAACATGGTCACTCCTCCTGCCGTCTTGCCCAGACAGTAGAAGGGGGAGATGTCGGTTGTATTGCAGTTTGGTGAAGTTATTGCTCTGACGACCTCTCTCCCGGCGGGAGAGAGGTCAGAAGGATCAACGCAGAATTTTTTTCTCAGCCAGATCCAGCGCGAAGTAGCTGAAGATCAGATCTGCGCCCGCGCGTTTGATTGCGCCCAGGCTTTCCAGAATCACTTTCTCTTCATCGATCGCGCCCGCCTGTGCGGCGAATTTGATCATCGCGTACTCACCACTCACCTGGTATGCGCCCAGCGGCAGCTCGGTGCGTTCACGGATATCACGCAGGATGTCCAGATAAGCGCCCGCCGGTTTGACCATCAGGCAATCCGCGCCCTGGGCTTCATCGAGCAGGGATTCACGGATCGCTTCGCGGCGGTTGAGTGGGTTCATCTGGTAGGTTTTGCGATCGCCCTTCAGCGCCGTACCGGCCGCTTCACGGAACGGACCATAGAAAGAGGAGGCGAATTTGGTGGAGTAGGACATGATGGCGGTGTCGGTGAAACCGGCGGCATCCAGCGCCTGGCGAATAGCCTGAACCTGCCCGTCCATCGCCGCAGATGGGGCGATGAAATCCGCACCGGCAGCAGCGGCGACAACGGCCTGCTTGCCGAGATTCAACAGGGTAGCATCGTTATCCACGCCGTGGTCGCACAGCACACCACAGTGGCCGTGAGAGGTGTACTCGCAGAAACAGGTGTCGGACATGACAATCATTTCCGGCACGGTCTCTTTGCAAATGCGTGACATACGTGCGACGAGACCGTCTTCTTTCCAGGCGTCGCTGCCGGTGGCATCAGTGTGGTGAGAGATCCCGAAGGTCATCACCGAGCGGATGCCTGCACTGGCAATACGTTCGATCTCACGCGCCAGATGTTTTTCCGGGATGCGCATCACGCCCGGCATCGCATCAATGGCTTTGTAGTCATCGATCTCTTCTTCAACAAAAATCGGCAACACCAGATCGTTTAAGGTCAGTGTTGTCTCTTCAAACATAGCGCGCAGTGCTGGTGACTTGCGCAGGCGACGGGGACGAGCAATTAAATCGGTCATGGTATGCCTGACATTTGTGGAACAAAGAGGACTAGTGTACCTGAAAGTGTGGTGAGGTGTTTTACGAAAGTGGGCTTTTTGTTTTTGCCAAATGACGCACGGTTACGTTTCATTTACTCCCTGTATACTGCACACTGGTTTGATGATTAAAGGGGAAATGAACTATTTGTATTATTACTGTATTGGTGTGGATATATAAATAATAATGATCTATTTATTTTTGTTATGTTTATAATATTCGTCGGGCTAATTTTAACTTTCTGTTTTTATAATATTTATATTGGATGCATAATGCCTGTATGATTTTTTCATGTTAATTGTATGGATTCGGACTTAATGGAATCATTCATTGAACCTTTTCCAAATGAAACTGCATAATTCCCTTCGCAATAGATTATTGCCAAATGATTTACGGACAAACTTGCTTACGTCCCTGAGGAGGGATGACCCAATGCAAACATGGAAAAAGAAACTGGTTGTATCTCAACTTGCATTAGCCTGCACCCTGGCTATCGCTTCTCAGGCAAATGCGAAAGATATTTCTGGTACGACATATAATACCTTTGGATATGATAATACTGCATCCAGCCCCTGGTATTATGGATACGCCGACTGGGATTACTCGGATGCGACCCATGACGGTGATATTTATCCGGTGATTAATAAGTCCACGGTGAACGGTGTTATTTCAACGTATTATCTGGATGATGGTGTCAATGGCCGGGCGAATGCGCTGAGCATTTCTAACAGCACCATTAATGGCATGATCACCTCTGAGTGCATGACCACAACCTGTGCAGACGGCATGGATACTGATGGCACTGCGCATACACAGTACGATCGTTTTAGCCTGACGGTAGACAACTCCACCATCAACGACACGTATGAGCACTATGCTTATGACGTGGTGAACGGGGATAATACCGAAGCACATTATCTGGATACGTATGCCCTGGGCAATGCGATTACCCTTGATGTGGAATCCGATATTGTTATCCAGAATAATTCCCACATCGCCGGTATTACTCTGCTGCAGGGTTATCAGGAACTGGATAACACGCCGTACGACAGCGTTGAAGGTATTGCCAACAGCAGCAATGTCTTTACCGACACGCTGGTGGTGAAAGACTCTGTTCTGACCTCCGGCGCGTACAGCGATCTGGGCACCAGCGGATTCTATGGTCAAACGGCGAAACCGAGCGATTACGGCGAAACCAACGCGACCGGAGCAGATGACGCAGCGCTGATCGTTGTAGCCAGTGACGCGGATAACGCGATGCAGACCACTGCGACCTTCGACCACTCCACGGTGACCGGCGACATTCTTTTCTCCAGCACCTTCGATAACAACTTCTACGTGAATGGCGACCCGGCAACCGATACCACCGATGATGGCGTGTATAACCCAACCACCAACGGCTGGGACGACACCGATAAGCTGGATGTTACCTTAACCAACGGCAGCAAGTGGGTGGGGGCAGCGCAGTCCAGCGTTGATGCCATCGGCTCTGCACAGATGTACGGCGAAGGCTACAGCGAAACAGACTGGCACACACTCTCTCCGAACAGTATCTGGCCTGACTCCACCTACGACAGCAACGGCCACGTTGCGGGCGAAGAAGTCTATCAGAGCGGTCTGTTCAACGTAACGCTGGATAACGGTTCTGAATGGGATACCCGCAAGCTGTCCAACATCGACACGCTGGCGGTTAACAACCAGTCGCAGGTGAACGTAGAAAACTCCGGCCTGCTGGCGGACAGCATCACGCTGACCAATGCATCGTCGCTGAATATCGGTGACTCTGGCGCAGTGGCGACAGACAGCCTGTACCTGGACAGCGGTAGCCGTGCGGCACTGACGGAAGAGACGGCAGAACTGTATGCCAACACCATCACCGTGGATAACGGCGCAGAACTGGCGCTGGGCCTGGGTCAGGTCGATACGCACAATATGGTGCTGACCGATGGTGGCGTGTTGAACGTAGCCAGCCGTGATTACGTGCTGAACAGCGATCTGAACAACGCGCGCTATATCACCAACGACAAGAGCAAAGCAGACTACGACTATGGCGTTGTTGCGCTCAACTCTGACGGTCATCTGGCGGTAAATGGTGACGTGGCGGGTAACTACAAAGTGCGCATCGACGATGCGACCGGTGCAGGTTCCGTTGCTGATTACAAAAATAAAGAGATCATTCGCGTTTATGATAATAACGCGGATACCGCAGCCAGCTTCACCGCTGCAAACAAAGCTGATTTAGGGGCCTATACCTATCAGGCGCAGCAGAAAGGCGACACCGTTGTTCTGCAGCAGAAATCCCTGACTGATTACGCCAACATGGCGCTGAGTATTCCTTCTGCAAACACCAATATCTGGGATCTGCAGCAGGATTCCGTCGGTGCGCGTCTGACCAACAGCCGTCATGGCCTGGCAGATAATGGCGGCGCGTGGGTGAGCTACTTCGGTGGTAACTTCGACGCAGATAATGGCGTGGTGAGCTACGATCAGGATGTTAGCGGCATTATGGTTGGCCTGGATACCCAGATTGACGGCAACAATGCCAAATGGATTGTCGGTGGTGCGGCAGGCTTTGCGAAAGGCGATATCAGCGACCGTACGGGTCAGGTCGATCAGGATAGCCAGACTGCGATGATCTACGCATCGGCGAAATTCGCTAATGACGTTTTCCTCGACAGCTCCCTGAGCTACAGCCGCTTCAACAACGATCTCTCCGCCACTATGAGCAACGGCCAGTATGTTGACGGTAACACGACAACTGACGCTGTAGGCTTTGGCATGAAGCTGGGCTATGACTGGAAACCAAACCTGTCTGGCTACGTAACGCCTTACGCGGCGGTGTCTGGTCTGTTCCAGTCTGGCGATGATTATCAACTGAGCAACGACATGCGTATCGATGGCCAGTCATACGACAGCCTGCGTTATGAGCTTGGTGTCGATGCGGGTTACACCTTCAACTACGGTGGCGATCAGGCGCTGACACCTTACTTCAAGCTGGCGTATGTCTATGACGATGCCGACAACAATGCTGATGTGAACGGCGACAGCATTGATAATGGTGTGGAAGGGTCTGCGGTGCGCGTGGGGCTGGGAACGCAGTTTAGCTTCACCAAAAACTTCAGTGCATATACGGATGCCACTTATCTGGGCGGCGGTGACGTTGACCAGAACTGGGGTGCCAATCTGGGTGTGAAATATACCTGGTAATGCATAAAAGCAGGGGATTTATCCCCTGCTTTTTTATATATAGCGTAAGAAAATAATATAGAACCGACAGATACAGATGACTTGAGGTCTGCATGAACGTTGATGCGAAACCGCTTTCTGAATTAAGCCGGCTCGAACAGTGTCTGAAAGCCGCCAGTACTCCATTTAAGACCGCACCGCAGCAATTAATTTCAAACAGCACTTTTGGTGATGGGCCCCACACATTCTTTATACAAACAGGGATTGTTGCAATTCTTCGAAAATCAGATGAGCTCCTTGTTGGTATTGCAAAAGCACCTTATATTTATGGCCTGACGGCGGGAATGAATGAAATTCATCATGAATATGTCATGGTCGCACAAACACCCTGCACAGGATTTTATTTATCGGCCTCTACCGCACGACAACTTATTCAGCAAGAATATCTTTGGCAGGATGCCTTTTGTTGGCTGTCGTGGATTAATCACATCCTGGGGAAACGCGATATGCAGCTGGTGGGAAATAACTCTTACAGCCAGATCCGTGCAATGCTGATAAATATGGCCGAATGGGATGATACGCTTCGCTCAAAAATTGGTGTCATGAATCATATTCAGCGAAGCACGCGTATTTCACGTTCTGTGGTGGCAGAAGTTCTGGCTGCGCTGCGCCAGGGTAATTATATTAATATGAGCCGGGGCAAACTGATCAGTATTAACCGTTTGCCCGCGGAATATTAAGGCTGTACTGACGCCGTAAGCACCTGTGCTTTATTGGCGCTCAGTTCAGCGACCAGGTTATTGATTCCGTCGCTCATATTGACGAAGCGCGTGTTCGGGGAGCGAGTCACGACGACGAAAGCCCCGACGTTGGACTGCGGGATCATTGCCATATACGTGATGAACCCGCCGCCGCCGCCGGTCTTCTGGATAATCCCCGGACGACCCTCTTTCGGTGCCATATACACCCAGCCCATGCCGAGGGCATCGGCTTTACCCGGCACGTCCATTCCCACTACGCGGCGCAACTGGGCACGCTGGTAGATCAGCGTCTGCATACGGTCGGCCTGGTTGCTGCGCGCGTAAAAATCCGAGGAGAGGAATTGCTGCATCCAGCGCATCATGTCGCCTGGCGTGGAGTAAACGCCGCCGCTCCCGATAGCCGCCAGCGTGTTATTACACGGGCTGGCCCCTTTTTCTGCCACCATCAGGCGTTTGCACTGATCGGGAGAGGGGGTAAAGGTGGTGTCTTTCATACCTAGCGGACGGGTAATCTTTTCCTCAAATAGCTGGGTATACGGCTTCCCGGATGCGGTTGAGAGCGCATCAGCCAGCAGATCAAACGCCAGGTTGGAATAGGATGCCTGCGATCCCGGTGCGGCTTTCAGCGTGGCGGTACTCAGGTAGCTCCATCGCTGTTCGCGGGTTGGCCAGACAAAAACCGGGCGATGCGCTGCACCACCGGGTTGCTCACGCGGCAGCGCGCTGGTATGGGTTGCAAGATTGACCAGCGTTATCGGTGTACCCTGATAGGTCGGAACGCGTGCGCCTGGCGGGGCGTATTTGCTGAGCGGATCGTCCAGTTTTACCACACCCTGGTCGAGCAGTTTCACCAGCATTTCGCTGGTCATGAGCTTGGTGATGGAAGCAATACGGATCACCGAATCCAGCTGCGGATGGACGTTATTTCCAGGACGCGTTTCGCCAAAGCTCCGAAATACACGCTGGTTTCCATCGATGACCACCAGCGCCATTCCCGTCGCACCGCTACCGTAGTAGATAAGATTCGCATAGCGATCGGCAATGTCAGAGGCCAGGACGGGGGCCGTCAGCGGCTGGGCAGCCTGGGCGGTGGTCAGGTTCACCGCACACAGCGCGGCAAAAGAGAGCAGACAACGTTTCAACGAAAAGCATCCATCAAGTAAATAAGGAAAGTAAGAGGTATTTATACTACTAAACCGCACGGCGCAATGGCCCGAATAGCATAACGATAGCGGGAAAAACGTAACCATGGGTAAATAAGAACAATTTCCTTGCGGCCTGGCTCCCATTTTTTGACATCGGGCTTATGATACGCACTCGTATTACTCATTCTTGCGGAGAACGGTATGTCTGAAAAGCGTGTGGTTATGGTGGTTGATATGCAGAACGGGGTGTTTGAGACGCCACGTCATCAGCGCGAGAAATGTGTCTCTCTGATCAATCAGCTTACCCAGGCTGCTGAGCAGGTGATTTTCATTCAACATACTGAGGCTGGCGGGCTGGAGGAGGGCAGCAACGGGTTTGCATTACTTCCTGAGCTAAACCAGCCAGCAGGTGCGTTTTACGTCACGAAGACCGCCTGCGATGCCTTTTACAACACGACGCTTGAGGCGTTATTGCGCGAACAGGGTATCCGTGCGTTTGTGATGTGTGGCTGCGCGACGGATTACTGCGTCGATGCCACCTTTAAAAACGGTGTCAGCCGGGGCTATCACATCACGGTTGCGGAAGATGCCCACACGACTGCTAATCGCCCGGCAGCGGAGGCTCAGGTGCTGATTGCGCACTACAACGATGTCTGGCGTAACTTCATTGCCCCGGCTAACCCGCCTTCGGTGAAACGCACCGAAACAATTCTCGAAAAATGGAAAGCGAACTAATAATAAACCCACGGGTCTGACCTTTTTGCCTGCGCCACAGGTGGGTTCAGGTGAGATTTTCGTGTGGTGATGTGTTGAGCACAGCAAGAGCCATAACAACAAGAAGGAAGCATTATGTTTAAGTCTTTTTTCCCAAAGCCGGGGCCCTTTTTCCTGTCGGCGTTTATTTGGGCACTGATTGCTGTCATTTTCTGGCAGGCGGGCGGCGGCGCATGGCTGGCGCATATCACGGGCGCAACGGGCGATGTACCGATCAGCGCGGCGCGTTTCTGGTCGATGAGCTATCTGCTGTTTTATGCCTATTACGTGGTGTGCGTGGGGCTGTTTGCCTTGTTCTGGTTTGTCTATTCTCCGCACCGCTGGCAATACTGGTCGATTCTGGGCACGTCGCTGATTATCTTTGTCACCTGGTTCCTCGTGGAAGTGGGTGTGGCAGTTAACGCCTGGTATGCGCCGTTCTACGATCTGATCCAGACCGCACTGAGTTCACCGCACAAGGTGACCATCAATCAGTTTTATCACGAAGTTGGGATCTTCCTCGGTATCGCTCTTATCGCGGTGATAATCGGCGTGATGAACAATTTCTTCGTCAGCCACTACGTGTTCCGCTGGCGCACCGCGATGAACGAACACTATATGGCGCACTGGCAGCACCTGCGCCATATCGAAGGTGCTGCACAGCGTGTGCAGGAAGATACCATGCGATTTGCCTCCACGCTCGAAGATATGGGGGTGAGCTTTATCAACGCCATTATGACCTTGATCGCCTTCCTGCCGGTGCTGGTGACGCTTTCGGCGCATGTGCCAGACCTGCCGATTGTCGGTCACCTCCCTTATGGGCTGGTGATCGCGGCGATAGTCTGGTCACTGATGGGGACAGGGCTGCTGGCCGTGGTGGGTATCAAGCTGCCGGGCCTGGAGTTCAAAAACCAGCGTGTAGAAGCGGCGTATCGTAAAGAACTGGTTTACGGCGAAGATGATGCCAGCCGTGCATCGCCGCCAACCGTGCGCGAGCTGTTTGGTGCTGTGCGTCGTAACTATTTCCGCCTCTATTTCCATTACATGTATTTCAATATTGCGCGCATTCTGTATCTGCAGGTTGATAACGTTTTCGGCTTGTTCCTGCTGTTCCCGTCGATTGTTGCGGGTACGATTACGCTCGGTCTGATGACGCAAATCACTAACGTCTTTGGTCAGGTGCGTGGCTCGTTCCAGTATTTGATCAGCTCCTGGACCACGCTGGTGGAACTGATGTCCATCTATAAACGTTTGCGCAGTTTTGAGCGCGAACTGGACGATAAAGATCTGCAGGAAGTGACCAATACCTTTAGCTAATACAGGGAGTTGCTATGCCATTTGCCGTGCCGCGCGCGTTACCGCTGTCTTTGTTCGCCGCTTTTGTGCTGGCGGGCTGTGCCGAAAAAGGGGCTGCACCGCTTAAAAAAGGTGAGAAGCCCGTTGATGTGGCGAGCGTCGTGCGGCAAAAAATGCCTGCCAGCGTGAAGGATCGCAATGCGTGGGCCGATGCGCTGGCAAAGACGTTTGAAAGCCAGAAGATTGCCCCTACCGAGCAGAATATCTGCTCGGTGCTGGCCGTCGCGCAGCAGGAATCTATGTACCAGTCAGACCCGGTAGTGCCTGGGCTGAACAAAATCGCCTGGAAAGAGATCGACCGCCGTGCCGAATCGATGCATATTCCGGTTTTCCTGGTGCATACCGCCCTCAAAATTACCTCGCCGAATGGCAAAAGCTACAGCGAACGGCTGGATACGGTAAAGACAGAGAAACAGCTGAGCGCCATTTTTGATGATTTTATTAACATGGTACCGATGGGGCAGACGCTGTTTGGCTCGCTTAACCCTGTACATACCGGTGGCCCGATGCAGGTCAGCATTGCGTTTGCGGAAAAACATACCGACGGGTACCCGTGGAACATCGACGGAACCGTTCGCCAGGAAGTCTTCTCTCTGCGTGGCGGATTATGGTTCGGCACATATCACCTTCTGAACTACCCGGCGAATTACGATGAGCCGCTGTACCGCTTTGCGGACTTTAACGCGGGTTGGTATGCCAGTCGAAATGCGGCATTCCAGAATGCGGTAAGCCGTGCAAGTGGCGTGAAGCTGGCGCTGGATGGCGATCTGATTGCCTACGGTAGCCACGCGGCGGGCAAGACAGAACTGGCGGTGCGGAAACTGTCCGCGACGTTAGGAATGAGCAACGACGATATTCGCCGTCAGCTTGAGAAGGGTGACAGTCTGGCGTTCGAGAAAACGGATTTGTATCAGCAGGTCTTTAAACTTGCGGAGCAGAAAAGCGGGAAAGCGTTACCAAAAGCCATGTTGCCAGGGATTCAGCTTGAGAGCCCGAAGATCACACGTAATCTTACCACTGCCTGGTTTGCGAAACGTGTGGATGATCGCCGGGCTCGCTGTATGGGGCGCTAATCAGTGATGACGACGCCAGCGCAGTACAAGCGCTATCGCACCCAGAATCATGCAGCCCGCAAGGAAAGGAATCAGCCCGAATATCGTGCTTACGCCAAAACCGATCTCAACGCGTGGTCGGCCGGTATCCTGAACCTGCATCAAATGTTCATAAACGCCAGGCGCATGAACCAGCATATTCAGAAACTGTGACCCAGCCCAGAAGCAGAAAAGAACAAACAGGGCATAGGCGAGATTACCTGCCGTGGAGGTTTTGGGTTGTTTGCCACCAAAAATTGGTTTCGACAATGTAAAATCAGCCATAAAGACCTCCCGAAATATCACTCTGTTTAATACGCGTCGTACAGGGTGAGTTTGACAGGTCATAGCATTTGTCAATATCAGAATCGTGGTAATTTATCCCAGGGATTACTCCTGGATTGTTGAATTCTGCATCGCATCACAATTATTTAACTTAAGTGAAACATTATTGCATTTCAGAATTTCCGCATTTGCCACAGACCGGCTGGTTAAACTGTGAGAAGATAGTTTTTTTTCTGCCGGAGTTGTCATGAAGCTCACTTCCAAACTACGCCGTGACTGGCACTACTATGCCTTTGCTATTGGGCTGATTTTTATTTTTAACGGTGTTGTGGGGCTGCTGGGGTTTGAAGCGAAAGGCTGGCAAACCTACGCGGTTGGGCTGGTGACGTGGGTGATCAGTTTCTGGCTCGCCGGGTTTATTATCCGCCGCCGCCCTGAAGAGGCGACAGCGGATGAGACGGAAACGGTGAAGAAAGTCGATTAACCGTTGACGGAACTTTTGAGGGCGCTGTCCGCAGCATGACGCTCCAGCGCCAGTTCGATCAGGCGGGTGATCAGCTCAGGGTAGCTAATTCCGCTGGCCTGCCACAGTTTCGGGTACATGCTGATGTTGGTGAAACCCGGTAGCGTGTTGATTTCGTTAATCACCACGTCGTTTTCCGCCGTCAGGAACACGTCGACACGCGCCATACCGCAGCAGCCTAGTGCCTGATAGGCTTCAATGGCGATCGCGCGGATCTTATCGTTAACGGCCGGGTCCAGATCCGCAGGCACCACCACCTGCGCTCCTTTATCATCAATGTATTTGGTGTCGTAAGAGTAGAAGTCACTGTTCAACACCACTTCCCCGCAGGTGCTCGCCTGTGGGAAATCATTTCCCAGTACGGCGCACTCGATTTCACGGCCTTTAATACCCTGTTCGACCACTACTTTATGGTCAAACTCGAACGCCAGACGAACGGCTTCGGTGAACTGCGTTTCGCTTGTCACTTTGCTGACACCGACTGAAGAGCCCTGGTTCGCGGGTTTGACGAACAGCGGCAGCCCCAGCTGTGCCTGAAGCTGTGAGAAGCTGTACTTGTCGCGGTTGGCGCGGGTGAGCGTGACAAAGGGTGCAATATTCAGCCCGGCATCGCGCAGCAGGCGTTTGGTGACGTCTTTATCCATGCAGGCGGCGGAGCCCAACACATCGGAACCGACAAACGGCAGATTAGCCATGCGCAGCATGCCCTGCAACGAACCGTCTTCGCCCAGCGTGCCGTGGACGATCGGGAACACCACATCGATTTGTGCCAGAGCCTGGGCGTTACCGGTGTCGATAAACTGCCCCTGCGCGACGCCGGGTACGGTAGCAACACTGATTTCCGATGGATTAAGTGCGATATGTGCCGGATCGTCAGCATTTAGCAGATACTGGCTGGCATCGTTGACATGCCACTGGCCTTGTTTATCAATGCCCAGCAGCAGCACCTCAAATCGGGTTTTATCAATTGCATCGACAATATTCTTTGCCGATTGCAATGACACCTCGTGCTCTGCTGATTTTCCCCCAAAGACAATCCCAACCCGCTGCTTTGCCATTTCACTCTCTTCCAGTCTGACGAAAAGCCAATAACATACCACGATGCCCTGCGGGTTTCGCGGCCTTCTGCCATAATGTTTTGGGGGATGCAGAGGGGGGCGCGTGAGAGGAAAAGGTCTGCTGACAATTGTCATCATTGTGGCAGTAGCAACGGTGGGTTACCGCTGGTTGCCGTCTCACTACAACCCTTTCATGCTACTAACGCTTGACGACCCTCCGGGGAAAATTACCCAGTTTAAACTTCGGCGCTTAACGCCTCAGGCGTGCGAAAGCCTGCTCTCGGAGGCCAATCAAAGACAGCTTATTCGCACGCAAGCGGTCGCTGATACGACCGGGGAGTGTCCACTCCGCAACGTGGTGCGAGTGCGCGATTTCGGCCCGGTCAGCCTGAACAGCAGTTTCCTGGCGAGCTGCCCGCTCGCGCTCAGTTCTGCGCTGTTTGTCAGCCAGCAAGCCCGGCCACTCACGAAAACCTACACAGGGAGCGAACTGGTGCGTATTGAACACCTGGGAAGTTTCGCCTGTCGTAACATCTACCACCGCCCGGATGCGCGACGCAGTGAACATGCAACGGCAGAGGCGCTGGATATCAGCGCTTTTCGGCTGGCTAACGGCCAGCGGGTTACCGTATTAAAGGGCTGGACGGCGGTGAAAACACAGCCGTGGCTTAAGGCGATGCTGGCAGCAAGTTGCGGATATTACGGTAACGGCCTGGGGCCGGACTATAACGCGGCACATGCTAACCATTTTCATCTGGGGATGCGTGGTTTCGGGCTATGCCGCTGAAGCATAATATTCCGCCAGGAAATGGATGCTTTGTGACATATTTCACAGATATGATGACTGGGAAGATAAAACACTAAAGTCGTCAAAGCCGCATCTCTGGCGCTACGTGAAAGAACGTAACTTGCTAATCTGTCGGCGAATTCGCCTGAAAATGAAGACTGCCTCTGTTATGGAATCCTGGAAAGTTAACCTCATCTCGGTCTGGTTCGGCTGTTTCTTTACCGGACTCGCCATTAGCCAGATTTTACCGTTCCTGCCGCTGTACGTTGCCCAGCTTGGCGTCTCATCGCATGAAGCGCTCTCTATGTGGTCAGGTCTGACGTTTAGCGTGACGTTTCTGGTGTCCGCCATTGTGTCACCGATGTGGGGCAGCCTGGCGGATCGCAAAGGGCGCAAGCTGATGCTGCTACGCGCATCGTTGGGGATGGCGATAGCGATACTGCTGCAGGCCTTTGCCACCAATGTCTGGCAGCTGTTTATTCTGCGGGCAATCATGGGGCTGACATCCGGTTATATTCCCAACGCGATGGCGCTGGTGGCATCACAGGTGCCGCGTGAGCGCAGTGGCTGGGCACTCAGTACGCTTTCTACGGCGCAGATCAGCGGGGTGATTGGCGGCCCGCTTATGGGGGGCTTCCTGGCAGACCACGTGGGCCTGCGCGCGGTATTTTTCATTACTGCCGTGCTGCTGGTGGTCAGTTTTCTGGTCACGCTCTTTCTGATCAAAGAAGGGGGGCGTCCTGCCGTTAGTAAGTCTGAGCGTCTGAGCGGCAAGGCGGTATTCGCTTCGCTGCCGTATCCCGGCCTGATGATAAGCCTCTTTGTCACCACCATGGTGATCCAGCTGTGTAACGGCTCAGTCGGGCCGATTCTGGCATTGTTTATCAAGTCGATGGCACCAGACAGCAACAACATTGCTTTTCTCAGCGGGATGATTGCCGCCGTGCCTGGGGTATCGGCGCTCATATCCGCGCCGCGACTGGGAAAGCTGGGTGACAGGATCGGCACGGCGCGTATCCTGATGGCGACGCTGATTTTTGCCGTGGTGCTCTTTTTCGCGATGTCGTTTGTCACTTCGCCGCTTCAGCTTGGCGTGCTGCGCTTCCTGCTGGGCTTTGCCGATGGCGCGATGCTGCCAGCGGTACAAACATTGCTGGTGAAGTATTCCAGCGACCAGGTTACTGGCCGTATTTTTGGCTACAACCAGTCCTTTATGTATTTGGGTAACGTTGCCGGTCCGCTGATTGGTGCCTCGGTTTCTGCGATGGCGGGCTTCCGCTGGGTATTTGCCGCTACGGCCGTTGTGGTATTACTGAATATCATACAGCTGGCGATGGCGTTACGTCACCGCAGACAGCTAGCAGAGGCCAAATCAACACGCTAATCGCTAACGATGTATTATATATTCTTATGGTAGCCACATTTTTACATAAAGAAAGGTGGCTATTTTTATAGAAAAACGTTTCGCTGAAAAATCAATTCACCTATTTTCGGCGTAACGTCACTTTTGCATAAGATAATACTTTTCTCCTCTTTGCATAATTCATCTGGAGTGCTAATTTCAGGTGAAATCACATAAGGAAATAGCACGATGAAAAATCTCATTGCGGAATTGCTGGTCAAACTTGCACAAAAGGAAGAAGAGTCAAAAGAACTGGTGGCCCAGGTTGAAGCGCTGGAAATTGTGGTCACCGCGTTATTAAGGCATATGACCCAACAGGATCAACAGGCGTTAATCACCAGTATCGAAGGTGCGCTGGATAGCGCCCGCCCTGACTCCCAGGTGCCCGTCCAGGATGCTGAGATGCTGAATCAATACGTAAAAAAGCTGTTAAGGCACCCTCGCAGCTAAGCGGTCACCGGACATAACAGCATGTCATAGAAATGTCATGCAGGTTGCCTATAGTCGCTCTGTTTTTATTTTTCTGTATTTATACATGGAGAAAATAAATTGAAACAGAGCGCACTTTTCATCGCATTACTTCCCCTGTTATTTGTCCCTGTTATTCATGCTGATACCACGAATACCCATGTTCTGGATAATCGTGCTGCGCAGGGCGATATCACCCAGCCTGGCGGCGCACGTCGACTGTCGGACGATCAAACCGCGGCTATTCGCGCGTCGCTGAATGACAAACCGGCTAAAAATATCATTCTGCTGATTGGCGACGGTATGGGGGATTCCGAAATTACGGCCGCCCGAAATTATGCTGAAGGGGCTGGTGGCTTCTTTAAAGGCATTGATGCGTTACCGCTGACCGGACAATATACCCATTACGCGCTGGATAAAAAAACCGGTAAACCGGATTACGTAACGGATTCCGCCGCGTCTGCAACGGCGTGGTCTACCGGCGTGAAAACCTACAATGGCGCGCTGGGTGTGGATATCCATGAAAAAGAGCACCCAACCCTCCTTGAAATGGCAAAAGCCGCGGGGCTGGCTACCGGCAACGTCTCTACTGCGGAACTTCAGGACGCAACGCCTGCCGCGCTGGTG